>NZ_CAAHFB010000001.1:2100000-2288495 GCF_900880625.1 Halorhabdus rudnickae
GACCCATCCCTCGGCCGGCTGGCCGATTCGGCCGCCTCTGATCGAGGCTTTCGTGAAGTCGACGTACGCGTCGCCGTCGATCTGTGTCGCCTGGAAGTCGATCCGATCGTGGACAGTACAGCCGTTGAAGTCGATTTTCCCACCGAAGAAGGTGTCTGTAAACGCCGCCGAAGTGAATTCGGCGTTGTGAAAGTGTGCGTCGGTCCCGAAATAGGCCCCCACGAACGACGCGTCTTCCTCCAGAAAGTCGTCATCGCCGGTAAACTCAGCCCCTCTGAACGTACACTCTCCCTCGAATCTGACGTCCGAGAAGTCCACGTCACCGCCGAACAACGCCTCGTCGAAATCCGCCTCGGTCGCGAATATGACATCGGCGAACGTGGCGTCACCTTCGAAGGCCACGTTCTCGAAGTCGGCTCGCTCGTCGAAACGCGCTGTCTGAAAGGTTGCCGATCGGAACGTTGCCTGGCGGAAGGTCGCCTCGCCGCCGAACTGTGCCTCTTCGAATGTCAAATCGGCTTCGAGCGCCCGCTGACCGCCAGTGAATTCCGCTCCCCGGAAACTCGCGTTTTCCTCGAAGATTACCGCCTCGAAATCCGTGTCTTCTCCAAATCGTGCGTCGTCGAAATTCGCAACTGACTCGAAAACGGTGTTGGAACACTCCATGTCTCCCGACACTTTCGTTTCCTCGAAGACTGCGCTTCCTTCGAAGGTTATGTTTTCGAAGTGGACGAACCCGAACTCCGCCTGTGTGAAATCCGCACGGCCGCGAAACGTGGCATCGGTGAAGCTAGTGTTATCATCGAGCCGGTTCGAATCGCCGTGGAACTCTGCCCCCCTGAAGGCGGCCTGCGTCTCGAAGGTAGCCCCGTCGAAAGCCACATCGTTGTCGAGGACTGCGTCGTCGAACTGAACTGGCCCCTCGAAGGTCGCCCCGTCGAAACTCACGTTCCCGTCGAAGCGAGCTTCGAAGGCGTCGACTTCGCCGGTAACGGTGAGGTTCGTTGCCGATAGTCGCCCCCCAAACTCTGCGTTCCTGATGTCTATTTCGCCCACCGTCGCGCCGTCCAGACGGATCGGGAAGTCGATCGCCGCAAACGCGGCCGAGATCGTTCCCTCGACTGTCGCGTTCCGTAGATCGATCGGGTGTCTGTTTGTCCCGTCGATGTACTGTCGGTCGAGGGCGAGTTCCGGCAGTGTGATCCCGCGAAGATCCTTCTGTTCGGCACTGCCTCGCCGTGCCACTGCCAGAAACGCCTCAGTGACTGTCCGCTCGTCGATCCCCTCCGCTCGACGTTCAGCTGGAGAAAGCTGGAGGATATTTAACTCCCGAGTGAGGTCCGACGATCCGGATCCCGGATCACCGTGGCCTCCACCCCCGAGTTCGTAGCCGTCAGACATACCACCGCTGTAGGATGACTCCAATATATAGATTGTCACTCTCTTCTCTGTCAAACAAATACATACCGATATTCGAAGCGAACCGGAACGGATCGACCGACTGAAACTGGCTCAATCGGTCGGCTGACCTACAGGCTGTTGCTCGCCGAATTCCCGATCCACTTCCTGCGGGTTCGGCACGGCGTCGAATATCGTCTGTGTATAGAGCGCCAGATCGAATTCTGGATAGGTGTGGTAGGTTTCGTAGCCGCCCGCCTGGATGTTGACCGTCGTCGCGGCATCATCCCCGAACCAGTAGGCGAGGTCGAACGACGCGTCGGCGGGAAACGCTGACAGGGGCCGTCGCTCGATAATCGTTTCACAGTGGAGGGCGTCCGTCTCATACCCAAGGCTGGTGGTTGCCTCGTTGCACTCGCGGTTGTCGTCCTGTTGTGGGCCGTCCAAACGGATCGTTTCGACGGCCTTGGCCGCCACCGGCTCACAGGAGGACAGCTCATGAAAGTCATACGCCGGTGCGCTGATGTAATGTGAACTCCCGACGACGCGGAACCGAAACGTCGTCCCGAGAAACCGGGTCGTTAGTGAATCAAAGACTCGTAGGTCCGTCGAGGGTGGCTCGGCACTGTGGACGAACTGGAGGGTGGATCGGGTCATTTCTCGACGATGATGTCGTAGTTTGGATTGAAGACGCTGTTCGGGTCGACACCGCGATACCGCGTCAGGAACTGCCAATTCCAGCCGTCGTACTGTTCGGCTGTGGCGTCGAGATACGCACTTCGCGCACGCGAGAGGTCGGGTGTCGGTGTCGTGTCGTCCGAGAGGAGATAGAACCGTTCACCTCGCTCGCGCTCGCTGTCGCCGTCGAAGTCTTCGTAGACGGAGTAGGGTAGATGGCGGTCGAACCCGGCCGCCCTGAGAGTATTCACGAAGGACTTGTGATGCTGGCCGTGGAAATACGGTGAGTACGCCCAGGTGACGGCAATACCGTCCTCGGTGAGATGGCGCTTCACCAGGCGGTAGAATTCCGTCGAGTACAGCCGCATGGAATCGTCCGAGCGCACACCCGGAACGTCCAGAATGACGAGATCGTAACGGTCGTCGGTCCGCCGCAGGTACGTGAACGCGTCGCCGACGGTCGTGTTCAACCGATCGTACGTCTCTGCGCCGTCGTTGAACTGCCCCAGGTACTGGTGATTGCGGGCCATCTGCATGAACGTCCCGTCGATGTCGACCTGATCGATGCTGACGCCGTACTCTTCTAGATGGTCGACGGCGATGTAGTCGCCACCGCCGACGAGGAGCACGTCCACCGATGTCGGATCTTCGAACGTACTCATCGGCACGTCGACCAGTCCGCTGTGATAGGAGTCGACCCAGCTGTCACACAGCTGTATCGCCTGATCGAGCCGCAGACAGGTTTCGCTTTTTTGCCGGCCGGTGATCGTCCGTTCATAGCGGGTAACTCGCTGGTATGGCGTCCGTGTAAACGACTCGACGGCCACCTCGGCCTGACCCGGGCGATATTCGCTCTCGATTTGATCACCGATGTACGCGCCGGTCACGGCCCGATCGACCGCGCCGGCGTTGACGACCAGCCCCGCGTAGGCCCCGGTCAACAGCAATCCGACAACCAGCAGCGGCCGCCAACTTCCCGGGTTGCCGCTCGCACCGAAGTCAGTTCGACTGTCGCTCGCTGTCCAGGACCGTCCCCACAACACCCACCCTGCGAACGTAAGCGCCCCAAGGGCATTGAGTAGGCCGAGCACGAGTACCGTCACTACCAGGCCATACGCCGGAAACAACACCAGGGCGTAGACGACAGTCCCCGCGAGACTCCCGAGGTAGTCGACGCCGAGCACTTCCGAGAACGACTCGTGGTTGGCGTCGGATACGTCGAAACATACTCCCAGCACCCGTCGGACAACCGACCGGGGATAGATCCGACCGAGCGCGGCGAAGATCGTCTGTTCGCGGTCGGCCAGGAGTTCGTTCAACAGCGGAATTTCGAACCCGGAGAGCACGCCGACTAGCAGGATCGGCACGTGGGCCGCCACGAGCGTGATCGCCGGCTTGCCCGCGAATACTACATCCGGGAACGAATTTAGCAGGATTATGATGCCTGCACCCGCGGGTCCGGCGACTGCGAGGTACACTTCCGTCCGCAGGAAGTTCTCGACCGGGTCATCCAGATGTGTCGAGAGCAGTGCCCCCACCCCGAGCGAGAACAGGTAGAGTCCAATCGTGATCGAGTACCGCAGCACAGTCCCGCCATAGAAGACGGTCAACAGCTCCGAGTAGACGAGCTCGTACGCGATCGAACAGAACGCGACCACGAACGTCAGCCCGAGCGTGACGCGCCTGTCCGTCACTACCCTGCGAACCATCAGTGGCACCCTTCTGCTGTGGTTGACATCTCTCTTTCGTTGATCGCGAGACTCGTGACCGGGGACTTTCGGATCCGGACTTCTGACTGCGGCTCTGCCTCCACCGTCGTGGCGGTTACCAAAATCTTCTCACACACGCGGGGCAACGTACCAGGCCTTATCGACTTCCGTCCCCAACTCCTTGTCGACCTCGAAGTCGACGCTCTGCCACTCGAAATCCAGCCCGGTATTTTCCGCGTTCAATTCCGTCCCGACGCGGTACCACCCCTCACGGACGTTCCCGGCAGGCGAAATCTCGGAGAGGTCCACGGTCTTTGTCGCGCCATCGGAGACGTTTTCCCAGGTTCGATCCCAGCTGACGTTTCCCGGGCCCGGTCCGGGTGGATCCTGTTCGTATGCAGCGTCGCTTCCGAGGTACGCAACTCCTAAGGTTGCGATTGTCGCCGGGTACGTCCTGAGTTCGTCCTCGTGATCATCTCGCCAGGAACGGTGCCCGCTGCCATGCCAGATCGCCCACCGACCATGGCGGTGGTGGCTCGGTGCGTTCTTATATCCGCCACTTCCCCGGGCGCCCTTTCCTTTTGCCCCTCGTGCGACGCCGATCGGGAGCCCAGCCGAGACCATTCCGACGATGCCAGCGTTCTGGGTCGGCTCTTTCCGGGACTCGACCCGTGGATTCGAATCGATATCGATCGTCATCTGTGTGTCGTCAACGGCGACATCCTCGAACAGCCACGCCTTCCTCGCCGGTGGCTCCGTCGACCCCAACAGCCCACTACAGCCTGCGATCCCACCACTGAGCGCGAGTGCCCCAGTTCCTCGAAGGAACGTGCGTCGATGCATATTCACGGTGCATTGTCCAATGAATAATGAATCTTCGTATTCCGGCCCCGTCCTGACTCATCGTGATTACTGTAGCGATTTACCGCGACGACTGCACAACTGCGTGCGGTCGATGTGGAACAGACCAACAGTATTCACTATCAGTCGGGTATCGGTCGGGACCAGCCTGATCTGGCAGGTCGGGCCAACCGACCGATACCAGCCTACCCGATCGGACACTCAGGCCGATAAGAGATGTCTGCCTTTCAAGTGCCGGCTTCCGAACGTTGAGACAATTCGGAGCTTCGAAGATGACCAACTGGAACGCACCGACAGACCGCTATTCGGGCGACGTTCGCCTCTCGGGTATCGAGCAGACGCCGGCGGGACTCCGCGGAGCCGAAGATGTCTTCGTCGGACCCGATAGCGTTGCTGGGACGCTATATATCGAAGATGCCGAGTACGTGTTTACTGATGTTCCCGCCACCGGAACCACGGCCGGGGAGCCGACCGTCCAGCAGGCGATCGCTGGCGATCTGGAAGACGGCTATGTTGAAAACGTTTCGGGCGATGTCGTTATCCGTGATGTCGAAGACGTTTTCGTCGCCCACGATGCTACCGACAGCCTCGACGCCTCTGGGGCCGAACAGGTGTTTCACGACAGCACTGCGACACCCACGGCCGGGTCCGACGGGTTCGACGTGACGCTGACGGGATGGGAACACTCCCGGGAGACACGAGACCCACGGAACGGGGTCTTGATTCGCGGGGCAAAAAACAAGATCCGCGTCCGGGAGACAACACAGGATTTGACGGTCTCTGTGATCGGCTGGGGTAACGAGGTCCACATTACGGGAACAAATGCCGAGGTGACGGTCTGCTTCGTCGGGCGGGACAATCGAGTGCAAGTCGGTCCGTACCTCTCGTCGTCGACGGCGGTTGACAGTGGATATGACAACCAGATCGAGGCTGCTCCCATTCCGCCGGAAGCGGTCATCGAAACGTCGAAATCCGAGGCCGTCGACGACGCAACCTTTGGCCGTCACAAACTAATCTGGCAGGAACCCGCCGACAAAGACTGGTGTCCCAACTGCGGCGGCGAGGCCGATGCCGTCGTTGCACGTCGGCAGAAAGACGCCTTCTTCCTGTTCGGGGCGGCGATCTGGAGCTACGACGATGGCGGTGTCTCTTATGAGTGTGAATCCTGCAGTCCCCACGCCGTTGGCCCGACTTCTCTCTCGGAGGACACACGTCGGAATGTACTCCGATAAGCGACTCCACGACCCGAAAGCTGTCTATCACGTCCTGCCGTCGAGTCGGTTCCGAACAGAGCTTGTCCTCGCCGATCCGTTTGTTTCTCTGTGCCACGCTTGCCGGCCTTGATCCCGGAATGGCCGTCGCGTTCCCTCTCATCTAGCGCTGGTGCTGTTCGTCACCGAGCTCGTCCCCGTAGACGTGACTGCGATCGGGATTATAGTGTCTTTGCTGGTCGTCAAGCCAGTCTCGACGATATTCGTCGACTGGGGACAGCTCGCCGACCCGGTGTACGCCCTCCGTACGCCCGGAAGCGAAGTGACGGCCGTCGAGTGCGGACTCAGCGGGTTCGCCAGCGTGGCGACGATATCCGTTCTGGTGATGTTCATCCCCAGCGCAGGCATCCGGCGGACCGGCGCGATCCAGATCCTCGGCCGGAAAGTCGGAGCGTTCACCGGCGATGACGAGACCCGACAACCCGGGGCGACGGTCGGGATCGTCGCTGTCGAGCTCTCGCTTCCGCCGATCGGCGTCCTGGGATTGATCTACATCGTGACGGCGTTCTGACGAACGTCATCTCGCACATCGCAAGCATGGTATTGATGATACTCGTCGCTGTCGAGGCTGCCGTGGTTCTCGGGGCTAACTCTTTGTCGTTGTGCTGTCTGTGACCTTCGCCGCCTCGACCGGCTTCATGACGCCGATTGGCTACCAGACGAACCTCTTCGTCTACGGACCGGGCGGCTACGAGTTCGGATTTACGTGCGGACGGGCGCGCCACTGCAAGCGATCTTCGTCGTCACCACGCTGGGGATTGCCGCATTCTGGGGCCTGTGAGAGACTGCATTCGTTCCGGATGGGCCCTTCAGACCGATTACTCGATCCCGATACGAACCCCGACTTCAATGTCCGATGATAGCGGCGGTTAAAGATTCTTTATGTCCATTATAAATAATATATCTGGTAGGACTCATGCTGCCTTTGTATTGTGGTATTCAGAAAAATTGTAAAATACTAGTTATGAATGAGATCCCATAATCTGGGGAAAATCAGTACGCTTTTGAGGCAGTATACTTTATGTAGATAAAATGAATTCTCCGACAGGGAATTCCGACGTGCGAGGCCGAATCGCGTATTACACGATGGAGATCGGGATTGAGAACGACCTGCACACCTACAGTGGCGGGCTCGGTGTGCTCGCGGGAGATACGATCCGATCGTTCGCCGACCTGGGTGTCGACGGTGTCTGTGTCACGCCGCTCAACGAGGAGGGCTACTGTAAACAGACTCTCGAGGAGGATGGGTCACAGATCAGTGATCCGGACCCGTGGCCGGTTGAGGAGCATGCTGAGCCTCTCGACGTCGAGGTGACGGTCGAGATTTATGGCCGCGACGTAACCGTGACGGCCTGGCGCTACGATGTCGTCTCCGAGCAGAGCGAGGAGACTGTGCCAGTGATCTTCCTCGATACGGACGTCGAGGATAACGACGACGACGCTCGACAGTACACCAAGCGGCTGTACGCGCCGGGGCACGGTGAAGATTTCACCCTCGCCCAGGAACTCGTCCTCGGGGTCGGCGGGACCCGAATTCTCGACGAACTCGGCTTCGAGGTCGACACCTATCACATGAACGAGGGCCATGCCGCCTTCCTCACTGCCGAGTTGCTCGCCCGCAACGACATGGACGCCGAGGCGGTTCGCGAGCAGTGCGTCTTCACGACGCATACGCCCGTCGAGGCCGGCCACGACGAATTCGACTGGGGCATGGTCGAGGAGATGGTCACCGATCCCGTCGCCCCCGACGAGCTGCGGCCGTTCAGCCACGAGGCGGGGCTGAACATGTCGCTGCTCGCGTTGAATCTCTCGTCGCACGCCAACAGCGTCGCCAAGAAGCACCAGGAAGTCTCACAGACCATGTTCCCGGACTTCGAGATCGACGCGATCACCAACGGCGTCCACGTCCCCTATTGGATCGGCGATGCCTTCGGCGACCTCTACGACGAGCACATCACGGGCTGGCGGGCCAATCCCTACAAGTTCAAGCACGCGACGGTGCTCCCTGACGAGGAACTGTGGGACGCCCACCAGACACAGAAGCGCGAGACCATCGAGTTCATCAACGAACGCGAGGGGTCGGATCTCGATCCCGAGACATTGACGATCGGCTTTGCCCGGCGGGCGGCCCCCTACAAGCGGGCAAACCTGGTCTTCTACAACAACGATCGGCTCCGGCACATCGCCGAGAACGTCGGGGACATCCAGCTGGTCTTCGCCGGGAAGGCCTTCCCCGGCGACGAGAACGGCGAGCAGAAGATCCGGGACATCTTCCACAACGCCTGGCAGCTCAACGACGTCATCGAAACCCAGTACGTCGAGGATTACGATATGGAGGTCGGCGCGAAGCTGACCGCGGGCGTCGACGTCTGGCTCAACAATCCCCGTCGGCCCCTCGAAGCCTGTGGCACCTCCGGCATGAAAGCCGCCTACAACGGCATCCCGCAACTCGGGACGCTCGATGGCTGGTGGGTCGAGGGACACATCGAGGGCGAAACGGGCTGGAAGATCGGCCCGGCCCCCGAAGAGAGCACGCCCGACCAAACCACCGACGAGGAGGAAACCCGCCAGGACGCGATGGCGCTGTACAACCAACTCGAGAACGAGGTCATCCCGACCTACTACGAGGATCGCGAGCAGTGGATCAAGATGATGCGCCAGACGATCGCGTTCAACGGTCCCTACTACCACACCCGCCGGATGGTCCGGGAGTACCTCCTGGACGCCTACACGCAGTAGCAGACCGACCGAGGTTGCGTGCGGAGACGGATCGCAGTTGGGTGAAATGGCGGACCAACGCAATTTTCAAAGACACGTCGCGGTTGGGTGAGAAGACAAGTCGAGGTTGACTGGTTTCGGAGTTCTGGTCTGTTTCCGGCCACGAGATAGAACACTCTGGACGGCCAAACGATCGAAATCCTGCGTCTCGGGCCAGCCGATAGGCGCCCCCGTCTCAGGGACGCATTTCGAGGGTCGTGAGATCGGTTCCGACGGCGTCGTCGCTCCCGCTTGGAAGTTTCAGGTCGTCGGATGGGTGTTGCTCGGAATCGAGGATTCCGGACACCTGCGTATCGAGACCGGGTTTCTGTGGGTCCTCCGACCAGTTGAGCACGACCAGCACGCACAGGTCGCCCCGCGTTCGCGTGTAGGCGTAGCTCTGTTCGTCCTCGGGGAGGAGCAGGTCGTACCGCCTCGATGAGCACCGGGGTCTAGAACCCGACTTCCATGCACCCTTCCCTGTAGTGTGCGCCGAGGCGGGCGATGGCCCCCTTTGCGGCCTGAGGGGCTGTCGTGTCGATCGACCACTCCGGCGTGCCACTCCAGAAGTCGCTTGGTCTCCTGTTCTAGGAGAGTGATAGAGTTCTGTTTCATTGAGTAATACTCCTGTTGTAAATATATTTTCGGCGACAACATAAGCGTCGTGGTGGATAGAAATTCACCCGTCTAGTGTGGTCAATCTCCTCGGAACCCGTATTTCAGTGGTGTCAATATATTTCGCTTCGACACGTCGTCGGCATGTCCTACATTGAAGTTCTCCCCGGACAAACCACCGAATATGTCCTTCGAAAGACAAAGCGGCGTCTTCCTGCATGTATCGTCGCTCCCCAGTCCTGACGGGATCGGAACACTCGGCGGACCGGCCCGCGAATTCGTCGATTTTCTCGTCGATGGCGAGCAGTCTCTCTGGCAGACCTGTCCGATCGGCCCGACTGACCCGGGCCAGGGCAACTCGCCGTATTCCGCGTATTCGGCACGCGCCGGCAATCCGCTGTTTATCGAACTCGATCCGCTGGTCGAAGCGGGCTGGCTTGAGGACCCCGAGCGGCCCACCTTCGACGACCGCGAAGTCGAATTCGAGCGCATCCGCCCGTTCAAGCAGCGTGCGCTCCGTGATGCCTTCGCAGGCTTTCAAGACGGTGCCGACGAAGACGAACGGGCGGCCTTCGAGTCCTTCCGGAGTGAGAACGCCGAGTGGCTCGACGATTACGCGCTTTTCCGGGCGCTTTCGGACCACTTCGAGGCTGACACCTGGATGGACTGGCCCGACGACATAAAGTTTCGCGACCCCGATGCTCTTGAGCACTATCGTGAGGAACTCGCCGAGGACGTTCGGTTCCGTGAGTTCTGCCAGTGGTGTTTCGATCGCCAGTGGGCCGATCTGCTGGCCTACGCCCACGACCGCGGGATCGACCTCGTCGGCGACATGCCGATCTACGTCGGCACCAACAGCGTCGATGTCTGGGCCAACCCCGAGATCTTCAAACTTGACGACGAGCGCGAGCCGATCTACGTCTCCGGGGTGCCGCCGGACGACTTCTCGGATACGGGTCAGCTCTGGGGTACGCCCGTCTACGACTGGGAGGCCCTGGCCGACCGGGACTACGACTGGTGGGTGACGCGCTTTGCGGGGCTGCTCGATCGCTTTGACGTCTTCCGGATCGACCACTTCAAAGGCTTCGAGAGCTACTACCAGGTCCCTGCCGAGGAGGACACCGCGATGAACGGCGAGTGGGTTTCGGGACCGGGCCGGGACTTCTTCGAGGCCGTGCGGGACCAGCTCGGGGAGCTCCCGATCGTCGTCGAGGACCTGGGCGTGATCACCGACGCGACACGCCAACTCCGGGACGCCTTCGAATTCCCCGGGATGCGCGTGGCCGGGATGGCCGACTGGTGTGACGCCGAGCAAACCCATCATCCGGCCAGTTACGACGAACCTTCCGTCGCTTACACCTCCACGCACGACACGAGTACGACGGTCGGCTGGGTCGACGATCTTTCGCAGAAACAGCGCGAGTGTCTGCACTTCGCCGTCGACTACGAGGGCGGAGCGATCAACTGGGACGTCATCGAAACCGTCTGGGAGACGCCGGCCGTCATCACGTTCGCACAGTTCCAGGACTTCCACGGCCTTGGCGACGAACACCGCTTCAACCTCCCCGGGACCGCCGAGGGCAACTGGCGCTGGCGGATGCGCGAATCCGAACTCGAGCCCGCAGTCGCCGACCGACTCGCCGACGTGACACGGGACGCCGATCGGGCCTGAGGAGCCGCTGGCGAATCCCTGGCTGGCTGACCGTCTACGAAGTGTGCTCGCACACTATTATTCATCAGTGAGTGTACAAACAGTCGTGTATGGACAGCGACCGCGTCGATGCAGAGAGTACAGTGTCGGGGAACCAAACGAACATCCCCCCGTACATCCGTAACGAACTCGACATCGACGACGGCGATACGCTCCGCTGGCACGTTGAAAGCGGGACGGTCCGGATTACTGTCGTCCACCAGTGCCGGGGGACGGTTTCCGATTTCGACGGGTACGATGGAGAAGAAACGACGGATGTCGTCGAGGAACACGACGCGTGGGGCGTCTCGTAGCCGGAGGCACGCTCTTACGCTGCCTGCAGTATCACGGCGTTTTCGACGTGGACGCCGCCCTCGGCGGCCACGGTCTCGTCTGCCAGTTCGTCGACCGGCTCGACGGTCTCCCCTGGGAGTCCGACCTCGACCGCCTCGTGGCCGAAGTTCAACACGACGACGTACCGATCGTCGTTCTCGCGGGCGTAGGCGACGACCTGCTCGGAGTCGGCGTCGGTCTCGACCGGTTCGAACTCAGCGTCGCCACCCAGCGCCTCGATCGCCTCGCGCGTTCGGCTGAGTCGCTGATAGAAGTCGAGTAGATCCTCGTCAGTGTGGCCCCAGTGGGTCTCCCCGCGGCGCTGTCGCTCGCCGATCTCCTGGCCGGCGTAGATCATCGGGATGCCCGGCAGTGTGAACGTCGCCGTCGCGGCCGCCCTGACGGCGTGGTGGCCGACTTCCGAGACGTAGCGTTCCTCGTCGTGGTTCTCGATGTACGTCAGGAAGCCAGCGTGGTCCGGGAAGCCGATCTGATAGCGACTCTCCAGGGAGCCAAAGAGTGCCTCGCCCGGCTGATCGCCGTGGCCGATCTGCAGCAGGTCGAAGTACAGCCCGGCGTCGAAGTGGACGTCGAAACAGAGGTTGTGGAAGTCCGCAACGTAGGGGATCGTCTCGTCCATCAGTAGGAAGTCGTCGTCGATCTCCGTGACCGTCTCCCGTATCTCCTGCCAGAAGGGCTGGGGTACGGCCCAGGCCATGTCACACCGGAAGCCATCGACGACGCCGGCCCACTTCTCGACGGCGTCCAGCAGGTGCCGCCGAACTTCGAGATTCTCGTAATCGAAGTTCGCGATCAGTTCCCAGTCGAAGTACGTCTCTGGCTCGCGGGCCTCACGATCCTCCCAGTCGTACCATTCGAGGTACTGCTCGTCGCCGGCCAGCGCGCGCTGGTAGAACTCGTGGTCCCGTGCGGAGTGATTGAGAACGAGGTCGAACAGCACGCGCATGTCCCGGTCATGGGCTTCGGCGACGAGTTCCCGGAAGGCCTCTTCTCCGCCGAGGTCGTCGGCGATCGAGAAGAAGTCGGTGATGTTGTAGCCGTGCTCGTTGCCGTCGTGCTGGAGGACGGGCGTGAACCACAGCGTGTCGACGCCGAGATCCTGGATATGGTCGAGTTTCTCGGCGATCGCCCCGAAGACTGTCTGTCCGGGGTCGGGATCGACATAGCCCCGGACGTAGATCTCGTAGAGCGTCATCTCCGTGCTCCAGGCCGGCGGGTCGTTGAGCCGTTCGATCGCGCCGTCGCCGTCGATTCGAACCGAGTCGGGGACGCTGTACTGGTCGCCGACGGCGATGGCGTGGACGCGCGCCGCCTCGTCGATTGCGTCGATCGGGATCCGGAACTTCTGGCCCTCGATTGTGTGTCCGGCGAGTTCGTCGCGGTCATCGACGTAGAACTCGACGTCGAGATCGGTAGGCGGTGCCCCTCGGTGTGGTTCGGTCTGTGGACGTGCCTGCAGGACGATCTTGTCACCGTCTCGCTCGGCGTCGAGCGTGAGCCGCGGGCGCGCCTCGCCGGGTTCGGGCCGTCCCAGTCCGGAGCCGATGCCCGAGCCGGAACGCTCGCCGTATCCGCTCATGCCCGAGCGACCGCTGATCCCGCTCGCGCCGCTTTGCCCGCTCGTGGCGGGCTGGGCCACCTCCTCGTCGATCGCCATGTCGGCGGGGAACACCCGGAGCGTGAGTTCGTGTGTCCCGTCCGGTGCCGCGAGGGCGACGGTGTAGACCCCTGGGACGTCGGGGACGAACGTCTCGACGGGATCGTCGCCGAGCACTGCGTAACTCCCGTCCGGCGCGTCTTCAATACGCCAGGTGTAGGTGCCAGACGGGTCGGGATCTCGGGGGGCGAGTTCGGTCGATTCCCCGACGGCCAGGAAACGAGGTGGTCCGGGATGGTGCATGTCTATCGTCTATTCGTTTGGTACGGATGTTAAAAATATCTGTGCCACCGGGGCTACCTGTGCTCTGTGCTCCCACGGCGGTCATCGGTAAAAGTTAACACCGTTCCAGCCACTCGGAATAATTATCGACACCTGTTGTCGTCGATGTGGTTATTACAATGACAGTATATGACGCTTCCGACGACCATCATCCGGGTCCGCCACGATTCGTGCAGTTGGGGGAGAGCATTGTCGATCCGATCTTCGTCGACATGGCCCACGGCTACGACAGGGACAACCTCGCACCAACGATCGCGGGGGCGCCCGAACGCGACCCAGGTCCCTACGAGAAAGGGGAGTTCGTCTGGCGACTCGCCGAGAAGCCGGCGGGGAGCAAGGCAGGGCTGGAGTACGCGCCGACCCCCTTCGAGGACGAGGCCGAGCAGTACGACGAGGGCAATCACAACACTGCCGAGTTCGAGCCGGACAGGCCGGGAACGTACGTCTTCGAACTCGACGCACCTGATGGCACCCACGAGCTGACAATGGAGGTGTTCCCGCCGCCGGTCACCGAGGACGGCGACGAGCTCTACGACATCGAGGGCGAGCTTCCGACCGACGCCCGGGAGACGACCGGCGGACCGCCGCGGATCGAACTCGAAGGACACTACGACACCGACGCCGACGAGTTCGTGGTCGAGTCGAACCCGGAACTCGCTCCGGATAGCTACGCCGTCCCCGAGGATCTCGACGTGACGTTCCGCCCGCACGACGCCGCGGCCCTCGATCGCGAGGACATCGCCGTCGAGGGACACACTGCCCGAATCCCGGTCGAGGCTCTCGAAGGACCGACGCGATTGTTCGCCGCTCCCTACGACGGCGTGCGATTGGGGACGACTGACGAGATCGTCCTCGACCCGGACGCCGAGGCGGTCGACCTCCCGAATCGTCCGCCGGAGTGGATCGATGACGCTGTCGTCTACGAGATATTCACGCGATCGTTCGCAGGCGAGAAGGGCGCGACGGACTTCGAATACCTCACCGAGAAGATCGAGTACCTCGACGAGCTGGGCGTCGATCTCGTCTGGCTGACACCGATCGTCCCCGCCTGGAGCGCAACGGTCGACACCCCGCCGGGCGGTCCCCACGGCTACGACGCCAGCGACTACTTCGCCGTCGCCGACGATCTCGGGACGATCGAGGACTTCGAACGTTTCGTCGAGGAATGCCACGATCACGACATCAAGGTGGCCTTCGACTTGGTCGTCAACCATGCCGGCTGGGAACACAACCACTGGCAGGATACGATCGCGGAACTGGGTGAGGAACCCGACGATCCCTATACGTTCCCGGAGATCGACGCCTGGGATACCGACTCGCCGTACTTCGACTGGTTCGACCGCCAGTCCCGGACCAACGGTATCGACTCCACGCCGGCCCAGACGAGTTTCTTCGACGTCCGTCTGCACCCGAACCTCAACTTCGGCAATCTCGCGTTGCGGGAGCATATCCTCGCCGTCGTGGACTTCTGGTCGGACACTGTCGATGCGTTCCGGTGTGACATCGCGTGGGGGGTCCCCCACTCCTTCTGGAAGGAGGCCCGGCAGTTGACTCGCGGGAAGGACGACGCCTTCCTCTGGCTCGACGAGTCGATCCCGCGGATTCCGGAGATGGGCGAATCCGAATTCGATCTGCACTTCGACTCGACGGAGTTCATGCGGACTGCCCACGCAGTCGCTCGCGGTGAGCGCCCGCCCAAGGACCTCATCGGCGCGATCGAGGTGCGGCAAAACGACGGTTTCCCGGCGTACTCCCGCCTCATCAACTCGACGGAGAACCACGACGAGTCCCGACTCTACTACGAGGCGAAAACCCACGGTCACCGTGCGGATCCCGCGGCGGCCCAGCGCGGTGCGCTTGCCGCTGCCTTCACGCTCCCAGGCGTCCCGTTCCTCTATTACGGCCAGGAGCGCCTCATCACGGAGTACGGGGAACGCCGTGAGAGTCCGTATTTCGGTCGCGATGATCAGACGGGCGACATCAAGGCTGACCCCTACAAGCGCGCGTTCATGAACTGGGACGAGTACGACGAGGCCCACTTCGAGTTCGTCTCGTCGTTGATCGACTTCTATCACGACTCGCCGGTCCTGGGTCCCGAATCGGATCTTGTCAGAGAGGCCCACCGGACCGAGGCCGGCAACGACGTACTCGTGTTCGGCCGCGACGCGGGCGAGGCAAAACGGGTCGTCGTCATCAACTTCGCCGATCATCCCCACTGGGTCGACCTCCGATTGCCGGTCGACACGCACGATCTGTTCTCCGGCGAGGACTTACTCGTCGACCGCTCGGACGACGCGGTCACCGTCGAGGTCGAGACGCTGGCCGTCTTCGAGACGCCGACGCTGTTCGATCAGGGCCACAATCACTGGCACGCCGACGAGCCACTGCCGAACAATTCCTGAGACGAGAGTGTCGTTCGGCAGCGCCATCTATCGTATCGGCGGACGCGCACGTTCTCTCACTCTCGAGAGATCTCCGGCGATAAATGCATTCATACCCGAGTTGTCTCCATGCAAGCGGAGGGAGGAAACATCATCGATCGAACGAGCCGGAAGGGCAGTGGAAGACGGAAGAGAGCTATCTAGCGGCTCGATTCCCAATGCTCTTCTCGCGGGCGGCTCTTCGAATGTGGCCCCGAGGGCTCAGTCGGGCCGTGCTCGTAACCGGGGCGATGACCACGAGCCGATAGATTAGCCTGAGCGAGGATGACTCCGACTGGGAGTCGACGATCGAAGAGCAAAACTGTCGTCCCTGCTTGGGCGAATCGGGACAGCGAGCCGGAATGTCACCACCCGATCGCCACCGGGAGTGCTGAGCTTCCGCGATCAGTCGTTGGAATCTGCTGCCGGTGGCCATCCGGCCTGTCAGCGTTTAGGGTTCGACAGTGAACGCTTCCAGACGCCTAGAGAGTCTCGCAGCATCGGTCGACAAGCCCTCGATGGCGTCAGTGACTGATTCGACGGTCGCCGTCTGTTGTTGGGCCGCGGCTGAGGCGTCCCCGGCTTCAGTGGTCGTCTGCTCACTGATCGACGCGACTTCATCGACGAGATCGACAACCTCGGTGGCGGTCTGAGCTTGATCGTCCGTCGCCGCGCTGATCTCCTGGAGGCCGCTGTCGATATCTTCGACGAGCGAGACGATGTCCTCGAAGTTTTCGACGGCATCTCGTACTGAATGGGCGGTCGTTCCCACCTGCTCGGTCATGTCCTCGACGTCCGCGACTGTCGAAGCAGACGACGTCTGAACAGTCTCGATTCGATTGGAGATGTCGCCCGCTGCGTCGGCCGTCTCTTCGGCGAGACTTTTGATCTCGCCGGCGACGACGGCAAAGCCCTCGCCTGCCTCGCCCGCGCGGGCGGCCTCGATTGAGGCGTTCAACGCAAGCATATTTGTCTCGGCGGCGATCTCATCGATGAACGTGGCGATCTCGTCGATCTCGCGGATGTCCGCCGCTAACTGTTCGACAGCGTTCGCCGTCTCGTCGATCCTCGCTTCGAGAACAGTCAGTTCCTCGATGGCTTCGCTGGCGACGTCCTGGCCGGTCTGGCCGCGCTCGGCAGCCGTGCTTGCGGTTCCGGCGACTCCGTCGGCGGACGCGGCGATCTCTTCGACGGTCGCCGAGAGATCGTTCATCGCTTCCGAGGCCGTCTGGAGCTGTTCAGTCTGATCGGCGGCCCCGTCACTGATCTCTTGGACGGAACGGGCGACCTCTTCGCTTGCGTCGCTGATCGCTGTGACGTTGGCGTCAACCTCGTTACTGGCGATGTCTACACGCTCGGCGAAGCCGACCACGTCTCTGAGCGTTTCCGCGAGCGTCCCGATCAGTGCGTTGTAATTGTCGACGACGTCCCGGTAGGCCTCGTCTTCGAACTGAAAGTCGGATTCGTTGATCGTCGCTGTGAGATCACCGTCGCGTGCGCGCTCTGCAGCGCCACCGAATGCCGTGACCAACTCGTCGAGTCGCTCAGACCGACGTTCTAGTTGCTCGGTCATCTCCCGCGTCTCCCTGGCGTACTCCGTAAGACTCTCCTTCATCTCTCGTAATGACGCGCCGAAATCGCCTGGAACGTCTTGATCGAGTACTTCATCCTCAAACTGTTGACGCGCGAGCGCGTCAGCCTGTCTGGCGACGACGTCAAGATACGCTTGCATATCCGCGAACTCGTCGGTGAGATCGCCGAGTTCGTCGTCCTGATCGACCCGCGTGACATCCGTCGAGAAATCCCCCTCGGCAATCGAACTCGCGTGGGTCTCGAGTCGTTCGATCGGCTCGATGATGTCCCAGCGCGTGATGATGATCGTATTGATGAACGCGATGGCGGCGACACCCAGTAGACCGACCGTGAGCGCAATCCGGACCAGCCCACCGAAAACCAGCGATACGAGAACCAGCGTTACCGAAATCGAGAACTGAATCACGACCGCAGCGATGACCTTCCGCTCGACTGATTGGGTGACGCTGATCTGGTCCATCATCCACCAGAGGGCATCCGTATATGGAGTAATGGGGGACCTTCTCATAATAAATGATTTTATGCGACTCTAATAATCATTCCGTGTCGTTTTCAAGAATTGAAACTGTGGCGGGACCAATGTACCCGTCCATCAGCCGGTCGCAGACACGTCCTGTCAATCGGGAAGATGCCGTGTTGGCGAAAGGGCCGTTCAACCCGGAATCGGTACTGACAACAGTGTAATAATACGCTCAGTAACACCCGTCTTCGGCGTCGAATTACTGCTGGCAGAGACGTCGTGATAGACTGGTTTCCGAATGTGTGCACCCAACCGTTGGACCCATCTGAGAGACACAGCGGAAGGCCGACGTCACGAGAACGAACCGCCTCGAACGAGACGAGGTCCGAAAACCAGCCTACGGCCGATCCAGCCCGGAGAGTATCGCTCCCTCGCCGGCTTTCGCGCCGTACCGATCCGGCGACCACTCGATGACCTCGCCGTCGCGTTTTATGAGCCACTCGAACTCGAAGTACGTTCCCTCGGGGACCTCGATCGCTGCTGTCCACGTCGGATACTCCTCGGCAGCCATCGGAACAGCTTCGTCGGGATCGAACCCGCCGAGGACGTCGAGGCTTCCCGTGAGATAGACGTTCTCGCCCCAGTCCGTCTCGACATCGACCTCGATGGTGGTCGAGACGGGATCGCCGGGTTCGAACTCGGGATCGGGCTGGAACCATCGGTAGCCATAGGGCGCCAGGAAGATCCGCCGGTCGGCGAAAACCGCCGAGTCCCCGTTGAGGACATCTGTCAGCCCGCCGCGGTTCCAGATGTCCGCGAGCGCACCGAGAGAGACTACCTGTGGGTCTCCCGAGAAGTTCCCGAGGGCAAGCAGGCGCTCGCCCTCGAAGACGCGCTCGACGACAAAGATCTCGTCCGGACCGACGTCGAGAACGCGCACCTCGCCTTGTGCGTGTACCGGTGTCAGGCCTTTACGGGCCTCCGAGAGGGCGGCGATCGCGTCGAAGAGTCGCTGTTCGACCGTTCCGTCCGTCTCGCGACGGGCGGCCCGGTCCCAGTCGAAGGACGGTCGGTGGACCCAGCGGTTGTCGTCGGTTTTGATGGGATCGGACAGGTACGAGAAGTCGTTGAGCTGGCCGAGTTCGATTCCGCTGTAGAGCAAGGGCATTCCCTTCATCGCGTAGACGACGCTGTGGAGGAGCAGGCCGCGCCGGATGGCCATCTCGACATCCTCGTCTTCGCCTTCGATCCGGGCACGCTGGAGGCCGGTCAGGGCCGCCATCGTCCCAGAGGTACGAGCCTCGCCGGTCGACTCCTCGACCTGGAAGCGGTACCCTTCAGCGTAACTGTCGGTCGTGTCCCCGGCGTAGAAGTCCGCACAGAACCGGCGCTCGCCGGTCGGATCACGCCCCAGGGCGGCCCGGACGTCGCCGTTGTCGAGGCCCCATCCGATGTCGTCGTGACACCGGACGTAGTTGAGCCAGGTCGCCGAACCCGGCGTCGGCGGGAGTTCCCTCATGGCATGAGAGAGCAGCCGGGTGTCTTCCCTGGCGAGGGCGTGCCAGGCGTGGGCCATCAGCGGCGCGCCGTAGGCGATCTCACATTCCTCGCCCTCGTGGCCGCCGGTCCCAAGATACTTGATCGTCTCATCGGGTGAGACGATCGCCTCGGCTTTGAACAGGACGCCCGGCGCGGCGATTCGCACGAGGGCGCGATACGCCCGCAGAATCTCGTGGGCCTCCGGCAGGTTCCGGCAGTCCGTCCCCATCTCCTTCCAGAGGAACGGGACCGCATCGAGACGCAGCGAATCCGTCCCGACGTTCGCGAGAAACAGCATCTCCTGGAGCATCTGCACGAAGACGTCCGGGTTCCCGTAGTCTAAGTCCCACTGGAAGTCATAGAAGCTCGTCCAGACCCACCGGTCCATCGCCTCGCTGTAGGTGAAATTCCCCGGCGCGAAGTCCGGGAACACTTCCGGGACGGTCTCTTCGTATTGGTCGGGCTTGGTCCGGTCCTCGAAGGTGAGATAGAACTCCTCGAAGCGCTCCTCTCCCTCGCGGGCGGCCTGTGCCCACTCGTGTTCCCGCGCGGTGTGGTTCATCACGAAATCAAGCGACAGCAGGATGTCTTCCTCCCGGAGATCCGCCGCCAGTTTTCGGAGATCGTCCATGGTGCCGAGGTCGGGATTCACCGATCGGTAGTCCGTGACGGCGTACCCGCCGTCATTGCGTCCCTCTCGGGGTTCCAGCAGCGGCATGAGATGCAGGTAGGTCACCCCGAGTTCCTTCAGATAGGGAATTTTCTCGCGGACGCCCTGGAGGTCGCCGGCAAACAGATCGACGTAGGCCATGTACGTGACGTGGTCGGGCCGCTGGAACCAGTCGGGATCTCGGGTACGTTCCTGATCCAGTTCACGGAGTCCGTCGTCGCGATCCTCGTAGCCCTCGATCGCGGCATCGACGGCGCGGATCGCCCACTCGGCGGCTTCGGGGCCATCGCCGTAAACGGCTGAAAAGGCCTCCCAGAACGTCGGGAGATGTTCGTCGATCCGCTTGGAGAGGACCGTCGCGTCGGGATGGTCGGCGTACCGCTCCGCGAGATAGTCTCGCAGAAACGCCACCGGCGCGTCCCCGTCCCACTCCTGGGCCGTCACCGTCGGCTCGGATCGACCCATGGTCATTCGACCACCCACTCGTAATCGAAGCCGTCGAGTTCGATACCGTCGACTGTTCGAGGGTCCGGCGAGACGTTGTTGTAAATCGTCAGCCGCCGGCCGTCAGTCTCCCGGACCGAGACGAAAACGTCGTTCTCGGCGCGGTATGTCGGTGTCTCCGTGAACAGGTCGGGATTGGCCGTCCGCGTCTCGATCATCTCGCCGAGGCCGTTCCAGATGACGCCTGCGTCGCTATCTGGGTCCGTTCTCGCTTCACGCTTCCGTGCCTCGTCGAAGGGGCCCCGATGGAGGTAGCGACTGTCGTCGTAGCCGAGTTCCTCGTTCATCTCGGCGTGGAAGGCCTCGTCGTTCTCCATGCCGACTTCGTCGCCGTAGTAAACGATCGGCGTCCCCTCGACCGAGAACAGCATCGAGTACGCCAGCAGGACACGCCCTGGATCCTCCCCGAGGAGGTTGTACAGCCGCCCGGAGATGCCTTCTCCTTCGCGGAACGACCACTGGTCGTCCTCTAAGTAGGCGTCGTTGAGCAGTCGGCGCTCGTCCGAATCGACAAACTCCAGGGTCAACTCGTCGTGGACGCGCAGGAACGTGAACCACTGGGCGCTCGCGGGGACATCGAGCGTTTCCAGACTCGCCAGTTCGTCGGTGACGTACGTGGGGTCGTTCTCGGCGAGCGCCAGAAAGAACGTCGGCATCAGCGGGAAGTTGTACGCGACGTGGCACTCATCGCCGTCGCCGAAGTAGTCGACGACGTCCGCCGGTTCGAGGTTGGCCTCCGCGATCATGACGGTTCCGTCCGCGACGAAATCGAAGGCCGCCCGGAAGAGCTTCAGGATGGCGTGAGTCTCGGGCAAGTTCTCGCAGTTGGTCCCCTCGCGCTTCCAGAGGAAGGGTGCGGCGTCCATCCGGAAACCATCCACACCGTCGACCTTCCAGCGGGTGAGGATCCGGATCATGTCGATCAGGACATCCGGATTCTTGTAGTTGAGGTCGGGCTGGACGTCGTAAAACCGCTGGAAGTAGTAGTCGTCGGTGGGCTCGCTGTAGGTCCAGTTTGAGTCTGAGACCCCTTTCAACAGCAGACGAGTCTCCTCGTATTTCTCGGTGTCGTCGTTCCAGATGTAGTAGTCGCGGTACTCGGCCGATTCGTCCTGTCGCGCGTTCTGGAACCAGCGGTGCTGGTCCGAGGAGTGATTGATTGGTACGTCGAAGACGACCTTGATACCCCTCTCGTGGGCCGCATCGAGGAACTCCAGGAACGCCTCGTTGCCGCCGAGTTCCTCTCGGACGCGCGTGAAGTCCGAGACGTCGAAGCCCTGATCGACCATCGGCGACTCCAAGACGGGCAACAGCCAGACGACCGTGACGCCAAGTTCCTCGAGATAGTCGAGTTTCTCGACGAGTCCGTCGAAGTCATCTGCGAACAGATCGACGTACAGCGAGTAGACGACGCCGGTCTGATACCAGTCGGTCTCTTCGGGGACGTACTCGACTTCCTCGCTGCGCTGTTCGAGCAAGTCGAACAGTTCCGCTCGCTTCTCCGGATATTCAGTCCCGTAGACGTCGGTCCATAGCGTCTCGATTTTCTCTTGTAAGTTCTCGGTCATGGTAGGATCACTTCGCGAGGGGGTTCTCAGTTGCAGTACGTACGGCGGTCCCTAATTCGTTCCCGTCTCGAGACGCACCGAGATCACGCGAGATAAACGCGTGCTTCCCAGGGATCGAGTGCCAATCGTTCGCCTGGGGTCGCCGGGGCTGTCCTGTGGTTGGCCAGCGCGAGTTCGAAGTCGTCGATGGCAACGCCGTCCGGGGCGGCGACCGTCGTCGGATCGTCCGCCCAGTTGAGGACGATCAACGCTCGGTCGTCACCGAGCGTCCGGGTGTAGGCCAACACCGACTCGTGGTCGGGATAGTGCAACGCGAAGTCGCCGTAGACGAGGACGTCGTTCTCGTGTCTGAGGTCGATCAGTTCCCGGTAGTAGGTCAGCGTCGAGGCGGGATCGTCACGCTGTCGGTCGACGTTGATTTCAGTGTAGTCTTCGTTGACTTTGAGCCAGGGGTCGCCGTCGGTGAAGCCGGCGTTGGTGCCGTCGGTCCACTGCATCGGCGTCCGGCCGTGGTCGCGACTCTCCAGGTTGATCACCGTCCGGGCGTCCTCGAACCCCCCGATGTCGCCGTCGGCGATCGCGTTTTCGACGCGCTGTTTCGTCGACGGGTCGCCGAGTTCGTCGAGACTGTCGAACTCGACGTTCGTCATACCGAGTTCCTCTCCCTGATAGACGAATGGGGTGCCCCGCATCGTCAGCAGGAAGGTGCCGAGCATCGTGGCCGACGCTCGGCGGTACTCCTCGCTGCCCCACCACGAGACGCTCCGAGGCTGGTCGTGGTTCTCCAGTACCGGGGCGACCCAGGCCTCGCCGGCGAGACCGGTCTGCCAGTCCGTGACGATCGAGGCCAGTTCGGGAAGCGTCCAGTCCATCGGCTCCCATTCGGGATCGTCGTCGCCACCCAGTCCGTCCCAGAGGAACTGAAAGACCATGTCGACGCCATCGCCGTCCTCGCCACAGTACTCCAGGGCGTCCTCGTGGGTGATCCCGCCCATCTCGGCGACGGTCACCGCGTCGTAGCGCTCGACGGTCCGGTCGTGGAGTTCGCCGAGATACGTGTGGATCTCCGGGCCGTTGAAGAAGTGTTCCTGGCCGGTGATCCTGTCGGTCGGGTCGCCGTCCGGCAGGCCTTCGGCCTTCGAAAGGAGGTTGACGGCGTCGAGGCGGAAACCGTCGATGCCGCGATCGAGCCACCAGCGCACCATCTCGTAGACGTCTTCGCGGACGGCGGGATTGCGCCAGTTGAGGTCGGGCTGTTTCTCGTCGAAGAGGTGGAGATACCAGGCTTGGCGTTCGTCGTCGTAGGACCAGGCCGAGCCACCGAAAATGGAATCCCAGTTGTTCGGGGGCTGGTCGGGATCGCCCTCGCGCCAGTAGTAATAGTCGTCGTAGGGTTCCTCGCCGCGACGGGACCGCTGGAACCACTCGTGTTCGTCGGAAGTATGGTTGACGACGAGGTCCATCAGCAGGCGGATGTCACGGTCGTGGAGTTCAGCGAGGAGTTCCTCGAAGTCCTCAAGATCGCCGTACTGGTCATCGATGGCGCGGTAGTCGCTGATGTCGTAGCCGTTGTCGGCCTGTGGGGATTGATAGACGGGAGAAAGCCAGACGGCGTCGATCCCCAGGTCATCGAGATAGTCGACTTTCTGTCGGATGCCGGGGATGTCGCCGACGCCGTCGCCGTCAGTATCGTTGAAGCTTTTGGGATATATCTGGTAGATGACCGCCTCTTTCCACCAGTCCTCGTCGTTGGGATCGTCGGCCGTTCGGACGTACGTGTCCGGTGTGTTCCCGGAACTCATCGATTCCCAGTGAGGTAGACGCGTGCTTCCCAAGGCGAGAGTTCGAACTCTCCGTCCGGGTCAGCCGTCACGGTGTCGTTTGTGAGGACGAGTTCGAGGTCGTCAGTCGAGACGTCGTGGGGAACCTCGATCGTGGTGGGCTCGTCCGCCCAGTTCAGGACGATCAGCGCCCGCTCGTCATCGAGCGTCCGGGTGTAAGCGAACACCGACTCGTGGTCGGGATAGTGCAACGTGAAGTCGCCGTAGACGAGAACGTCGGTTTCGTGTCTGAGGTCGATCAGCTCTCGATAATACTGCCAGACTGTATCCGGTTCGTCGCGTTCGTTCGCGACGTTGATTTCAGTGTGGTTTTCGTTGACTTTGAGCCAGGGGTCGCCGTCGGTGAAGCCGGCGTTGGTGCCGTCGGTCCACTGCATCGGCGTCCGGGCGTTGTCCCGTGCGATCGCCTCGACCGCCTCGCGCACGTCGTCGTACTCGTCGGCCTCCCCGCTTGCCAAGGCTTCCTCGACAAAGTTGATCGCCTCGACGTCTCGTAACTCCTCGACCGACTCGAAGTTCGCGTTCGTCATGCCGAGTTCTTCACCCTGGTAGACGTAGGGTGTCCCACCGAGCGTGTGCGTGAACGTCCCCAGGAGCTTGGCGGACTTCCGTCGGTACTCGCCGTCGTTACCGAACTCCGAGACCGACCGGGGTTGATCGTGATTCGAGAGATAGACGCTGTTCCAGCCGTCGGCCGCGAGTCCGGTCTGCCAGCGATCGAAGACCTCCTTGAACGCCACGAGGTCGAATTCGCCGGCGTCCCACTTGCTGTCGCCATCGCCCAGGTTGACGTGCTCGAACTGGAACACCATCGAGAGACCGTCGCCGTCCGCGCCGACGTACTGGCGAGCGTCTTCGACTGAGACGCCTGGCGTCTCGCCGACGGTCATGATCTCGCGGTCGACGGTGTCGATAGTCTCTTCGATCATTTCTGAGAGGTACTCGTGAACCCGCGGACCGTTCATGAAATGTTCGGCCCCGACCAAACCTCCGTGCGAATCGCCGTCCGGGAGACCCTCTGTCTTTGAGATGAGGTTGATGACATCCATCCGGAAACCGTCGATGCCGCGATCGAGCCACCAGCGCATCATCTCGTAGACGTCCTCGCGGACGGCGGGATTGCGCCAGTTGAGGTCGGGCTGTTTCTCGTCGAAGAGATGGAGGTACCAGGCTTGGCGTTCGTCGTCGTAGGACCAGGCTGAGCCACCGAAAAAGGAATCCCAGTTGTTCGGGGGCTGGTCGGGATCGCCCTCGCGCCAGTAGTAATAGTCGTCGTAGGGTTCCTCGCCGCGACGAGACCGCTGGAACCACTCGTGCTCGTCGGAAGTATGGTTGACGACGAGGTCCATCAGCAGGCGGATGTCGCGGTCGTGGAGTTCAGCGAGGAGTTCCTCGAAGTCGGCGAGATCGCCGTACTGGTCGTCGATGGCGCGATAGTCGCTGATGTCGTAGCCGTTGTCGGCCTGTGGGGATTGATAGACGGGAGAAAGCCAGACGGCGTCGATCCCCAGGTCGTCGAGATAGTCGACTTTCTGTCGGATGCCGGGGATGTCGCCGACGCCGTCGCCGTCAGTGTCGTTGAAACTTTTGGGATAGATCTGGTAGATGGCTGCCTCTTTCCACCATGGACGATCCTCATCGTCGGGCTGTTTTCCGTCCCGTGATTGTCCGGATCGATTGTGTCTCATGGATAGACCATTGCGAACGGATCACTTAATTCTGTCTAAGTCTTGAAGAAGGAATTCTAACTAAATTTTTGAAGAAGCGATTCTACCAAAACTTTTATTTTGGTGTGATTTATTGTCCACGACAATGCCCGGTCCCAAAGACAAACGTTCACACGAATCACCACTCTCGCGCCGACGGTTCGTCCAGGGCCTCGGCGTGGCGGGGGTTGCGGCCACACTTGCCGGCTGTGGCGGGAAAGCACCGACGGAGACGGACGCGTCAGCCGGCGATTCTGGCGACGACGGCACGGGAGACAGCGACGCGGGCACGGCGACGGAAACGCCCGAGCAGATTGAGAGTGTCTCGCGGGCGACGATCCAGGAGTTGGCGTACGTCACCAACCAGACGCTGCCGGTGTTGCCGATCATGGAGAAACTGGCTCAGTCGTTCCAGGCGACCGACAGCTGGAACGTGCCGTCGGCCGGCAGTGACAAGATGCAGGTCTACTGGCCAACCAGCTGGCTCCCACGCCAGGGCGATTGGAATCCCAAAGAGGGGTCTGACGAACAACGCCTAACGTTCGCCCAGTGGGCCGTCCCCTCGGACTCCCAGTATAACGTCTGGAACGGGACCAACGACGGCGAGGCTCGCCGTGCGATGTTCGATCGCTTCATGCGGTACAACCTCGCGACGCGGGAGTATCACCCCTACCTCATTGATGACTGGGAAATCGACGGAACGACCGTCACGTTGACTGTCCGTGAGGGCCAGACCTGGCACAACGGCGATCCGGTCACCGGTCAGGAAGTCGCTGACCACATCAAGCTGGATCTGTACAACAGCGGCGGAGCTGGTGGGCTCGGCCCGTACGTCGTCCCGGACGGCGACATGAACGCGATACCCGACCGGATCCGGGGAACCGGCGATCGAACGGCCGAGATCGAACTGGCGAACCCGGTCAACGAGGACATCATCCTCTCGTTGCTCGCGCCCGTCCAGCTCCGTGCCTACGAAGGTACCTACGGCGAGTTCGTTCAGTCGCTGGACGACGCTGAAACCGAGGAGGAGCGTTCGCAGGCGCTGGGTGATCTCACTGACTTCACCGACGAGGAACCCATCGGCAACGGTCCCTGGCAGTGGGAAGACGCAGACAGTCAGCGGACGCTCGTCACGAAGTTTGAGGACCATCCGGACGCCGATCGTATCGATATCCCGGAGATAGAGTACCTCTACAAGCCCAACAACTCCGGACGGTGGCAGTCGCTTATCAACGGCGAGACCGACGGTTCGGCGACGCTGTTCATGCCGGAGAACCAGACCCGTCGGCTACCCGATTACATGCAGACCGCGCTAGTTTCCCGCCACTGGGGGATGGGCATCGTCTTCAACCACGAGCGGGAACCGGTCGACGATCCGCGCGTCCGGAAGGCGATCGCTCACGTCATCAACCGCGAGGCAGCGGCGAAGAACTCCGGTGCAGGCACCGGGTCGAAGATCGGCGTCACCTATCCCAGCGGTCTGACCGGCGAGTTCACCGGACAGGTCGAAGGCCACTGGCTCGAGGGCGTCGTCGACGAGTTCGACACCTACGGCCGTGCCGAAAAGCAGACCGACGAGGCCGCTGCCCTCCTCGAAGACGCCGGTTACGAGAAGCAAGGTGGCACCTGGCAGAAGGACGGGGAACCGCTTGAACTTCCGATCAAGGGACCTGCCGGCTTCTCCGACTGGGTTACCGGCGTCGAGACGATCGTCAGCCACCTCGAGGACTTCGGGATCGAGTCCGAACCCGTCATGCAGGACTCGGCGACCTACTGGGGCGGTGACTACATCGAGGGCGACTTCAAACTCGCCCTGCAGGGCTGGGCCTCCTACGACCACGCTCACCCGTACTTCCACTTCGACTGGATCTACAACAGCGGCGACGCGACGGACTACTGGAACGTCCCGACCGAGTACGAGGCCCCGATCCTGCACGATCAGGTACGCGATAGCGAGACGGTCACCCCCGTCGACCTGATCTCGGAGCTGGCGACGCCTGAGGAGTGATCGCGACCGGCGACCACTGACGGCGGACGCCCACAGTTCGGCTGCCATGGTCCACCACCCGGCGTCCCCTGTGGTCGCTCAGTGCTCGACCACCAGTCACCACGTGCAAAACCACGATACATTTCGACCACCACCAACACCTTCCACCGATTTCGTCATCCGATTACCATGAATTACGTACTCAAACGCCTCGGCCAATCCGTCCTTACGGTCTTCGTCGTGGTGTCGTTCAGTTTCGCCTTGATCAGACTCCTGCCCGGGGGACCAATGGACTACCTGCGCGCCAAGATCATCGAACAGGGCGGCAGCGACCTCTCCCAGGAGGCCATCAACATGCGGATCGAGGCCCAGACGGGGATCACCGCGGACAAACCGATACACGTCCAGTACATCGATTATATGACGGGGCTGCTCCAGGGCGACTTCGGCCGCTCGGTCTGGTTCGGCGACCCCGTTGCCAGCATCATCGGTCCGGCCGTCCCGTGGACCATCTTCCTGACGGGAACAGCGCTGTTCTTGGGGTTTATTGTCGGGATCTCGCTGGGCGCCTTCATGGCGTATACGGAAGGGTCGCGGTTCGATGTCGGTGCGACCGGCGTCGGCCTGTTTCTGAACTCGACGCCCAACTACGTCGTCGCCTTGCTGGGACTGACGTTCCTGGGCTACCAGCTGGAACTGTTCCCGACCGGCGGGCGCTACGCTTCGGAGCTCACCGTGGGGTTCAATCTCCCGTTCATCCTGAGTGTACTCCATCACGGTGCCCTGCCGATCCTTTCGATGGCGATCGTCGCCTTCGGTGGGTGGGCACTGAACATGCGGGGCAACTCCATCCGGATCCTCGGGGAGGACTTCCTCCGTGTGGCCCGGCTCCGGGGACTCACGACCCGCCGGATCGCGATCCGCTACGTCGCCCGCAACGCTATTCTGCCGATGTACACCGGCCTGATGATCGCCATCGGGACCGCCTTCGGCGGTGCAATCATCATCGAGAACATCTTCGCCTACCCCGGGGTCGGTTTCTACATGATCCAGTCGATCAACTCCCGGGATTACCCGCTGATGATGGGCGCGTTCATCCTCATCACCGTGGCGATGGTCATCGGCATCACCGTCGCCGACCTGACCTACGGCTGGATCGACCCGCGGGCCAGAGGAGGTGGTTCGCGTGAGTCCTACTGACGACGAACCGACTGCAACTTCCGGGAGCCCACGCTCGGACGGGGCGGCCGACGACCCGCTCGTCGACGCCGTCGGCGGCGACGCGACGCTTCCGGCCGACGCCCCGGATCGGTCGCCGATCACTGGCCACGACCGTCGTAGACGGGCCGCGACTGACGGCGGCGCGCCGGTATCGGAGTTTGAGCAGACGGCCGGGTTCACGATGAGTAAGGGCGAACGGCGCCGGCAGTGGCTCGACGAGAAGCTCTTCGCCCCGGCCCGTATCGTCTGGAGCGACTGGCGAGCGCGTACGGGTCTGATCGTCGTTACCTTCTACCTGCTGATGGGGATCGTCGGTCCGCACGTCGTCGCCGAACCGACCCAGAACCAGGGGCCGCGGCTCCTGGGTGCGTTCCGGATACTCGAGCACCCGCTCGGGACGACCGCCTCGGGCGTGGACCTGCTCTCACAGACGGTCCACGCGACGCCGGCAATGCTGTTGATGCTCTCTTCGGGTGCCGTCTTCTCGGTCATCCTCGGCACAGCGATCGGCACCGTGAGCGGCTACAAGGGTGGCCGCTTCGACAGTATCGCGATGACGATCAACGACATGGCGATGACGATCCCGGGGCTCCCGCTGACGATCGTGCTGGCGTCGGTCCTGCAGATCGAGGGCCATCCTATCGTCATCGGGATCCTCATCACCATCAACGCCTGGGCCGGCCTGGCGCGGGCGATCCGTTCGCAGGTGTTGACTCTGCGGGAGTCCGAGTACGTCGAGGCCTCCCGGATCATGGGGATCTCCACGCCGAAGATCGTCCTCGGGGATATCGTTCCAAACCTGATGCCGTACATCACGATGAACTTCGTCCAGCAGGCCCGGGCCGTGATCTTCGGCTCGGTCGGGCTGTACTTCCTGGGGGTGTTGCCCTACACCAGCACGAACTGGGGCGTCATGATGGACGCCGCCGTCCACCGTGCCGGGGCGACCTCCTCGCTGCTCGCCATCCACTGGCTGTTGGTCCCGATGTTCACCGTCATCGGACTCGCACTGGGACTGACGCTACTCGCCCAGGGCGCCGATCGCATCTTCAACCCCCGCGTTCGGGCGCGACACGCCGAGACGATCGAGGGCGATGGTGACGACGGCGACGGCGATCCCGGTGGCGGTTCCTCGTCATCGGACGCGCTTGGGATTGGACAACAGGATCAGGGAGTTGGCATGTCATGATCGAAGAGCAAACTGCGATGGCCGGCGAATCGAACGATCCGATCATCGAAGCGCGTAACGTCAGCGTCACGTACGACCTCGAAAACCAAGACGCGATGGTGCTCGACGACGTAGACGTCGACCTTCGCCGGGAGGAGGTACTGGGCGTCGTCGGCGAGTCCGGCTCGGGCAAGTCGATGCTCGCAAACAGCATGATGAACGCCGTCCAGCAGCCCGGGATCACCACCGGCGAGATTCGCTACTATCCGGAACCGGACGCTGACCCGGTCCACGTCCTGGAGTTGGACGACGAGGAACTGCGTTCGCTGCGCTGGGAAGAGATCTCGATGGTGTTCCAGGGCGCGCTGTCGTCGTTCAATCCGACGCTGACGATCGGTGGGCACTTCGAGGAGACCCTGAAAGCCCACGATTACGATGTCGAGGAAGGGATGGAACGGGCCCGGCAGCTCCTTTCGGACCTTTACCTCGAACCCGACCGCGTCCTCCAATCGTACGCCCACGAATTGAGCGGCGGGATGAGCCAGCGGGCACTGATCGCGCTGTCGCTGGTCCTCGAACCGAAGGTCCTGCTCATGGACGAGCCGACTGGGGCGCTGGACCTCCTGATGCAGCGATCGATCCTGAGTCTCCTCGAAGACCTCAAGGAGAAATACGATCTCACCCTGCTGTTCATCACGCACGACCTTCCGCTGGTCGCGGGCGTGGCCGACCGGCTGGCGATTCTGTATGCGTTCGAACTCGCCGAGGTTGGCCCTAGCGAGCAGGTTGTCCGGCAGTCCAGACACCCCTATACCCGAGCGTTGCTGAAGGCGGTCCCGAACCTGGACGCGCCACTAGAGACGATGAAACCAATCGGCGGGACGGCGCCGAATCCGGCCCACGTCCCGGATGGCTGTCACTACGCGCCGCGGTGTCCGCTGGCGACCGAAGAGTGCCACACCCAGGATCCGCCGTGGTACGATGTCGCCGACGACCAGCGATCGGCGTGCTTCCACTACGACGAGGCCGCCGATACCGTCCCGTTCGACGTGACGGAGACGGGGCTGGCCGAGTTGGCTGAACAAGAGGACACTCCGGCCGACGGTTGGACGATGGACGAGGACGACGACGTCGTCATGTCCCTAGACGACGTCTCAGTCCACTTCGAACAGAACGAGGGGCTGATCAGTTCGATGTTCGGCGAGTCCCAGCCGGTACGTGCAGTCGACGACGTCACTCTGGATATCCGCGAGAACGACGTCATCGCGCTGGTCGGTGAGAGTGGCTGTGGGAAGACGACGCTTGGTAAGACTGTCATCGGCGTCCAGCGACCGACCCACGGCTCGGTCTCCTACCGCGGGCAGGACGTCTGGGACGCCAAGGACGGCCGTGGCGATGTCGAGATTCCCCACGACGAAATCAGGCGGACGTTACAGATCATCCACCAAGATCCGGGATCGGCACTCAACCCGAACAAGAAGGTCTTGACGAGTCTGGAAGCGCCACTCAAAAAGTGGGAACCGGACATGTCGGTCGAGGACCGCCGCGCACGGATCTTCGGGTTGCTCGACCGCGTCGGGATGCAACCCCCCCAGGACTACGCCCATCGGTTCCCCCACCAACTCTCCGGTGGAGAACAACAGCGGGTCGCCCTCGTCCGGGCGCTGTTGATGAACCCGGACGTCATCCTGGCCGACGAGGCTGTCTCGGCGCTGGATGTCTCCCTGCGCGTCGAGACGATGGACCTCCTGCTCGAACTCCAGGCCGAGTTCAACACTTCCTTCGTGTTTATCTCGCATACGCTGTCGAACGCCCGGTATCTTGCGGAGAAGGCCGACGGCCGGATCGGGATCATGTACCTTGGAGAGATCGTCGAGATCGGTCCGCCCGAAGAGGTACTTGGCGATCCCCAACATCCCTATACGAAGGTATTACGCTGGGCGACCGCCGATCTCGATCCGAGTGCCCAAGAGATCGAGGACCCGCCGGTGCGGTCGATCGACATCCCCGACCCGGTCGATCCGCCAGAAGGCTGTCGATTCCACACGCGGTGTCCGGAGGCACGCGAGATCTGCAAACGGGAAGAGCCTGCCCTCGACAACGACGAGTCCGTGCGAGACACCAGAGCGGCGGCCTGTTTCCGGACCGACGAAGACCACGACTACTGGGACAGTGAACCCTTGCCCATCGAGGAACCCAGCGCCGAGGCCGAGCCGGCGACAGCCGAGGTGGACGACTGAAATGTTCCAGGGGACGCCGGGCCACAGAGCGCTCGATTGCATCTTTCAGCCCGACTCGTCCCGACGGCTTCCCCGCCGGCGAGACGCTTCCGACACGTCCATCGTATCCTCGGGCAAGACAATGGCCCACTGGGTGATCGACACGTGACGGATATTCGCCGGGCGTTCTTCGTTGCCAGCGTGGTCCTGTTGGTCTTTCTGGCCTTCTCGGTGCCGACGATCGAGCCGGGCACCGCGACGTTCGTGATCACGATCATCACCGCTTGTATGCTGTCGGTGGTGCTCGTCGGCTCGGCGATCATGATCTACGTCGACTGGGACCCCTTCGAGGAGATCATCCAGAACGGGCGTTCCTGACGGCACCGGCCGAACGGAATGAAAACCCATTCATTGTTACATTCCAAGTGTGATACAATGGTTCAATCGTCATCATCGAACGAGACTGATATCCGAGATGAGCTTTCGGTCTTCGGGTTCTCCGAGACGGAGATCGATACGTATCTCGCGATCCTTGCCCAGGATGCGACGACGACCCGGACGATCGCCGAAGAGGCGGACGTCACCCAGCGGGCGGTCTACAACATCGCCGAGCGACTCGAGAACCGTGGGGTGGTCCAGGTCAACGAGCACGCTTCTCCGACCACGATCCGGGCATTCCCGCCCGCCGAAGCGATCGAGAACCTCTCTGAACGGCTCGAATCGATCCAACCCAAACTCGAGGAGACGTACAACGAAACGACGACCGAGTCCCCGGAGATTCAGGTCGTCAGGTCCCGTGAAACGGCGATCAAACACGTCCGTGAGGCGATCGCTACCGCCGAACACGAGGTCGCTCTCACTATCCCCGTAAACCTCTTCGCCGAGTTCAAATCCGAGTTGCGGGCCGCCAAAGAACGCGACGTATTCGTCCTCCTGTTGCTCGTCGACTCCACTGATCCCGTTCCCGAGGAGTTTGCCGGCCTCGCCGACGCCGTCCGATACTGGGACGAACAGCTCCCGGTATTGTACACGACCGACGACACCGACGCGATGATCGGCGATTCGACCGTCGTTACCGGGCCACACGGCAAGGAACACGTCGTTGACGTTTCGGAGGAGAATCTCGCTGGATCCATATTCAGCGTCTTCATCGGCACGTACTGGCCCTCCTCGGAGGTCCTCTACGAGACGGACCCGGATCCACTGCCTCGCACGTTCGAGTGGTTTCGGGATGCGACGTTCCAGGCCACGTTACACGAGCGCGAGGGCCTGACGCTCCACGCGGAGGTCGACACTGATCAGGGCGAACACGTCTCGGGGACGGTCACGGAGGTCAATCAGCAGTTCCTCGAACCAAGGAACGGCTCGTTCCCCCTCCAGAACAGCATCGTGATCGAGACAGACCGGGGTTCGGTCAGCCTCGGCGGTCCTGGTGCATTCCTCGAGGACTACGAGATTGAGTCGATCACGCTCTCGACAGAGCGTTGAGACACGTCGAAACACCACCACACACTACATCACAATGACTCAGAGACCGAACGATCGATCTGACGGATTGGCAGACAGACACGTCCCCGACTTCCAACCGGTTGCCTCCGAGGCCGCGACAATCCACGGACCGAACGTCCGTATCACGGTTCTGACGCCTCGGGTCCTCCGGCTGGAGTACGATCCGACGGAAACTTTCGAGGATCGACCGAGTCAGTTGGTCTGGTATCGCGACCAGCCGGTTCCGGACTTCGAGGTCACCCGAGACGAGGATCGACTCGTCGTCGAGACCGACACAGTGGAACTCGAATACGACCACGGAACCGAGGAGGGCTTCACCGGCGAGACGCTGTCGGTCGAACTCGCTGACGGAACCGTCTGGACGTACGGCGACGAAAACGAGGGCAACCTCGGCGGTGCGTTGCGGACGGTCGACCAGGTCGACGGTGCTGCTCCCCTGGAGGACGGACTCGCCTCCCGAGAGGGCTGGGCCGTCGTCGACGACACCGACCGGCTGGTCTTCGGCGAGGACGGCTGGGTACAACCCCGCGACGCGCCCGAGGGATACGAGGATCTGTATTTCTTCGGCGACGGCACCGATTACCAGGCTCGCCTGACGGACTTCCGGTCGATCACGGGCGAGGTCCCGATGATCCCGCGGTGGGCGCTTGGCAACTGGTGGAGTCGCTACTGGGAGTATTCCCAGACGGAACTCCGCGGCGTCGTCGAGGAGTTCCAACAGCGAGACATTCCGCTGTCGGTCGCCGTGATCGACATGGACTGGCACGTCGTCGAGAACGACTACCACGACGGCTGGACTGGCTGGACCTGGAACGACGAGTACTTCCCCGATCCGGCCGGGTTCGTCGAGTGGCTCCACGACAACGATATCCGGACGACGCTTAACCTCCACCCAGCCGAGGGCGTCCATCCTCACGAGGCCCAGTACGAGGACTTCGCGACGTTCATGGGGATCGATCCGGACAGCGAGGAACCGGTCGAGTTCGACGCGAGCGATCCCGAATTCCTTCGTGGGTACTTCGACCACCTGATCGACCCGATGGAAGACGAGGAGGGCATCGACTTCTGGTGGCTCGACTGGCAGCAGTGGGAGGAGTCCCCGGAGATGGACGGGCTGGACCCGCTATGGGCACTGAACCACCTGCACTCGCTTGACCGGACGCGGACGGACAAGCGTCCGTTCATCTTCTCGCGGTGGCCCGGCCTGGGCGGGCACCGCTATCCGATCGGTTTCTCCGGAGACGCCTACATTAGCTGGGAGTCTCTCCGCTTCCAGCCCCACCTGACGGCCACCTCGGCCAACGTCGCCTACGGCTGGTGGAGTCACGACATCGGCGGGCACATGGGTGGGGAAGGTGATTCCCGGGAGTTCGCTGAACTCTATGCCCGGTGGACCCAGTTCGGTTCGCTCTCGCCGATCAACCGCATCCACACGACGAAACATCGCTTCGTCGATAAGCGCCCCTGGGAATTCGACGGTGCGATCTCCGAAACCCTCGAGGACGCGCTGACGCTACGTCACGAACTGATTCCCTATCTCTACACGATGGCGTGGCGCGATCACACCGAGAGCGTCCCCCTCGTCCGGCCGATGTACTACCACCACCCGGACGCCCAAGCGGCCTACGAGACCGTCCACCAGTACTACTTCGGCAGTGAGTTGCTCGCCGCGCCACACCTCAGTGAGCGCGACGACGAGACGAACCTGGCACGTCGCTCGGTCTGGCTCCCGGCGGGCGAGTGGTTCGACTTCTTTACCGGAGAGTATCATGAGGGCGAACGGTGGCTCGCTCGCTACGGCGACCTCGACGATCTCCCGGTCTACGCCAAGGCGGGCGCGATCGTCCCGATGGACGCCGACGCGAGCGGCGACGCCGACACCCCCGAGCGCCTGCGGATCGTCGCCTTTCCGGGGGCGGACAATACCTTCGAACTCTACGAGGACGACGGGACCACGATGGCCCACCGCGACGGTGCCTTCGCGAGCACCGAACTCGTCCAGACGTTCGACGGCGATCGGCTGACCTTCGAGATCGACGGAGCCGACGGTGATCTCTCGGCCCTCCCGGACGAGCGTGAGTACGAACTCGTGTTCCGCGGAGTCACGGAACCGGCGAGCGTCGACATCGAAGCCCCGGTCGACTATGAGACGGACTACCGAACCGACGAGGCCACACTCGAGGTCACGTTCGATCCCGTCGCGATCGAGACGGGGTTGACGGTCGATGTCGAAGCTGCCGAGGAGTCGCTGGTCGATCGTCGGGATCGGACGAGCGAGCACATCGAGGACCTCCTGTGGTCCTTCAAGACCCACGTCACTGTGAAGGAGTCTATCTTCGAGGACTTCGAACCCGACGGCATCGAATGGCTGGCAGACTACGTCCGACCGCTTACCACTGCCCAGCTGCGGGCGCTCGCCGAGACGATCACCGGGGCCGGCGTCGACTTGCTCGATCACGACGGAAACGAGCGGCTCGTCGTCTGGAATCCCGACGACGCGCCGGTATCCTATCGGTTCAGCGCCTGGGACTGGTCGGACGAACCGATCTGGGGCACGTCCGAGTCCCAGCGTGGAGATTCCCCTCCGTTTACGGTCTTCGACGTCACTGATCCGGCGGTAGAAGGCGAGGTCCGGCTCGATTACGACGACGTGTTTGCAGCCACCGCGGTGAGTTCGGCGCCCGACGAGCCCGAGAACTGACCGACGAACGCGATTCTCGATGTCTCGTTTCTGCTTGCTGCCCAGCGAAATCAGTCTCAACCCCGCCTTAGAGCAGGACGACCATTGCCCCGGGGACGAACGCGACATCCAGTACTGACAGCAAGATCACGAGGATCGCACCTGGCAGGCCACCGACGGCGACGATCAATACCACTAGTGGTGTGATCGCTACACTCACTCCGAGGAACATCTCGACCAGTACGAGCACGACGAGACCGACGATCGCGTTCCAGATGAAGGGCTTGACCGCCTTGATGATCCAGTAAGCGCCGAGGACGGCCCCAAGGACGACCAGCAGTATCCCGACTTCAAGAAGTGTTACCATATGACAACTTCGCTTCGGGGTGGCATGTGCTTTCTGGCCGGAACGAAACGCTTTACCTCGCGTCGTCGTAAATGGGTGATACGGGACCGTGGGGTAGCTTGGTATCCTTGCGGCCTTGGGTGCCGTTGACCTCGGTTCAAATCCGAGCGGTCCCATTTTGCGTGGCGCGAGCATACTCGCGAGCGCCCGCAAACCGAAAAGCGAGGATTTGAATCAGACGAGTCGCGCGCAGCGATAGCGAGCACGTCTCGGCGTGGTTCACAATCCGAGCGGTCCCACTATACCACCTTTTTACTGCGGGAGGTCGCACAGCGACCCCCATCTGCTCACGGACGCGGAGCGTCCGTTCGCACGGTCAGCGGGACCTTCGGTCCCGCTCGACTTGCAAAAAGCTGGACCAAAAACATCTGCTCGCGGGCCGTTGGCCCGCTCGCAGTGTTCTCGTGAGCGAAGCGCCCCGTGGAGCGTTAGCGAACGAGAGCTCGCCAGAGCTCTGCTCTGACGGTGAAACGCACTCGCCTTGCGAGCGCGAATGCTTGGGAAACGACGTTTGATAGTTCGACCTCTCGGCAAGCGGGCTATGTTCCTCTCGCAGCCGAGCGTAGCGAAGAGACTGCTCGTGAGCGGACATTGGGGCCGCCCAGTGGTTATCGATACTGCACTTGACGGGCCTCACACGGTGTATACCGGACTTCGGGGGCAAGGACGTCTCTTCACGGAACCAGTTGCTCGCCATCGTCGTCGTAGACGGCGATTGCGTCGACGGGACAGGTTCGTGCGGCGAACTTCGCGTCGAGTTCGTCGCTTTCGGGGACCTCCAGCGTGATGACGCCGTCGTCGCTCTCTTCCCCACCGTCGAGAACGGCCTTGCCGGCTCCCTCGTCGCGTTCGAAGGCGTTGTACTCGGCGACGCACTGGAACATCCCGATGCAGGTGTCACGGTCGAATTCGATGTGCATACCGGCGATTCGGCGGAAGCAGTGAAATGTGTGACGGCGCGGCCCGTCAAACACCCTCAGATGGCGCTCAGGCCAAGACGGTCGCCCTCGACTCGAACAGGAGCCACTCGCCGCCGTACGAGAGCCCCATCGCCGGGTCACCGCTACCGGTGTCGGTCCCATTGTCCTCGTTGCTGTCGTCGCGCGTCTCGTTGCTGACTTCGGCGTACTGGTCGTGCTCGAAATCGTCTGATTCAGCGACGGAGTAGTTCGTCCCACAACCAGCTGAACCAATCGACATCGATTCGCCTGGATGTCGCTGGATGCCCGTCTCCACACGTGTCACGTGGCGGAGTTGCGATACGGTACGGCCAAGATTCGTCTCCGTCGAACGCCCTCATGACAAATCCCACACTTTTTTACTCTTACCTTGATAGCTGTCTGTCACTATGGTGGAGTGTCCGGCGTGTGGCGCGCCAGTGGGGGAACAGCACCAGTTCTGTCGACAGTGTGGGGCGTCGTTGGGAGGAGAACAGCCTGGCGGACAGCAGGCCCCAGCGCACGGCCAGCCTGGTGCGGGACAGTCCCAGTCCAGTCAACAGGGCCGTCCCGCCCAGACGCCCGCCGAGGGGGGCCGACAACCGCCTGCCCAGAACGCTCGCCAGGGTGAGGCTGGCTCCCCTCACGGGTCCGGGACTGCTCGCCCACCCAGAGGGGGCCAGGGATCCGAGCTTACCCGCCGCAAACTGTTGATGTACGGTGGGGTTGGGGCGCTGGCTCTCGGCGGCGGTGGCGTCCTGGCGAGTAATGTCCTGCTTGGCCCCGATTGTAGCGGACCAATGGGATCCGTCCGGTGTTTCTTTCATGCACTGAACAAGGAGAACACCGAACGGGCGAAGGAGCTGACCCACTCCGAGAAGCGAAACCAGTTCGACGAGATGATGCAGGGGAACTTTCAGGAGTTGATCGATATGGCTATGCAGATGTACGGTGAGGAGGAACTCCAAAGCGACGAGAGCGGCCCGTCGATCAACTCTTCGATCGAGGAACTTACCCTCGAAAGCGGTGGCGGAGACGGCGACGAGACGGCGACCGTCGTTGCGGACCTGTCCTACGAAATCCCGATGGTTGAGCAGAGCGGATCGTATACGGCGACGGTCGACCTTCGAATGGAGGATGGCGACTGGAAGGTCTGGGCGATCGACTACCAGTTCGATGTGTTTTCGGGAATGGGTGGGTAGACGCGCGAACAGATGGGCAATCGACTGCCCAGGCCGCGAGCGAACCCTTAAACCGGGGGACGACCCTACCACCTCTCAATGGACGTCGCGGACATTCCGGGGGTACCCGGGTGGTTGCCCGAGCACCTTCGCGAGGACGGGATCGAGGAACTGTATCCACCGCAGGCCGAGGCCGTCGAGCGGGGCGTCACCGATGGAGCCAATCTGGTGGCGAGCGTTCCCACAGCCAGCGGGAAGACTCTCATCGCAGAACTCGCGATGTTTTCGGCGATCACGGACGGGAAGGACGACGAAACGGCCACTGACGGCACCGCGCTCTATATCGTCCCGTTGCGGGCGCTGGCCAGCGAGAAACGTGCGGAGTTCGAGCAGTTCGAGGCGTACGGCCTGGAGGTCGGCGTCTCGACGGGGAACTACGAGAGCGACGGGGGCTGGCTCGCCGACAAAGACGTCGTCGTTGCCACCAGCGAGAAGGTCGATTCCCTCGTGCGAAACGATGCGCCCTGGATCGCCGACCTGGACTGCGTGGTGGCCGACGAGGTCCACCTGGTCGACGACGGCCAGCGTGGCCCGACCCTGGAGGTGACCCTCGCCAAGTTGCGAAAGCGGAATCCGGATCTCCAAACTGTCGCGCTGTCGGCAACCATCGGCAACGCCGACGCACTGGCTGAGTGGTTGGATGCCGAACTCGTCGATTCGACGTGGCGGCCTATCGACCTGAAGAAAGGGGTCCACTACGGGCAGGCCCTCCACCTCGAAGATGGCAGCCAGAAGCGCCTGCCCGTGCGGGACAGCGAAAAACAGACCGCGGCTATCGTTCGGGACACCCTGGAAGACGACGGTTCGACCCTGGTGTTCGTCAACTCTCGCCGGAACGCCGAAGCGGCCGCCCGACGACTCGCCTCGACGACCGAGCCACATCTCGACGGCGTCGAGCGTGATCGGCTCGCAGAGATCGCGACGGAGATCCGCGAGGTCAGTGATACCGAGACCAGCGATGACCTGGCCGACGCTGTCGAGGGGGGAGCGGCGTTCCACCACGCCGGTCTCTCCCGTGAACACCGCTCGCTCGTCGAGGACGCCTTCCAGGAGCGACTGGTGAAAGTCATCGCCGCGACGCCCACGCTGGCGGCCGGCGTCAACACTCCCTCGCGTCGCGTCGTGGTCCGGGACTGGCGACGCTACGACGGGACTGCCGGCGGGATGCAACCTCTCTCGGTTCTGGAAGTCCACCAGATGATGGGCCGGGCCGGCCGCCCCGGCCTGGATCCCTACGGGGAGGCACTGCTGCTGGCGAGCAGCCACGACGAACTCGACGAACTGTTCGAGCGCTACGTCTGGGCCGATCCCGAACCGGTCCGGTCGAAACTCGCTGCCGAACCGGCCCTCCGGACGCATATCCTCTCGACGGTGGCGTCTGGCTTTGCCAACTCCCGAGCGGGGTTGCTGGACTTTCTGGAAGCCACGCTGTACGCCAGCCAGACGACCGAAGGCGGTCGTCTGGAGACGGTCGTCGACGAGGTGATCGCCTATTTGGAGGCCAACGACTTTCTCACGCGTGAGGAGAACGAAGATGGGACGCTGCGGGCCACCTCGCTCGGTCAGACCGTCTCGCGGCTGTATCTCGATCCGATGAGCGCGGCGGAGATGCTCGACGGACTCCGCGAGTTCGAGCGGACGGCCGGGCAGCGAGCGACCTCGCCACACGACGGAGAGGCGACAGCGGGTGACGAGCCGCCGGGCTTCGAGACGGCCAGCGAACTGGCTGCCGAGGCGGATGGGACCGAAAACAGCGAGGGGACAGACGCCATTCCGGACCCGACCGCGATGGGGCTGTATCACCTCGTCTCCCGGACGCCGGACATGTACGAGTTGTACCTCCGCTCTGGCGACGAGGAGGAGTACACGATGGAGGCCTACGAGCGCGAGGAGGAGTTCCTCGGGGCGATACCAAGCGAGTTCGAAGAGGGGCGTTTCGAAGATTGGCTGTCGGCGCTGAAGACGGCCAGACTCCTCGAAGACTGGGCTGATGAGGTCGAAGAAGGGACGATCACCGAACGGTACGGCGTCGGCCCGGGTGACATCCGCGGAAAGGTCGAAACGGCGAGCTGGCTGCTCAACGCTGCCGAGCGACTGGCCGGCGAGGTCGGCCTGGACGTGACGCCAGCGATCCGGGAGGCTCGCGTCCGGGTCGAACACGGCGTCCGGGCGGAACTGGTCGACCTCGCAGGCGTGCGCGGCGTCGGGCGAAAGCGCGCCCGGCGACTGTTCGCGGCCGGGATCGAGTCCCGTGAAGACCTCCGTGAAGCCGAGAAAGGCGTCGTGCTGGGAGCGTTGCGCGGGCGGGAGAAGACCGCCCAGAACGTCCTGGAGAACGCCGGCCATCGTGACCCCTCGATGAACGGGGTGACGCCAGTCGAACCCGATGGCACTCCCTCGGCAGCTGGCGATAGCCAGACTGCCGCAAACGGCGCTGGATCCGGCCAGCGGGACGGCGACGAGGACGGCCCGGCCGACCAGTCTAGTCTGGGTGACTTCTGATGGAGGTCGATTTCTGATGGAAGTCGTCGAAGGGACACTCCGGATCGACGATCTGGACGAGTTCCTCGAGCGACTTGCGGCAATCGGAGACGACCATCGAGTGGCCGTTCAGGCGTTCGACGCGCGGTACGTCGCCGGACGCGAGCACCTCCGGCGGGCCGGTGAACTGGCTGACCGCGCGCACGCACGCGAGGAGATGATCGCACGCGATCCGGCGGTAGAACTGTTACTGTACGCGGCTGGTCGCCGCCAGATCCAGGATGCCCTGACGATGGGCGTTTCTCGAGGCGAGCAGCCGGCTGTCGTCGTCTGTCACGCGGTAGGTGGCCGCCAGAGTGAGAACGGTGACGACAGCACGACCGAACGCGAGCGGGCGGCCTGCGAGGTCGTCGAGGCGATGGAGTGTTTCGAACCAGCCGGGCTGCTCAATGCGTCCGACTCCGAACTGATCGCTGAATTCTTCGACGTGACCGACGCTGAGCGAGAGGCGACGGATGCGACGCTGACGGATCTCGTTCTCGAACGCGTCGCGATGCTCGTCGTCGAGAAGTAGCGAGCCCCCTGTCTTCAGGGCTCTTCGTCGATCAGGACGACTGCTTCGCCGTCGATGACTGCCTCGTCGTCGACGAGGACCTGCGTCGAGAGCCGAAACCTCTCTCCTTCGAGGGTATCAACCACCTCGACTTCCGCAGTGGCCCGGTCACCGATACGGACGGGTCCCTTGAACTCGAAGTCCTGGGAGAGGTAAACGACTGTCCCGGGGAAACGGGCCAGGGCGGCGCTAATGAGGCCACCGACGAGCATGCCGTGGGCGATACGACCGCCAAAGCGCGTCTCTGCGGCGTAATCGTCCTCGAGGTGGAGGGGGTTGGTGTCGCCGCTGGCTTCGGCGAAGCTGGTCACGTCGTCGTCGCTGATTTCCTTGCTAAAGGTGACGCGATCGCCGACGTCGACTGCGCCGCTGTCCTCGACCGTGCGTTCCCACTCCCACTCCGGGAGATCCGTCCCGCCTTCGAGTGTCGTATTTGGGTCGTTGCTCATTGCGTTGGTCGGTTCGACGGCCCGCTACTAAACTGTGGGTGACGTGAGCGAAAGCGTCGTTCCGTCTTGTCGATCCGCTGGCTGGCGTCGAACCGATTTCACTTCCCGGAGTATAGTCGTCTCTTGAGCCGTCCGTACCGGACTGTTCCACTTCCTATGCCATTTGATGGTACTCAATGGTATTGAGGGGAAAGCTTATGTACCTGTAGGAAGTATGTATAGTTGACCGATGACAGACGAGGATGACGGCTTTCCATGGCCGCCCGCGATGTTCACGGAAGCGAGCGAGCAGGCGCTCGAACAACAGCAGGATTTCCTCCGCCGAATGATGGGCGGAGGGGCAGCCGGGATGGACATGAACCAGCTCGGGACGATGAGTCAGTTGGCGACGTTCAAGACCCGTGTGCAGAGCGGCGGCCGGATTTCCATTCCTGACGCCGAGCGTGAGGCGCTGGACATCGAGGAAGGCGACATCGTCCAGGCCGTCGTCCTGCCGGTCAAACGTAACCGGAGTGAATAACCATGGCAGACTACACCACACCCGTCACGACCGCATTCGAAGCACAGCGCGCGACCATCGAACAGAGCCAGAAGGCTCTCGAACAGGGCGTCGAGTTCCACAAGCGGATGAACGAAGTCGTTCTCGGTAGCCTCGAGAGTCAGGAGTCCGTCCAGCGCCGGGGCGTCGAGCTGAGCCAGACGGCGATCCACACGTACCTCGACACGCTCGAATCGAGCGTCCCCGGCGTCGAGCCGGCCGTCGAGGAGCTGCGGAGTACCGCCGACGAGCAGTTCGAGTTCCTGCTGGAAAATCATGCCGAAGCCTTCGATATTGCCGAAGAAGAGCTCGGTGAGGGCGTCGATGTCTACGACGAGATGACCGCCGACTCCCTCGATGCGCTTGACGAGCAGATCTCGATGCTGATCGAGGCCCACGAGGATCTCGAGACCCAGTCAGTCGACGCCGTTGAGGGCATGGCCGACCAGGTCGAGGACCTCCAGGCCCAGGTCGAGGAAGTCAGCGAGCAGATTCAGGACGTCCAGGATCAGGCCGCCGAGGCCGTCGAAGCCTGAACGAGTACGTAGTTTTTTCTCCCACGCGCACACGTGATAAACCATGAGCGACAAGAACGCGGACATCGGGGCGGAGTACAGTGAGATGATCGAGGAAATGAACGAGGCCGTCGCGGAGTCCATCGAGCAGAACATGAAAGCCCAGGCAGCGTTCGTCGAGTCCTGGACCGAGGCGATGTCGGATTCGATGGTCGAGGAGAACGAACTCGCCGAGGGGACTGAAGGGTACAACCAGGCGACGGAAGTCTGGATGGACGCCGCCGAGCGGATGTTCGAGCGTTCCGCTGACGCAGCCCAGGGCGAGGAGATCGACCCCACCGAGTTCCGGGACATCTGGCTGCAGTCGGCCAACGAGGCCGCAAAGGAGATCATGGGTACCAGCGCCTTCGCGGCGGCCAACGGCCAGCTCATCCAGTCGATGCTCGATATGCGCCAGCAGGCCGACGACGTGGGCCAAGAGACCATCGCCGAACTCGGCTTCCCCACGCGCGATGACGTAGACGAGGTCGGCGAGCGCCTGGTCGAACTCGAGCGTCGCCAGCACGAAGTCGAGGAGAAACTCGACCGGATCCTCGAGGCCATAGAGGAGTGATTACGATGGCCGACCCACTGAGTGCCGCGCTGGACGTCCAGCGCCGGGCCCTCGAGGAGATGCAAGAGGCCGGCGAGACCGTCCAGGTGCTCGACGAGCGCCTCGAGACCATGGCCGACGTCGAGGTGGGGCAGACCCCCGCCGATGTCGTCTACGAGGAGAACAAACTCGAACTCCTCCACTACGATCCCGAGGCGGCTGGCATCGACGTTCCCGAAGACGAACGCGAGGACGTTCCGATCCTGATCGTCTACGCGCTGATCAACAAGCCCTACATTCTCGATCTCCAGCCGAACCGTTCGGTCGTGCGTCGCCTGCTGGAAGCGGGTCATGACGTCTACCTGATCGACTGGAACGAGCCGTCGCGCCTCGACCAGCACCTGACGCTTGAGGACTACGTCGATCGCTACATCGACAACTGCGTCGACGTGGTGCGGGAGCGCTCGAGTCAGGGCGCTATCAACATCCTGGGGTACTGCATGGGCGGAACGATGAGCGTGATGTACAGTGCCCTCCACCCGGCGAAGGTCAACACCCTCGGGTTGATGGCGACCGGGCTGTACTTCGAGGAGTCGGGCGGCGTCCTCGAGCGGTGGGGCGACGAGGAGTACTACGATCCCCAAAACGTGATCGAGACGTTCGGGAACGTTCCCTCGGAGTTCTTAGACGAGGGCTTTGCCCTCATGGACCCGGTTGACAACTACGTCACCAAGTACGTCCGCTTCGCCGAGAATATCGACAACGAGGACTTCGTGAAGAACTTCGCGCGGATGGAGCAGTGGCTCGAGGAGGGTGTCGACGTCGCCGGCGCGACCTACGCGCAGTTCCTCGAGGACATCTATCAGGGCAACAAGCTCTACGAGAACGAGCTGTATCTCGGCAATCAGCACGTCGACATCGGCAACATCGACATGCCGGTCCTGCAGATCGTCGGGGAGTACGACCACCTCGTCCCGCCGTCAGCGAGCAAGCCATTCAACGACGTCATCCCCAGTGAAGACACGGGGATTATCGAGTACTCGACGGGTCACGTCGGTATGGCCGTCTCCTCGAGCACCCACGAGGATGTCTGGCCCCAGGTCGCCGAGTGGTTCAGCGAGCGCTCGCAGGTAGCTGTGGGAGAAGACGAGGCCGAATCGGTCGACTCGCAGGATACTGAAGCGACAGAACCGGAGGACGCCGAGGTTGACACGACCGAGGGGTCCCCCGACGTCGCGACGGTCGACGGCATCGGCCCAACGTACGCCCAGCGGCTCCGCGAGGCGGGTATCCAGACGGTCGAGGACCTTGCCGAGTCCGATCCTGAGACGGTCGCCGAGGTTGCCGAGGCCCCGGCTGGCCGCGTCGAGGACTGGTTCGGCGCGCTCGAGTGACGGACTGGTCGTCGCGACAGCGGGATACCCGCTTCGTGTCCCGATCCACTTTCACCCTGGTTTGGGAACCTTCTTGAGGCAGTACGCACAACAGGAGTTACCATAATGGCTCGCGCGGAGAACACGGAGTTCATCGATCTCTTCGAGGAGTTCTATCGCGATTACTACCGCAACGAGATCGGCGAGCTCGCCCAGAAGTACCCCACCGAGCAAAAGTCGCTGTTCGTCGACTGGCAGGACCTCTACCGCTTCGATCCTGACCTCGCGGAAGACTACCGCAACAAACCCGAACAGCTCCAGGAGTACGCCGAGGAAGCCCTCAGACTGTTCGACCTCCCGATCGACGTGAAACTCGGGCAGGCCCATGTCCGGATGACCAACCTCCCGGAGTCGACGGACATCCGGGCGATTCGGGCCGACCATCGCGGTCAGCTCGTCAGCATCCAGGGCATCATCCGGAAAGCCACCGAAGTCCGGCCCAAAATCACCGATGCCGCTTTCGAATGCCAGCGCTGTGGGACGCTGACACGCATTCCTCAATCCACCGGCGACTTTCAAGAGCCCCACGAGTGCCAGGGCTGTGAGCGTCAGGGTCCCTTCCGGATCAACTTCGATCAATCGGAGTTCATCGACGCCCAGAAGCTCCGGGTTCAGGAATCCCCGGAGGGGCTGCGCGGCGGTGAGACGCCCCAGAACATCGACGTCAACATCGAGGACGACATTACCGGCAACGTCACTGCAGGCGACCACGTCCGGGTGACGGGCGTGCTCAAACTCGATCAGCGTGGCAACGACCGCGAGAAGTCGGCCATGTTCGACGTCTACATGAATGGCGTCAGCGTCGAGATCGAGGACGAGGAGTTCGAAGAGATGGACATCGACGAGGACGACAAAAAGGAGATCGTCGCCCTCTCGGAGGAACGTGACATCTACGAGCAGATGACCGACTCCATCGCTCCTTCGATCTATGGCTATCCCGAGGAGAAACTCGCCATCGCTCTCCAATTATTCTCGGGAGTGACAAAACATCTTCCTGACGAATCTCGGATTCGGGGCGACCTCCATGTGCTCCTGATCGGGGACCCTGGTACGGGTAAGTGCGTTAAATCTGACACTAGTGTCCGCCTCGCAAGTGGATCGACGAGATCGATCGGTGACCTCGTCGAGGCGAACCTCGACGACCCAAAGCCCGTTGACGACGGCGTCTGGGATCACACGTCGATTGCATTGCCGACGCTCGCGCCGGACGGGACGGTCACGACAGCCGAAGCGACGAAGGTCTGGAAACGGGAGGCTCCCGAACACCTGTATCGGATTCGGACCGAGAGTGGGAGAGAACTCGATGTGACGCCATCCCATCCGCTGTTCGTCCAGCAGGACGGGGGGCCGACGGCGCTGGAAGCTGAGCACCTCGCGGAAGGCCAGTTCGTCGCCACACCGCGATCAGTTCCGACAGCAGCGGACGATCGAATCGAAGCGGACTATCGAAGGTCACAATCCCCGAACGCGGTCCGGTTTTCTGCACCCGAAACGTGGACTCGCTCGCTTGCTCGGCTTGTGGGGTACATCGTCGCGGAAGGTCACGTCGTACATCGGACGGACAACACGGCCGATCTCCGGATCACGGACGCGGATGAACCAGTGCTGAAGGACGCCCGAGCGGCCTTCGAGGCGCTCGACTTACCGTACTCCGAGGACGTGCGAGAGGAGTCTGACGTTTCCCGCCTCCGGTGTCATTCGAGCGAGTTCGTTAGTTTTCTCGAATCCATCGAGCCGGCGATCCTCGAAAAATCGGGACAGCAACGCGTCCCGGAAGGGATTACACGGGCAAGCGATCCCATCCGTCGAGCCTTCCTTCGTGCCTATGTCGAGGGCGAGGGTCACGTTGCCACGTCCGAACGCGAACTCACGGTCGCCTCGATGAGCGAAGTGCTCCTTGAAGACGTGCGTGCACTCCTCACCACCTTCGGTATCGACGCAAGTATCCACGAACGTCATAACGGGAGTTACCGCCTCCGGATTAGCGGGGATGATTTCGGCTGCTACGTTTCGGAGATCGGCTTCGTCACGGATCGGAAACAACTTGCCGCAGCGTCCTACGAGGAGACGGCGGGGAATACGAACCGAGATGTCGTTCCAATCTCCGGGGACACGTTACGTGAGGTTCGTGAATCGCTCGCGCTCACACAAACGGACTGCAACGTTCCCAGAACTACCTACCAGCATTACGAGCGCGGCGATCGAAACCCCAGCCGGGAATCGTTACGGGCCGTCGTCGACGCGTTCGAGGAGCGATTGGCGTGGCTGAAAGACCAGCGTGACGGGTTGGCTGCCGACGACTGGCGGACGATCGTCGAACTGCGCGAGGAACTCGGGATCTCACAGCGATCGCTTGCCGACGGGATGGACGTCACTCAGACGGCGATCAGCTACTACGAACGGAACGAAGTCGCACCCGACGGCGGTGAGACGGTTGCCGCCAGCGCGGTCGTCCGCGACCGACTTGAGGCGGCGCTCGCCGTCGAAGCCACTGTCGAGCGCTTGGGCGATCTCGCCTCGAACGACGTTCGCTGGGATCGTATTTCGTCGATCGAAGCGGTCGAACCCGACGACGAGTGGGTTTACGACCTCGAAGTCGAGGGCACTCATAGTTACGTTTCCAACGGCGTCGTCTCACACAATTCACAGATACTCCAGTACATTCGCCACATTGCACCGCGGTCAGTGTTCACGTCGGGGAAGGGCTCATCCAGCGCTGGCCTGACCGCTGCGGCTGTGAGAGATGACTTCGGCGACGGCCAGCAGTGGACCCTGGAGGCGGGTGCGCTGGTGTTGGCCGACCGGGGGATTGCGGCAGTGGACGAACTGGACAAGATGAGATCCGAAGACCGTTCGGCCATGCACGAAGCGCTTGAGCAGCAGTCCTACCACCCCGATTCAGAAATTCTCCTTGCAGACGGTCGGCGTGTCGAAATCGGTGACTTCGTGGATGAACAGATGGCCGAACGCTCCGAAGAGGTAATCGACGGCGTCGATTGTGACATCTTGCCCGTCGATGACGTTCGAGTCCATTCGGCTGACCTGGACGACAACGACGTACAAAAACTCCCCGTGGATCGAGTCAGTCGCCACGAGGCTCCCGAGGAGTTCGTCCGCGTCTCGTTCTCGAACGGACGAGAAGTCGTCGTCACTCCGGAGCACCCGATGTTCGTTGCGAAGAACGGTGATATTTGTACGACCGAAGCAAGTCTGGTCGACGAAGGAGATTTCATCCCGGCACCTCGCAACCTTCCGAACTCTGCCGCGACGGTCCCACTCGAAGACGAATCCCAGCGCGGTAAAGAGAAAGACGTAGCCCTACCAGCTGCTATGTCGCCTGATCTCGCCGAAATTCTTGGCTTTCTCGTCGCTGAAGGGCACTCCTATGCGGGCTCCTCCCACGAGATCGGCTTCTCCAATCAGGACGAACAGCTACTCGATCGGATGGATGAATTGATGGGTCGCGTTTTCGGTTTGGAAAGCACGGATACGACCAACGCTGCGGGCACCGTGACCAAACGGTGGATCTCGACGCAATTCTATCGCTGGTTCCAAGAGAACTTTCCCGAATTCATGTACACTGCACGGGATAAACGGATCCCGTCGAAAGTACTCGGTGCCTCCGAAGAGGAGATCAGGCGCTTCTTGGTCGGCGCGTTCCAGGGAGACGGTGGCGTTGAGAGCGAAGCGATGGCGTTTTCGACGGCGTCCCCGGGTCTCGCCGAGGATTATGCCGACGCGCTGGCAAAGATCGGCGTTGGGACCCGGATCCATCATGACGACGCGGAGGATTCGTGGAAAACGTACGTGATGGGAGATTCGACGGAGAAGTTTGTCACAAAGATCGTTCAACCACGTGACGACCGATACGACGACGCCCAAGCGTTCGTTGAGCGAAGTAATGAGACGCCGAGACACCACGACGTTTTGCCGACGGATGCAGCCCGGGAACTCCGCGAACTGCGGAATTTACTCGGGTTACGGAAGACTGGGCAATTCAAGCCCAATCTCGATAATGGCTTTGGCGTTCATATCGGCACCGTCGAAGTGGAACTTGATACACTCCGCGAGCGTGCCAAAGAGATCCGATCTGCACTAGAACGAGCGGACGATCTCGCGTCTGTTCGGAACGCTATCGGCTGGTCCGGTCGGCAACTCGCCAAGCGTCTGGAGAACGAAACGACGAGTGCAGTTCACTACGCTGAGTCTGGCGGATACGACGCTGAACGACGCGCTTCGCTCACGAGACAGGCCCTGGAAGCTGCCAAGTCTGCTCTCACGGAATTCGAGCAGCGGGCGGAGGCTCTCGAATCACGAACTGAATTCCGATATTACCGCGTTACCGACGTAGAAACGCTCCCCAACGAAGGCGAGCACGCTACGGAGTGGGTCTACGACGTGACGGTCGAACCGACCAACACCTTCGTGAGTCATGGTGTCATCCTGCACAATTCGATCAGCATATCCAAGGCCGGAATCAACGCCACACTCAAATCCCGTTGTTCGCTACTGGGCGCGGCCAACCCCAAGTACGGCCGCTTCGATCAGTACGAACCGATCGGCGAGCAGATCGACCTCGAGCCGGCGCTGATCTCCCGCTTTGACCTCATCTTCACTGTCACCGACCAGCCCGACGAGGAGGAAGACGCCAATCTGGCCGAACACATCCTCCAGACGAATTACGCGGGCGAACTCAACACGCATCGCCAGCAGAACAGCACGCCCGATTACAGCGCCGAGGAGGTCGAGAACGTCACCGAGACGGTCGCTCCCGAGATCGACCCCGAACTCCTCCGGAAGTACGTCGCCTACGCAAAGCGGAGTTGCTTCCCGACGATGACCGAGGAGGCAAAGGCTGCCATCCGGGACTTTTACGTCGAGTTGCGGACCAAGGGGTCAGGCGAGGACGCGCCGGTGCCCGTCACGGCCCGCAAGTTGGAAGCGCTGGTCCGCCTTGCGGAGGCAAGCGCACGCGTCCGGCTCTCCGATACCGTCGAGGAGGAGGACGCCGAACGGGTCATCGGGATCGTCCGGTCGTCGCTCGAGGACATCGGCATCGATCCCGAGACGGGCGAACTTGACGCCGACGTGGTCGAGACGGGCACTTCGAAGTCCCAGCGCGATCGGATCAAGAACATCCGCGGGATCATCGCCGACATCGAGGAGGAGTACGACGAGGGTGCACCTGTCGATGTCGTGATCGAGCGCGCCGAGGAAGTCGGGATGGAGGCCAGCAAGGCCGAACACGAGATCGAGAAACTCAAACAGCAGGGTGAGGTCTACGAACCCCGCACCGATCACTTGCGGACGACCTGAAACTTCCGGACCATTGGGCGAGCACTGGGATCACTCGAAACTTCCAGGCTATGAGCGAGTACTTGCGGACGATGTCGAGGGGTTTTGGCGAGATCATTCGTCAGTCGGACGCGGGTTCGACGCTTCTCTCGCTGATGTCCTGGTATGTCGAGCGGAGCGTCGCGGGTGCTACGCCGGCCACCTCCGCCGCGTCCTGTTGTGTGACTTCGGTACCATGTTCCTGTGCGGCGGTGTACAGACAGGCGGCGGCGACACCGCTCGGTGCCCGTCCACCTGCGAGATCTCGATCCGTAACGATCCCGACGAATTCCCTGGCGCGGCGTTCGACTGCGGGTGTCAAGTCGAGTCGGTCGGCAAATCGCGGCAGGTACTCGCGTGGGTCGATCGGTCCGGTCTCGAGTCCGAGTTCGCGGTTGAGGGCAGCGTAGGCGACGGTCAACTCATCGCTGTCAGCCTGGGCGACGGCCGTGACTTCTTCGACCATACGGGAAATATCTGCTGACCGACAGACGGCGTAAACCGCTGCTGCCGCCATTCCTTCGATCGTCCGTCCATGTAACAGTCCAGCGTCCTGGCCGGTTTCGAACAGGACGCAGGCGTCGTCTCGGAAACCCTCGGTTAGCGACAACCGGTCGACGACCCGGCGGATCTCCATCATGCCGTACATCAGATTTCGTTCGGCCTTCGAGGCGGTTCGCGAGCGTCGATGCTGGCGACGGAGTCGAGCCATCCGCCGTCGGCGTCTGGGTCCCGCCCCGCTGTCCCGGCCGATTCGCGTCGAGAACCCCCGATCGTGCCGGGCCCGCGAGAGCGGCGGCCCAGTACGGCGCCGATTCTTGCCCTCGTCGTCGAAAGTGCGCCACTCCGGTCCGTGGTCGATTCGCGATTCGGCGACGACTAATCCACACTCGCTACAGATTGCTTCGCGGCCGTCACGCGTCAGTCTATTCCCACACTCCGGGCAGTCCCCGGCCATTTCTGGTGCGTGCACGGTTATCGTGAAAAAGTAACTTGGATGTAATTAATCTATTGAACTTATTTTTCACTGTCTAGAACGACTTCACGTTCGAGCGGCAATATCGGCCGCGAGGTCCTCCTGGCGACTCTCGGAGACGGATGGGCGATCCCGGAATAGGGTGTGGATCGGTCCCCCGCTGTCGCCATCGAAGCGGGGGACGACGTGGGCGTGAACGTGGGGAACTTCCTGTCCAGCTTCCGTGCCGTTGTTGATCGCGACGGTCGTCGCCGGCGCATTGACGGCTGCTTCGACAGCTGGGACTACCTCGTGGATGGTGTCGTAGAACTCTGTCGCGGTCTCAGTTGGCACGTCCACAAGTCGTTGATGGTGAGCTTTCGGAACCACGAGCGTGTGTCCTTTCGCGAGTGGGTTTGCGTCGAGGAAGGCCAGGGTGTCCTCGGTCTCGTGAACGGTGTGGCTCGGCAACTCCTCGGCGACGATCGCACAGAACACGCAATCGGTCATACGCGATCGAACGGATCCACGATGCAAAAACCGCGGGGTCGCGAGTACCTTTTTGAGTCGTCTCTCCGAACAGTCGATCGCATGCCCTTCCAGTTCGATCCCGAGATCCAGGCGACGTGGTTTCACAGCCCCCTCGAGGACTTCGAGGAAGTCTCCGTCGAGACGGAGGTCCGCCGGGATCCGCTCACCGGCCGACAGAGTCGCATCGTTTCGGATAACTTCGTGCGCCCCGAGAACGAACCGGACATTGACGCCATCGTGGGTGACAGCGAGGGGTGTTTCTTCTGTCCGGAGATGGTGACCGACGCGACCCCGACGTATCCAGACTGGGTCGGCTTCGATCGTGGGTCGTGGGGCGAGGCGACTTCCTTCCCGAACCTCAACCCTTACGGTGACCACTCCAACGTCATCGTCCTGACGGAGGACCACTACGTCCCGATCGAAGCGTTCACTGACCAGCAGTTCACAGACGGTCTCGCCGCAGCTCTGGAGTTCGTCGACGTGGCACTGGAATCGGACGCCGCCGACGAGTACGCCTCGATCAACATGAACTTCCTGCGACCGGCGGGCAGCAGCATCATCCACCCGCACATGCAGACGCTGGTCGACGAGTGCGGGACGAACCGCCAGGCCGAACGCGCCGAAGCGGCTCGGGCGTACCGCGAGGACGAGGGCGAGTCATACTGGGAGGCGCTTCTCGAAGAGACGGTCGAGACCGATCGCCATGTCGGATCGACCGGTGACGTCGAGTGGATCGCCCCGTACGCGCCGAAACACCACCGCCACGTCCGCGGGATCGCGCCCGACGCGACCGTCCCGGATCCTGAAGATCCAGTCGTCGAGGACTTTGCGGCCGGGATCGTGAACGTCCTCGAGTATTATGCCTCGGCCGGGCACAACAGCTTCAATCTCGCCGTGACGCTGCAGGACGACGATCCGGCGAATCCGCCGGTGATCGACATCGTCGCGCGATCGGTGTTCGATCAGTATTACTGGTCGGACTCGCCGTTTTTCGTTACGCTCCACGACGAAAATGTCGTTGACGTGCCGCCAGAAACCTACGGCGAAGAAGCAGCTGACTGGTTTTGACCTCCCGGGGCGTTTTCACTCCGTGAGCGGCAGGACGATCCCGAAGGTCAGCGGCGAGAGGAGACCCACGAGAATGCCTCCGATCTCCATATCGAGGAGGAGTCCCGACTCCCAACCCTGGAGCGTGGGGCCAACCATGTGACCGATACCGCCGAGCAGAAACATCGCCGCGCCGAGGACGAACCCCCAGCGGGCCAGTTTCACGTAGTCCATGTCACGATAGCCTGACATACGTCCTACTTCGATAGCGCAGAGAAAACCGTTTCGTCTCGACGCAGCCCAATAGAAATGGTCATAATGCTCGACGGTGAAGCAACCATATGATCGAAATCGTCGTCGAACAGCTGTCCGCGATCGTATACGCCCTTCTAGCGGGTGCCCTCGGCGTGGGTGGCTTCCTCGTCGAATCGGCTGGCTTCGAGACCCTGACACAGGGCCAGAACGTCCTCGGCGCCTGGGAGGCCGTTATCGGGCTCCTGTTGTTGATCGCCGCCGCGAAGCTGATCCGCGAGAAAGTGCTGGCCCGTCGCGCCGAAGCCTGAGTTCCGGTCGGACGCACCTCGTCACCAGCGGTGGTGGACGTCGTCGTAAAGCTGTTTCTCGTAGATGTCTCTGACTGCGCCGTGAGTTTCGTGTGAGAGCGGATCGAAGTCCGCTGCAGCGGCGTTCGCCTCGACGTGGTCGGGCGAGGTCGAACCGGGAATGACCGTCGAGACGGCGTCGTGATCGAGGATCCACCGGAGGGAGAACTGGGCCATCGACATCTCCTCGGGAACGTGCGCTCGCAGATCTTCGACGGCGTCCAAACCGGCCTCGAAAGGCACGCCAGCGAAGGTCTCTCCGCCGGCGCGACCGATCCCGGCATCGACGCCCCCCTCGGCGGCACTCTTGCGGTGGTCCCCTTCCTTGAAGTCCTCAATGCCGTCGAAGGCGTCGGCGAGCAGGCCGGAGGCCAGCGGCACGCGGACGATAATGCCCACGTCTTCGGCGGCCGCCCGTTCGAAGAACCGCTCGGCGGGGCGATCCCGGAACGGATTGAAGATGATCTGGACCGTTTCGACCACGGGGTACTCGATGGCCTTCATCGCCTCCTCTACCTTCTCGACGCTGACGCCGGCGTGAGCGATCTCACCCACTTCGCGCAGTTCTTCCAGCGTCTCGAACGTGTTGGGATCGTAGAACGCCCCCGTCTCGGGGCAGTGCAACTGCACGAGGTCGATGGTCTCGACGCCGAGGCGGTCTTTCGACCCCGCAATGGACTCCTGTAGCCCCGTTTCGGAGTGCCCGCCGTCCTCGTCGGGTGCGGCCTTCGTCGGGACGAAGATCCCGTCGCGGCCGCGTTCCTCGAGTACCTCGCCGATGAGTCGTTCCGCACGGCCGCCGCCGTAGACTTCGGCGGTGTCGATCAGGTTGACGTCTGCGTCCAGGGCCGTATGGATCGCTTCTTTGGCCCGTTCGTCGCTGACCTCGCCCCAGGCGGGGCCGACGTTCCACGTACCGAGACCGACCGCCGACACGTCTACGCCGGTCGATCCGAGAGTGCGAAACTCCATGACTCTACTGACGAGGACCGAAGCGAAAAACCCGGGGGCTGGCAGAGAGCCAGAGGCCGGGCGACAGTGGCTACGGCACACGGGTTTCGACAGATCTGGGCGTGGGATCGATTTGCCTTTAATCCCGGCGATGGTGTGAACAGGTATGACAGATACCGAGGACCAGGCCGACCTGTCGCCGACCTACGACCGGTTCGGCGAGGTGGCCGACCAGTACGACCCCGAAAGCGTCCGCGAGCGGGTGTTCGCCCACTGGGACGCCGTCGAGGCCTACGAGCAGACCAAGGCCCACCGCGCCGACGGCGAGGACTTCTTTTTCGTCGATGGCCCACCGTACACCTCCGGGGCGGCCCACATGGGCACGACCTGGAACAAGACGCTGAAAGACGCTTATATCCGGTATCTCCGCATGCAGGGCTACGATGTGACCGACCGGCCGGGCTACGACATGCACGGCCTGCCCATCGAGACGAAAGTCGAGGAGAAACTCGATTTCCAGAACAAGAAGGACATCGAGGCGTTTGGCGAGGAGGCGTTCATCGAGGAATGTAAGGACTTCGCCGAGGAGCAACTCGAGGGGCTCCAGTCGGACTTTGAGTCCTTCGGCGTCTGGATGGACTGGGACAACCCCTACAAGACGGTGTCCCCGGAATACATGGAGGCAGCGTGGTGGGGGTTCGAGCAGGCCCACGAACGGGGACTGGTCGAACAGGGCAAGCGCTCGATCTCGCAGTGTCCCCGCTGTGAGACGGCCATCGCTAACAACGAAGTCGAATACGAGGACGTCTCTGACCCCTCGATCTACGTGAAGTTCTCCCTGCAGAGTCGGGAAGGCAGCCTCGTCATCTGGACGACCACGCCCTGGACGATCCCCGCCAATACCTTCGTCGCCGTTGACGAGGAGCTGACCTACCAGGGCGTCGAGGCAACCAAGGACGGTGAGACGGAGGTGCTGTGGATCGCCGAGTCCTGCGTCGAGGATGTTCTCTCGAAGGGGCGCTACGAGGACTACGAGATCGTCGACGAAGCGAGCGGCGAGGAGATGGTCGGCTGGGAATACGAACACCCACTTCGTGAGGAGGTCCCGAACGCACCTGACGGCGAGGACGCCCTGCAGGTCTACACCGCCGAGTACGTCGAGGCCGACCGGACTGGACTGGTCCACTCCGCACCGGGCCACGGTGAGGAGGACTTCGAGCGCGGCCAGGAACTCGGCCTGGACGTGTTCTGTCCGGTCGGTGGCGACGGCGTCTACGAGGAGGCGGCCGGGAGATACGCCGGCGAGTTCGTCAAGGACGCCGACGAGGCGATCATGGACGACCTCGAAGCCAACGGCAATCTACTCTCCCGAGGGACGACCAACCACAGTTACGGCCACTGCTGGCGCTGTGATACGGGCATCATCCAGATCGTCACCGACCAGTGGTTCATCACGGTCACGGATATCAAAGACGAGATGCTCGACAACATCGCGGACAGCGAGTGGCACCCCGAGTGGGCGCGTGACAATCGCTTCCGGGACTTCGTCGAGGAGGCCCCCGACTGGAACGTCTCTCGGCAGCGTTACTGGGGGATCCCTCTGCCGATTTGGCTGCCGAGCGAGGCGCATAGCGCCTCGGAACCGTCGAGCGGCGACGAGCCGCGAGACCCGATCGACTGGAACGGCTCGATGCAGGAAGCCATCGTCATCGGCGACCGCGAGGAACTCGCAGAGCGCGTCGATCAGGAGATCGACCCCGAAGCCGTCGACCTCCATAAGGGGACCGTCGACGACCTGACGATCACCGAGGACGGTGTGGTCTACGAGCGGGTCCCGGACGTCTTCGACGTGTGGCTCGACTCTTCGGTCGCCTCGTGGGGGACCCTCGATTACCCCGAGCAGGAAGGCGACTTCGATGAGTTGTGGCCGGCCGACCTTATCATGGAGGCCCACGACCAGACCCGCGGGTGGTTCTGGTCGCAACTCGGGATGGGGACGGCGGCGGTCGGCGAGATCCCCTACGACGAGGTGCTGATGCACGGCTACGCGTTGATGCCCGACGGCCGGGGGATGTCCAAATCCAAGGGCATCACCGTCGAGCCACAGGAGGCCATCGACGAGGGCGGGGCGGACCCGATGCGGGCGTTCCTGCTCTCCCAGAACCCCCAGGGCGAGGACATGCGCTTCTCCTGGGAAGGGATGGACTCGATGGGGCGCAACCTCAATATCCTCTGGAACGTCTTCCGGTTCCCGCTGCCGTACATGCGGATGGACGGCTACTCTCCCGAGGACACGACTGTCGAGGATGTCTCTCTCCAACAGATCGACGAGTGGGTGCTCTCCCGGCTGCAGACCGTCGAAGCCCAGATGGGCGAACACTTCGAGGATCGACGCCAGGACCGGGCGATCGATGTCCTAATGGACTTCATTGTCGAGGACGTTTCACGGTTTTACGTCCAGGCCGTTCGGGATCGCGTCTGGGAAGAAGGCGAAGACGGCTCGAAGGACGCCGCGTACGCAACCCTGTACCGCGTGCTGGAGGATACTGTCGCGTTACTGGCTCCCTTTACCCCCTTCATCGCCGAGGAGATCTACCAGTATCTGACCGGCGACGTCGGCTACGATACGGTCCACATGTGCGACTGGCCCGAACCCGACGCCGACCTGCGCGACCTTGGCCTAGAGGACGAGATCAGCGTCGTCCGAGCGGTCGAAGAAGCCGGCTCGAACGCTCGCCAGCAGGCCGAGCGGAAACTCCGTTGGCCCGTCAAGCGCGTGGTCGTCGACGTCGACGATCAGGAGGTCGGCGGGTCGATCGAACTACAGGCAGGCTTGCTCGGAGAGCGCCTGAACGCCAAGTCGATCGAGGTTGTCGATCCCGACGAGGCATGGGGTGAACTCACCTACAGCGCCGAGGCCGACATGAGCAAACTCGGTCCCGCCTTCGGCGACGACGCCGGCACGGTCATGAACGCGCTCAACGAGGCAAGTGTCGCCGAGCCGACCGTCGAGGCCCTGGAATCGGCCGTTGCGAGCGAACTGGGTCGGGGTGTCGATCTCGAGGCAGAGATGGTCGAGTTCGTCCGGAACACGCCCGAGGGCGTCGCGAGCACGGAGTTCGAGGCCCTCGACGGTGGCGGTATCGTCTACGTTGATACCACACTGACCGAGGCCATCGAGAGTGAGGGCTACGCCCGCGAGGTCGTCCGGCGTGTCCAGGAGATGCGGAAAGATCTCGATCTGGAGATGGATGCCCGCATTCGGGTCGAGTACGATATCGACGACGAGCGTGTGGCCGAACTCGTCGCCGAACACGAAGATATCATCGCCGAGGAAGTCCGGGCCGACACGTTCGGTGCGATCGAAGACGGCTATCGCAAAACCTGGGAGATCGAGGGACTCACCGCTGAGATCGCGATCGAAGAAGTCTGATCGGACATAATTCATACCGTTGAGTCTTCGCGGCCTGTGGCCGCGTTTTACCGGACAGGACCGAAAGAGGTATGTCAAAAAGGAGGACGGTGTTGATCAACGACCACGGGAGCATCGACGAACCATTGGCCTGCACATATCCAATATGTGTAAGCGCAACTGGCGATGGAAACTCGATACCGTCACTCTGTAATTACAGTGAAAAACAACTAGTCAGGTACTGATATATCTGCGACTGGGACCGTCCTCTCAGATGGTGATGTCGTCGAATGGCCCTTCAACTTCACCTGAAGCTAGATCCGGGACTGTTTGAGCCTCCAAGCGCCAGTTCACTTTTGATATTTCTCGTCACCGAGACTGGATTCTCACAGGAGGTATTTTCATTGACTGCACAATAGTATCGCAAATCAGGTACAATTACAAACCGTCTTATATCACCAATAGAAATTATTACTCAACCATAGTGTGGTTTATTACGCACAGGTTTATGTGTATACAAACCGTAGTAATGGTTGTAATAGACAAAACCGAGAGGCCTTTCTGAGGTCTTCTCGGTCGGGAATTTACTACTCATGACCTCACAGCCTTTTCGGGACGGAACCGACGCGTCGTACGTCGTGGTCGGCGACGGTATCGCCGGCAGCTCGGCGGCGGCCGAACTCGCTGACCGAACAACTGACGCCTCGATCACAGTGGTAACTGGCGAATCCGAGCCCCTCTACAATCGGATCCTGATCAAGGAGTTCGCCAAGGGAGCTCTGTCGGCGGACGTCGTCCGCATGCATGATCGATCGTGGTATGACGACCGCGACATCGACCTCCGCCTCGGCACGCGCGTCGAGACCGTCGACACCACGGCACAAGTCCTCGAGATAGAGTCCGGCGAGTCGATCGCCTACGACGAGTTGCTCGTTGCGACCGGGAGCACACCGCGGCCGTTGCCGGTCGAAAACGCTGACGCCGACGGTGTGACCACGTTCTGGACGATCGAGGACGCCGCTCAGATTCGACAGAACGCTGCTAGGGCCGAACACAACGTGATCGTCGGTGGTGGCCTGCTGGGGATCGACTATGCTGCCATCGCCGCCGCCCAGGACATCAACTCTCACTACCTCATCCGGGAGGGACACTGGTTCTCGGGAGCTCTCTCAGAAACCGGCGCAGAAATCGTTCACGAAGCGCTACGTGAGCGTGGTGTGACGCCTGTTGTCGAGACCGAGGTCAGTCGCTTCGAGACCGACGACGCTGGACAGCTCCGTGCAGCAATCACATCGGATGGCCGTCGATACGAGGCCGATTGTGCCGGCGTCGCCATCGGGACGACGCCGAACACGGGCCTGCTTGAGGAGACGCCGGTCGCCCTCGAGGATGGCGTCGTCGTCGATGAGACGCTGTCGGCGGACGTCCCGTCAGTGTGGGCGGCGGGTGATGTCGCTCGCTACGATGACCCTCGACTCGGGCGACACGTCAGCAACGGTACCTGGGGAAGTGCGGCTGCACAGGGTGAGTTGGCCGCTCGGAACATGCTCGCCGCGCCCGACGCGGCAGCGCCCTTCGAGTACGTCCCGTCCTATTCGGTTTCGCACTTCGAGTTTCCACTCGCGTCGTTCGGTCACCCGCGACTCGGGGACACCTATCACGAACGCCGGTACGGCGATCGGGAGTGGCGGCGACTCGCTTTCCGGGATGGCCAGCTCGTCGGTGGCGTCTTGATCGGCGATCGCGAGCCACTTCAGGCGTACAAGCAACTCACTGCCAGCGGTCGCCACGTGCAACAACAGGTCCAGCAGTTGCTCGCCCCGTCCTTTGATGGGACCGACTTCGAGCGTCAGTCCTCGCCGCTGGCCTCGGACTAATACTGGTGGCTGTTGGTATCGCTATTCTATACACCGTGATGTCGAATCATCAGGTGGCGTCGACCTGCTCGCTCGCGCGTGCGTCGAGCGTTTCGGTCGCTTGTGTAAGCAGCGCGTCGATGATCTCGGGCGTCGTCGGGTGGTAGGCCCGGTTGGGAATTACCGGACATTCAGTTCCATCTCGACGGCCAGTTGCATCGTCTTAGCCATGGCGTCGGCGTGATAGTGCAGGCCCTGATAGCCCAGCAGGGTGCCGCCCGTGCCGACGACGAGACGCGCTCGCCCCTCGGGGACGTCTTTGGCCTTGACAATGCCGTCGTCCGCAGCGGTGGTATCGACCGTCACGTCCTCGATGCCGGCCGCCGTGGCTGACTCCTCAGAGTATCCGACACGAACGAACGGCAGCCGACCCAGCGTCGAAAAGATGACGTGATGGTGGACGGGCTGGTGGGTTTCGAGTAATTTCCCAGTGCGGTGGGCCTGGATGTTGGTGGCTGCCGTCTTGGTCTGGTGCTTTCCGACGTGCACGATCGGCTCACGGCCGTTGACATCGCCAACGACGAACACATGCTTCTTCGCGGGCGTGCTCGTCATCGACAACGAAAACGGACGCTTTGGGTTCCTCGAAGCCGGCGGGAGCGTCAACTGTCTCGGCGGCGATATTGGCGGAATCGGTGCGCTCGGCTCGGCGATCGTCCAGAACCCGGACGACGCACTCCAGGAGAGGGCGGACGGGCTGGCGAACGTTGACATCGAGTGAGAGGGGTCATCCGGGATCGCCCCAAAGCGCGTCGGCGATCCTGGGAGAGACAGTCACCTCGCTGACGATCCTTTCGAAGGTGCCCGTGGCGTCGGCGCTCCGATGTCCGAATCAGAACGGCAGTTACTCACAGGAGGCCGGCGACCAGCAAAATACCGAGCCCGACAAGGAGCCCGCCGGCCACGAAGTGTAAGGTTTCGATGTGTTTCTCGCGCCACGCACCGACGGCTTCGGCTTTCGTGTAGCCACCGGCGACGGCGACCGTGATGACGATCATCGGCAGGACGAACACGAAATTATACGCCACCAGGAGCGGAATCGACTGGCTCCAGGCCATCTCGGCAAGGATGCCGCCCGCAACGATGTAGGGGCCGCCGGTACAGGGCAACAGGAAGAGGCTCACCGCGATACCGGCGAGTAGGCCACCGAGGACGGCGGCCCGGTTCCACAGCGGTTTCGTCAGATAGCGCTGCATCGTCGGCCGCCAGGATCGGGGTACTTCGAAGACGAACCCGCCAGCGCCGTGACTGACCCCGTCTTTGACGTTGAGCAGCCCCAACCCGATAGCCAGCAGGCCGAACAGTCGTCTGAGGCCGCCGATCTCGACGGTGGCGGCGTTCGCTGCGGATTTCAGGCCGAAGATGAGAAGCAGACCCAGCCCTGCGTAGGTCAGGCCGACAGCGAGTGAGAACGCCAGCCCTGATTTGAGCACCGTGACTGGCTGCTCGGGGTTTCGGGTTAGGATCGTCGTGAGCAAAACCACGAGCACCGCCAGCGCACAGGGATTGATCGCATCACCGATGGCCAGCCCCGCCAGGGAAACGAGTGTGATCGTCTCGGGACTATCGCTGCCAGCCGGTCCTGCCGTCGCGTTGTCGGCCTCTGGGCCCTGTTCGGTTGTTGCGTTGTCGGCCTCTGGGCCTGGTTCCGTTGTCACTTCGTCCTGCTCGGCGGTCGCTTCGAAGCGCTTTTCGAGGAGTTTAATCGCTGGTCTGTCCCCGATGGCGTACGCATCATCGACGAAGACGACTGGGACTGTACCCCAATATTTCCGTGGAACGTCGTATTCGCGCAGGTAGTCGGTCATCCGATCCGTGTGCTTGCGGGCGTTGTACTTCTCGACCGAGAACTTGTGATCGTCGCGCTGTTCCTCGAGGAATGCCTCGACGTTGGCACAGTGCGGACAGGTCGGGAGATGGAAGAAGACAACGTGGACCTCCCCGCTGTCGGTGTCGTTGCTGATAGTCGTAGTCTGTTCGACCGCTTCCGCGTCCGCCATGGTAGTGGCCCCGCCGACGAGGACGGCCAACAGTACGACGACGGCAAGACCAATGCGATGGATCCCCCGAAACCCCATTTGCTTTCGATCAGCTGATTGTACAAACAAATACTCGCCACCCCAGTATTACGGGCGTTTATAATAGATAGGTGGGGCATGGTATCACTTCACATGTAATAACTCGGCAATCAGTATTACTGAAGATCGAAAAAGTATTATTCTACGATCGAGTACCTCGCTGTTGATGCGAACCCGACGATCGGTACTCAGCGCACTTGGGGCCAGCACTGTGGGAGGACTCACAGGCTGTACCGCGTCGTTTTCGGCGTCGAGTGGTGGGACGACCACGGCCGCTCGCGAAATCACGGACGGGTTCGGTCGGTCGGTGACCGTTCCGGAGACGGTCGAGCGCGTCGTTGGCGTCGGGCCGGGCGCCCTCCGACAGATCGCCTATCTGGACGCCACCGACCGCGTGGTCGGTATCGAAGACGCAGAGGCTGGCTGGGCGAGACGTGTGCCGTACAACCAGGCCAACCCCGTGTTACGAGACAAGCACGTGATCGGTTCGGCCGGCCCCTCTGCTGGGGGCAACAGTGAAGCCATTCTTTCAGTCGACCCGGACGTACTCTTCTATTATGGGGACAGCTCTCGGGCGGAGTCGTTGCAGTCTCAGACGGACACACCGGTTGTCGGTCTCGATATCGTCGACTTCGTCTATCCGGCCGCTCGCGAAACGATGTTCGGCACCTGGCAGCTCGTCGGCGACGTGCTGGGCCAAGACGGGCGGGCCGAGACACTGATCGAGTTCGTCCGTGGGACGATCGACGACCTCCGGACACGGACGGACGAGATCGCAGTCGGCGAGCGAGACGCTGCGTACGTCGGCGCGATCAACTACAAGGGGGGCCACGGCATCGCGACGACACGAAAGTGCTTCGCGCCGTTTCGCTGGACCGGTGTCGAGAACGTCGCCGGCGCGATCGGTACCGACGCCGCGTCCGTCGAGGTGAGCGACGAACAGCTCCTTCGGTGGGATCCAGCGACGATGTTCGTCAGTGCGTCAAACCTCGGCCAGGTCCGCGAGGACGCGGCCGCGAGCCCTGAGTATGCCTCGATCCGAGCGGTCGAGACCGGCGAGACGTATTCGATTCTCCCGCACGCCAGCTATCACCACAACTATGGATCGATCCTCGCGAACGCCTATTTCGTCGGGCGTACAGTCTATCCTGACCGCTTCGAGGATGTCGATCTCAAGACAAAGACGAACGAGATTTTCGAGACGATGCTCGGTACGGGTTTGTACGAGAATCTGCTCGAAGCCTACGACGCGTTCGACCGACTCGAATTGCCATGACAGAGACCGCTGTGGCGGGTCATCAAAGATCGTTCCGTCGACGAGTCGCCTTTCTCGGCGGTGTCGGCGCTCTGTTTGCCGGTACCGCCCTGCTGGCGCTGGCGATCGGCTCCGTTCGCGTTCCGCTGGTTGATTTGTTTGGGGCTCTGTTCGGCCGCGGCACGGAACTGCATTCCAACATCGTCTGGCGAAATCGCTTACCGCGGGTCCTCGCCGCTGCCGCGGCCGGCGGTGGTCTGGCCGTCGCGGGAGCGGCGATGCAGACCGTCCTCCGCAATCCGCTCGGCGCGCCATACACGCTTGGTATCTCCCAGGCGGCGGCCTTCGGGGCCGCACTGGCGATTTCCATCACTGGCGTGGGGGCGGGGTCGGCGGCCGGTGGGTTCCTCGCGACGTCTCTGACACCGATCGCCGCGTTTGTCGCAGGGATGGTCTTGACGGGCGTCATTCTCGCGTTGGTCACGTATCGGCGGGCCACACCCGAAACGATGATCCTCACCGGCGTCGCACTCGGGTCGCTGTTCCAGGCTGGGTTGACGCTGTTGCAGTACTTCGCCAGTGATACCGAGGTCGCGGCCATCGTTTATTGGACGTTCGGCGATGTCGGACGGGTTGGCTGGCCGAAGGTGCTCGTGATGCTCGCGTTCGTCCTTGCGGCGACCGCATACTTCGTTCGACACGGCTGGGATTACGACGTGCTCGATGCGGGAACGGACACGGCAAAGAGCCTCGGGGTGAACGTCGAATCGCTACGGATTCGCGGGATGGCAGTTGCTTCGATCGTCACTGCACTAATTGTTTCTTTTGTGGGAATTATTGGCTTCGTCGGGCTGGTTGCCCCCCACATCGTCCGGATGGTTATCGGCGGTACGGAGCGCACGCTCATGCCGGCCTCGGCGCTGGTCGGAGCGACCCTGCTTGTCGCGGCCGATACGATCGCCCGGACGGTGCTTGCGCCGGTGGTGTTACCGGTCGGGATTCTCACGTCGTTCATCGGTGCGCCGCTGTTTATCTATCTCGTCCTCAGGGGGAGGGAATACTGGTGACACTCGACATTCGGCATTTGGCGTTTGCCTACGACGACGAACGTGTCCTCGACGGGATCAACCTCACGGCCGAATCGGGCGAACTGCTCGGTCTCCTCGGGCCAAACGGGTCCGGGAAGAGTACGCTCTTAGAGTGCTGTAATCGGCTGCTGGAGCCTGATTCGGGAACCGTCTCCCTCGGCGGTACCTCCGTCGGCGACCTCGTGGCCGACGAACGGGCCCGTCGAATCGGATACGTCCCGCAGGCGGAATCCCGGGCGTTTCCGGCCTCGGTCTTCGAGACGATCCTGCAGGGACGACGGCCCCACGGTGGATGGACGCCGAGCGATAGCGACCGGGCGGCCGTCGAGGCGACGATCGATCGACTCGACCTCGACGGACTGGCGACCCGAAACGTGGGCGACCTCTCCGGGGGGCAGCGTCAGAAGGTCTGCCTCGGGCGGGCGCTCGTGGGCGATCCGTCGGTCCTGTTGCTCGACGAGCCGACAAGCGCGCTCGACCTGAAACACCGCCTGGATGTCATGGACCGCATCCTCGGTGAAGTCCGAGACGGGGTTGCGGGCTTGATCGCAATTCACGACCTGAACCTGGCGGCCCGCTACTGCGATCGGGTTGCGCTCCTCTCAGACGGCCGGGTCTACGCCGTGGGCGAACCAGACGTACTCACGCCCGAGACAGTCCGGGCGGTCTACGACGTCGAGGCAAGCGTCCGCGAGCACGGCGATCGGCGACTTGTCGTCCCCGAATCGCCGGTCGATCGCGAACCCGGGGGTTCACCAGCGCTGGACCGACCGGCTGACACCTCCGTGGCGGGCGAACCGGTGGCGACTGACGACTAACTGAGCGTGATACGATGGATGACCCCCTGACACAGATCGGGACGGTGCACAGCGCCTTCGAGGAACCAGCCGATCCGGACGAGATGCGTTCTCGGGAGAGTACGATCGTCGTCGATCCCGACTACGAGGCGGGCCTCTACCGGATCGAGGACACCGACCACCTCAAGATCGTCTTTTTCCTCCACGAGGCCGACGAGCCGACGCTCCGGGGTCCCCGGCGCTATGGCGTCGAACGCGGGACCTTCGCCTGCCGAAGTCCCAATCGACCGAGTCCGATCGGGACCACGACCGTCGAGTTACTTGAGCGAGACGGCCGGCAACTGCGCGTCTCCGGTCTCGACGCTATCGACGGGACGCCCGTGCTTGACATCAAGCCTTACGCGCCGAGTTTAGACCAACCGGACACCGTGGACGAAGACCGCCGTACAACCCCCCGTGGGCGAGTCGAACGGGCGATTCGCAATCGTAGCCACAGGGAACTTCTGCTCCGTACCGGCGAGATCCACGGGCATTTGTGTCCGTATCTCGCGCTGGGTGTGATGGCCGGGGTCCACGCGATGCGGGAACTCGGGGCGACCAGCGAGGGGATGGAGGATCTTGTGGCCGTCGTCGAGACGAACAGTTGCTTCGCCGACGGTGTCCAGTACGTGACGGGCTGTACGTTCGGGAATAATGCGCTGATCTATCGTGATTACGGCAAGACTGCTGTGACGCTCGTCTCACGGGACGACCCCGACGACGGCGTCCGAATCCACGTCCGCGAGCGCGAGGGGATCATCGAGCGGGACTATCCCGAGGCCAGCGAGTTGTTCGAGCGGGTCGTCAGCGAGCGTGAGGGGACGCCCGTGGAGCGTGAGCGCCTCGACGAACGGTGGGCCGAGGTTGCGTTCGACCTGATCGAGCGCCCAATCTTTGACTGCTGTGACGTCGAGACGGGCGTGTCGGTCGCCCTCCCCGAGAAGGCGCCGATCTTCGAGGACGCCGTCTGTTCTGATTGTGGGGAGCAGGTCATGGCTCCCAAAACGGTCGAGCGCGACGGCGAGCAATACTGTCGGGGGTGTGTCGACGTGCCGTACTGCCACCTGGACGGGCGCGGACTGAGTCGAATCGAGGCTTCTGAATCCTCTATCGGCCACCCACAGTAACTCACTCCGGGTGGAAGGCCTGCCTGCCGCGGAGTATCTAACTCCCCATTAATGTGGACGCGAACCTGTACTTCCTGTTCATGGTCCCGCGTGATATCGTCGCCGACAGCGTCGGCGTGCCGGATTGCGGCGTCGTGGCGTAAGTCGCTCTTCGCGACGCCGCCGACTCCGGGGCGAAATCAACCATGCGAAGAAGAGCCTGGGTTCAGCTACTCGTCGGGCTGAGGCCGGCGCTCCGACATTGTCTGCTTGTTTCGGCGTTTTTTGCCACTATCTTGCCTGTACTTTCGTGAAAGAACTATCGCAATTTCTATCTATCGTCTCAATACGATCACATATATCCACTTTCGTCACTCTAGAATGTAATATCTAAGGTTAAATTGGCATATTTAGAAACAGTTCGGAATCTTCAAGCTTCTCACCGAGATAATCCTTCAACAGTGGAACGGATCCGGGCCTCTCGTCGGGCGTCGTGGTCACCGAGTCGACAGACGCTGATACTCGCGAGTGTCGCCGGCGGCTGGTTTTTCACGTTCGGTTTGCGTTTTGCTCTTCCGGGCATCTTGCCGACGATCACTGCTTCGTTCCCTGATGCGACCGAAACGCAGGCGGGGATCGCAGTGACTGTACTCTGGGCAAGTTACGGTATCATGCAGTTTCCGGCGGGCATCGCGGCCGACCGGATCGGCGAGCGCCGGGTCCTCGTTGCGAGTCTCGTCTTGGCCGCGCTCGGGTTGTTCGCGTTTTCGTTCACGCCGACATTCTCCCTGTTTGTCGTCGCGACGGGGACGTTCGGTGCGGCCACTGGCCTGTATGGCCCGCCTCGGGGGACGCTCCTCACGCGGACGTTTCCGAAACACGCAGACCGGGCACTGGGAATCACGCTCGCCCTCGGGAGTATCGGTGCCGCAGCCCTTCCCGCGATCGCGGCCGTACTTGTCGCCGGATTGGGGTGGCGGGCCACACTTGGACTCGCTATTCCTGGCTTCCTGCTCGCTTCTATCGGTGTCTACGTTGCTGTCGGCGCAAAGCAGACCGACGGGGGGAAAGGCGCAAATCAGTCCGCCGTCGAGCAAGGCCAGGACCGTGAGGGACCGTCGATTGCGAGCGTCCTCGTCTCGGCGGGCCGTGCGATCACCAATCGCCAGACTGCGCTCGCCATCCTGGCGGCGATCGTGATGTACTTCGGCTTTCAGGGAATTACGGCCCTCCTGACGACCTATCTCGTCACCGAGAAAGGATTTACACAGCCCGACGCGGGCCTTCTGTTCGGATTGCTCTTCCTCGTCGGCGCACTGACACAGTGGCTCGCCGGTCGTTTTGCCGACCGTCGGCGATCGGCTCGCGTCCTCGCAGCCATCGCCTTCGTGAGCGTGTTCCCACTGTTGGGACTGGTCGCCTTCGATAGCCGACTTCTCGTTGCGGCCAGTACCGTTACGATCGGCATTCGCATGGGATTCGCACCTGTCTCGAACGCGTTCATTATCGACTTGCTCCCCGACGACGTTGCTGGCACTGCCTGGGGCGGTGTCCGTACGGCATTGTTTGTCGTGAGTGCGTTCGGTTCCACCTTCGTCGGCGTCCTGGCTGCCGAGGACTACTTCGACGAAGCCATCCTCTTGTTGGCCCTTTTTACCGCTGGTGCTGCAGTCCTGTACCTTGCGCTGCCCACCTGTTGCCCGAGAACCTTCTTGGCTGACTGTTTGGATCGAGGGTCGTAACCGTCGCAGGTGTACGCTACTGCGTAGCTGGACCTGAGCGACGAGCGACGGCTGTGACGGAGAACTTGTGGTGATCGGCGCCAACTGCCCGGGTAACCGTTACGAACGCGTTCGTTCGCGAACCGTGCTGATCGCCACGATACTGCACGGCCCTTTGCGTACTCATTGCCGTCTCGGTGTCTCACAACCTGGCATTCTCAGCGCTCGCACAATAGTATTGCACGTTAATTACAATTTCAAACTATCGTATATCACTAATAGAGATTACTACTCAACCATTTTGTAGTTTATTACGCCTAGATTTATGTGTATGCAACCTGTAGTAGTGGTTGTAGCAGACAAGACCAAACCCATCCAGGGTCTCCTCGGTCGGGGGTTTACTACTCATGATATCACAGCCTGTTCGAGACGAAACCGACGCGTCGTACGTCGTGGTCGGCGATGGTATCGCCGGCAGTTCGGCAGCGGCAGAACTGTCCGACCGGACGACCAACGCTTCGATCACGGTAGTGACTGGCGAATCGGAGCCACTCTACAACCGGATTCTGATCAAGGAGTTCGCCAAAGGGACGCTGTCGGCGGACGTCGTCCGAATGCACGACCGATCGTGGTACGACGACCGCGACATCGACCTCCGCCTCGGCACACGCGTCGAAGCTGTCGATACCGCCGCCCAGGTCCTCGAAACCGAGGCCGGCAAGTCGATCGCTTACGACGAGTTGCTGATTGCGACCGGGAGCACACCGCGGTCGTTACCGGTCGAGAACGCCGACGCCGACGGCGTCACCACGTTCTGGACGATCGAGGACGCCGAGGAGATTCGGCAGAACGCTGCTAGGGCCGAACACAACGTGATCGTCGGCGGCGGCCTGCTGGGGATCGACTACGCTGCCATCGCCGCCGCCCAGGACATCGACGCTCACTACCTCATTCGGGAGGGCCACTGGTTCTCGGGCGCCCTCTCGGAAACTGGTGCCGAGATCGTTCACGAGGCCTTGCGCGAGCGTGGCGTGACGCCCGTCGTCGAGACCGAGGTCAGTCGCTTCGAGACCGACGACGCTGGGCACCTCCGTGCCGCAATCGCATCGGATGGCCGCCGATACGAGGCCGATTGTGCCGGCGTCGCCATCGGGACGACGCCGAACACGGGCTTGCTCGAGGAGACGCCAGTCCCCCTCGAAGATGGCATCGTCGTCGACGAGACGCTTCAGACGGACGTCCCGTCGGTGTGGGCGGCGGGTGACGTGGCTCGTTACGACGACCCTCGGCTCGGGCGACACGTCAGCAACGGGTCCTGGGGGAGTGCGGCTGCTCAGGGTGAATTGGCCGCCCGGAACATGCTCGCCGCGCCCGACGCGAGAGCGCCCTTCGAGTACGTCCCGTCCTATTCGGTCTCCCATTTCGAATTTCCACTCGCGTCGTTCGGTCACCCGCGCCTCGGCGACACCTATCACGAACGCCGGTACGGCGATCGGGAGTGGCGACGACTCGCCTTCCGTGACGGCCAACTCGTCGGTGGCGTGTTGATCGGGGATCGTGAGCCACTCCAGGCGTACAAACAACTCACTGCTAGCGGTCGCCACGTTCACCACCAGGTCCAGCAGTTGCTCGCCCCCTCCTTCGATGGAACCGTCTTCGAGCGCCAGTCCTCGCCGCTGGCCTCGGACTGATCGAACAGACGTCGGTAGATTTCAGTCGTCGGAGGCGGCGACAGCACGCCTGGTCTTGTTCGCCCCGTCGCCCAGGTGATCGACGAGTTCGGCCTCGGTGACCGGCGGTCGATCACTCGCGTCCAGGCCGACATCGCGAGCGATCCGAACCGGCGTCGGCGGTGTGAGGTTCGCCCGATCGAGCAGGGCGTCGTCGTAAAACACCTCGCGTGGGGTGCCGCCGCCGATCGCGTTGCCGTCGGCCATCACGCAGACCCGATCGGCCAGATCGGCGGCCGTATCGAGGTCGTGCGTCGAGAGGACGACGCTGATCCCTTCCTCGGCGCGAATGTCGCGCAAGCGCTCGGCAACCATCGCCGAGCGCTCGGGATCCAGCCCCGCGAACGGCTCGTCTAACACGATCACGCTCGGTTCCATGGCGAGGACGCCAGCGAGCCCCACGAGGCGCTTTTCGCCGCCGCTGAGGTAATGCGGGATCCGTTCTTCGAGATGGCTCGCGCCGACCGACGCCAGTGCGTCACGGGCGCGTTCGAGCGCCCCCTCGCCGGTCACGCCGTGGTTGTTGAGACCAAAGGCCACGTCGTCGACTACCGTCGGCGCGACCAGTTGTGTGTCCGGGTCCTGGAAGACGAATCCGACTTCCGAGCGGGCTAACTCGCGATTCTCGTCTGTGATCTCGGTACCGTGGACGACGAGCCGTCCCTCGTCGGGGACCAGCGTTGCGTTGAGGTGTTCGAGACAGGTCGATTTCCCGGAGCCGTTACCGCCGACGACGGCGACAATTTCCTCTGGATAGACGCTGAACTCGATGTCGTGGACCCCGACGGTCCCGTCGGGATAGGTGTGTGACTGGCATTCGAGGTCTATTAGTGGCGTGTCATCGGTCATGGATTCGTCGGTCGTATCTGTGGCTCGGTAGGCGGACTGGATGTCGGTCGCTCCATCGGTTGTGTCGTCGTTGCTCATGCGAGCACCCCCATGCTGGTTAGCACGTACGCGGCAACGAGCCCATAGGCCGCGAGGACGGCCGCCAGTTCGAGCAGCGACGGTCTCGGAATCGCACTGTTCATGGCGATGTCGCCGTCATATCCGCGGGCCTCCATCGAGGCGACGAGTCGTTCGGAGCGCTCGATCGCGGTCAGCATCGTCATTCCCAGCATGCGGGCGTAGAGGCCCCGGTTCGACCAGAACGTTGAGAGCGTCGCGCCGCGTGCCTGGGCCGCCTTGACGAGATCTTCGAGCGTTTCGAGCATGACGAACGTGAACCGGTAGGTCAACAGCGCGACCTGATCGATCGGACTCGGGAAGAGTCGATCGAGGACCGTCGCGACGTCGGCGTACCGGGTCGTCATCGCCGTCGCGAGCACGAACGTGACGACCGTCAACGAGCGAGCGGCGAGTTCGACGACGAGCGTCGCCCCTGTCCAGGTGACTGAGAGACCGCCCAGTGGCGTCTCCAGGATGCCCCCGATCGGTGTCCCGGGTTCCATGATCAGCAGTGGCCCGCCGATGGAAACGACGAACAACGTGGGCAGGGTGAACCACCCGAGGAGCCGTCGAACCGGCAGGCCAGCCCCCACGTAGGCGACCAGGACCGCGCCGTAGAGACCGACCAGCGGGACGAGGTCCTCGAGGATCGTCACTGCCAGGACGAGCGCCCCAAGCAGCCCGATTTTCGTCCAGGGATTGAGTCGGTGCATCGGCCCCTCCTGGTGCTCGGCGTAGGCTGTCATCAGCCGGGGATCCGGAACGTGATTCGAGAGCGCCGTCACGGGTATCGCCCTCCTTCGACCAGTCGGTCACCGTAGACGTACAGGCCGACTCCGACCGCTGCCAGCAATCCTAAGAGGGCGAGCCATTCGAGCACAAGTCCGCCGTTTCGGATCGGGCCGGCGATGACGACCCCGCGACCGAGATCAACGATGGATCCGCCACCCGTCTCAACGCCACGCTGGATCGTCGCCGCGAAGCGTTTTGCATACGGCAGCGATCCACCAGTGGCGGTGAATCCCCAGTACCCCAGTCCCGTGAACGTCGCCAGCAGGCCCGCGAGCACGCTGTATTGCTTCCAGCGCTCCATCAGGCGCTCACCCCCGCTCGCACGTTCTCCTCAGCGCGCTCGTCGATCAGGTCCGGTCGGACCGATGCGAGAAAGCGGACGATAAGTCCGGTGAGCAGTCCTTCGATGACCGCGACGCCCAGGTTCAACCCGACCATGCCGGCGACGGCAATCGTCAACCCGCCTCGTGGGAGCGCACTCCCGTTGACGCCACTGATGACGATGACGGCGCCCATGAGTACCGCGCCGGCGGCGAGACCGAGTGTCGCTCCCGCCGTCCCAGCCGGGAAGAGGTCCCACTCAGCACGCCGCAATTGTTTGAACCCGTAGTAGGCTGCGACGGCCTCGGTCGCGTTGACGAGCGTGTTCGCGCCGAGCAGTCCGATCGCCCCGTGACCGAGCGCCGCCGAGAACACGTTCACCACGAACGCGATGATCGCGCCGAGAAACGGTCCGGCCAGGATCCCCACGAGCCCGGTGAAGTTCATGTGAATACCGCCCCAGATGGGAATATTCAACTGGAAGATGGCGAAACTCGCGGCGGCGGCGATCCCCGCCAGTGCGATCCGTCTCGAATCGACGCCTCGCGTTCGGATTCGATACACGACGATGCCGAGTACGCCGGCGCCGACAGCCGTCCAGAGAGCGAGCGCCCACAGCGGGAACGCCCCCTCGCCGAGGTGAATGTGTGCCACGTGCAGTTACTAATATTTAGTACAGATTTAATAATCTTGCCCCAATAGAAGTCATTTATATATTAAATAGTAATGGGGTTCCTAGCCCCATCGCTGTCGGGTAGCTATCGGCAGTTGCCGCCGACCGGGTGGTGGGTCCCACCAGCGAACCCTATTGATTGTGGTTTGTCACCAATACTCACGATTGGTCGCGATTGGGCCGGGTTCTTATCGATACAGTGTCACTTATAAAACGACCAGCGCAGGTCAGTCAAGCAGGACGCGTCCCTCGTCCATTGGCAACACCGAGTAGCCGACAGTGTGGACATCTTTTGTGGCCCGAATCGTTCCGACGACCGTCGAAATGGCGTCCATCGACCCTTCGAGGACGAACAATTCGAGACAGTTCTTTTCGCCGACGTGCGTGTGGAAGTTCGTCGCGACGACGTCGTCGTACTCGTGACGAATATCCATCATTTTCCGCTCGATGTCGCCGGACTGGTAATCGAACATGACCGTCACCGTCGCCATGAGTTGGCGGCCATCGAGCGACTCGTCGTCGAACTCATCGAGTAACTCCCGGCTCGCGTCCCGAATTACTTCGCTACGCCCGCTGTACCCGTGCTCGGTCGCAAACTGATCGAGTCGATCGACCAGCTCCTCCGGCATCGAGACACTGACAATGGGCATATACTAACGCGGGGCCGTCCGATAATAACGGTTGGCTTCGTCGTTCGGTTCAGCGTCGAGGGAAACCTGACCGTCGTCAGCGAGTAGCGTCAACTTGGTTACTCTCGCGTGCGTCGAGTTTTTCGGTCGCTTGCGATAGCAGCGCGTCGAGGATTTCGGGCGTGGTCGGGTGATACGCCCGGTCGGGAATCTCTCGGACGTCCAGTTCCATCTCGATGGCCAGTTGCATCGTCTTGGCCATGGCGTCGGCGTGATAGTGCAGGCCCTGATAGCCCAACACTGTGCCGTCCGTGCCGACGACGAGTCGCGCTCGCCCTTCGGGGGCGTCTTTGGCCTTGAAAACGCCGTCGTCCGCGGCGGCGGTATCGACCGTCACGTGCTCGATGCCGGCCGCCGTGGCTGACTCCGCGGAGTGGCCGACGCGAACGAACGGCAGCCGACCCAGCGCCGAGAAGATGACGTGATGGTGGACGGACTGGTAGGACTCGAGACTCTCTCCCGAGCGATGTGCCTGGATGTTGTTCGCTGCCGTCGTCGCCTGGTGCTTGCCGACGTGCAAGATTGGCTCACGGCCGTTGGCGTCGCCGACGACGAACACGCGGTCGTCGTCTCGGGCCTGCATCGTATCGGCGACCCAGTCTTCCTCAGGGCTGAGACTCGTCTTTTCGAGCCCAAGTCCATCGAGATTAGGCCTGCGGCCGGTGAAGACGAACAATTGGTCGGCTTCGAGCCGTTGGGCCTCCCCTTCGTGGTCGACCGTGACGGCAACGCCCTCGTCGGTCTCCTCGATCTGTCGAGCTTCGGCGTTCAACAGCAGATCCATGTCGAAGGCGTCCCGATAGTGTTCGGCCAGTTCCTCGCCGAAGCCATCGTCGGCCTCGGGCACCAGCTCGGGCAGCACTTCGACTCCGGTCACGTCCATGCCGGCCGCTTCAGAGAGATAGGGAGCCAGTTCGAGCCCCACGTAGCCCAGTCCGAGCACGACCGCCGAGTCGCCGAACTCGGTCGCATCGAAGACGTCAGCGCTCGTCTGGACTGGGACGTCGTCGATCCCCGGAATCGGCGGGACGTCGAGCGTCGATCCCGTCGCGACGACGACGTAGTCGGGCTCGATCCGACGATCGCCGACCTCGATCACGCGATCGTCGACGAACTGCGCGGTGCCGTGGATAAACTCGACGTGGTCGCGATCGGCCAACCCCTCGATCCCGTTGCGGCGGCCTGCCGCCCAGTTCGAGGTGTGCTCGTCCTTCTGCTGGACGACTCGTTCCAGATCGACTTCGGGAAGCGATCCCGTCAGGCGATCGTCGGCCCGCGCTGCAAAGCGGTGTTCGGCGGCCGAAATGAGTTCTTTCGAAGGCATGCAGCCGGCCTGGATGCACAGACCACCGCCCGGATCGCCGTCGTCGATCAACGTCAGTTCGATTTCGGGATCCGCTGCGAGTTCCCTCGCGACGGCGCCGCCCGCCGACCCGTACGCCCCAACGATCGCAACGTGAGTCTTCATATGCGAAGCAGGGTGACTGAACGTAATAATATTTTGGAAGTAGTACAATATGGGTGGGCGATGTTGATGGATATATTGGAATATGTCTCTGATATTGTCTATCTTGGGCGTTTATAGCATCTCTCCAGGAGACGATATTGTTTATATTGTCCAAAACAAATCTAAGTGGTTCTCTTCTGATGGTGAGTATCGTTCTTCAGCTGTCGATCCGTCGTCGGTGGTTCGACTACTCGTTGCAATGGCGACCGCCGTTGATATGACTGACCTCACCGGTTCCGCGGCGAGCAATCGAAGGTCAAGCGCTCGGCGATCGCGGTGTCGGAGTGCGCGACGCCGTCCGGATAGACAGTCGCGAGCCGTCGTTCGGGCAAAGCGAGCAGAGCGAATCCCGCTCGCTAAGTGTCCGAACTGCATAGCTGGTGTATGGGAGCGGATCGCCGGGAACACAGCCCTGCCACGTCGGGACGCGCTGCTCGCCCACTGCGAGCCGTCTTCGAGATCGCGGTGGCCGACGTCTGTCCGTTGACCGACGTCGAACAGCCAATTTCCTCGGTCACGGCCCAGCAGGTCGGCGAGATCTGCGAGTGTGAGGTCGTCACTGAGGGCGACGGCGTCGACGTGCTCCGTCTCGAGCGCGAGCGGTCCGCCGACTGTCTCGCGGATGTCTTTCACCGACACGGCTACGTGCCACACATCACGGCCGTCGAGGATGGATCGCTCCGAATCACTGTCCACCCGCCGGATCGGGCGTCGATCGGGACGCTGCTGGAGGAGCTCCGTGCGATTGGCTACGACGTTACGACTGAGCGCATTCACGCACTTCGCGGCGAGGACGACGAGACACGGTCGCTGGCACTGGTCGATCGCTCGACGCTGACGGACAAACAGCGTACGGCCGTCGAACTCGCGCTGGAATGGGGCTACTACGACGACAACAAGCGCGTGACACTGGCTACGCTGGCTGATGAATTCGATATCTCCCAATCGGCGCTCTCTCGCCGACTCAGAGCTGCGGAGGCCAAGCTCGTCCGCGGCGTCTTTTCCAGTTCGTGACGGCTGCGCTCCGGACGGCGTTCACTCAGGCGTGAATGCGTGCCCTCGGAGTATCATCCGGGTCGTGAACGCGGCGGTGATCGTCCAGAGCACGGCGAGTAACGCTGTCACGCCGGCAAGGACGAACGCGAAGGCCGCGAGTCCGAACAGGTGGTGCATGACCGCGGTCGAGATGGCAAAGGCACCGAGCGGGAAGGTGTAGGCCCACCAGGTGAAGAAAAACGGATGCGTTCGATCGAGGACGTAGAAGCTCACGACCGCCAACGTGAGCAGGAACCACCAGGCAGAAAAGCCCCAGAGCACCGTCGCGAGGAGCTTCAACGCAGCGATCACGGGTTCGGCCGAGAGGCCGAACCCGGCACCGGCACGCAGCGCCCCGATCAACCGACCGACGGCGATCACGAGCACGGCTGTCGGGGCCAGGCCGATGACGAACGTCGGGGCGAGTTTCTCACGCGGGAGTGATTCGTAGGCGTAGCGATGCAGCACGATCGATCCGAAAAACAGGAACATGAAGCCCCCGACCCCCAGGGCCATCATCGACACCATGAACAGCAACTGGCCCGTCGTCGTTCCGGCGTAGGTGCTCTCGACGAGCAACAGCCCCAACAGTGGAATCACGAGATGGGAGACCGGCGGGATGTACCAGGCGAAGACGCCGTGACCGATCCCCACCTCGTCGTTGGCGAACATGATTGTCACCAGCAGGAGTCCGAAGCCGAAGATGCCCAGGCTCCCGGCGACGAACAGCCCAGTCAGAACGAGTCGTTCGACCGCTGGCCCCAGTAGTCCGCCCATTGTCCGGTGAATCCCAATCCCGATAACGATGAGCGTGATCGGCATCGTGGGGTAGAACTGACCCCGGATCGGATGCGTGAGATCGGCCCAGACGCGATCGGGATACTGGAGGATTCGGAGGGTCCACGGAATGGCAAACACGAGTGTCAGCCCGATCGTCAGCGCGACGATGGCCGTCGCGAGGGTGTCGACAATCGCGAGGTGGAAGTGCGCTGCCACCAGCGACAGCGCGACGCCGAGCGCACCTGTCCCCATCGTCGACCCGAACCACTGTGGGCCGAAGAATTCGACGACGTTCCGTAGCTGTGACCGTGGGTAGATGTTCCTGCTGAATAGGTCATTCATAGTCTTGTAGTTTGTACGCACTACTGGCTGCTCCTGGCATTAACCATTTCGATCGATCGTCGCCCGGCGATAGATTCGACGTGGCATAGTTGAGGCCTTCGTCCCAACGGTTCTGGAAGGAATTGCGACCCCAGTTGACTGCCGGGATTGCACTGTGACTTAAAGACTGCAAGCTGTTGCACCGCGATTGTAACCTGATCGATACCCAAAGACTGGCGTGAACGGTATGGTCGCCGACCCCCTCGAATCTTCGTCGAATGTATCGACCGATGCCCGCTATCGGTGTCGAACGCACCAGTTCAACTGCGCCGGCTGTCAGGTCGTCTCTGTGGACGGTTCGAAAAATGGCCGCTCGTTCGAACGCAAACTCGACGGCCAGCATCTTGCTGCGGGGTGGGACCTGTGAGCGAGCGCGTCGTCATCGTCGGCGGGAATGCGGGTGGCGCCAGCGCGGCCGCCCGCCTGCGTCGACTCGACGAATCGCTCGATATCGTCGTCTTCGAGCGTGGGGAGAACGTCTCGATCGGGACCTGCGGGATGCCCTACTACGTCGGCGACGAGATCGAAACCATCGACGAGTTGCTGGTCCAGACACCCCAGTCGCTCGAACGACGGTTCGCCCTAGACGTCCGAACCGGGAGCGAAGTGATCGACGTCGATCCAGTGGAACAGACACTGACCGTCGAGCAGGGTGGCGATACCTCCGAGGAACCCTACGAGTCACTGGTGCTCTCGCCGGGTGCGGATCCGATCGTCCCGCCGATCGACGGCCTCGAATCCTGTGAGAGCGTCCACACGCTCCAGTCGCTGTCGGACGCACGAACGATCAAAGACCGCGTCGAGGCACCCGATGCCACGCGTGCTGTCGTCATCGGCGGTGGGTACATCGGCCTGGAAGTGACCGAGAGCCTTCAGGAAGCAGGCATGGCCGTCTCGCTGGTCGAGATGGAAGATCATGTCATGCAAGCTCTGGACTACGAGATGGCGGCCCAGGTCAACAACCACCTGCGCGATCAGGGCGTCGACCTCCACCTTAACGCCCGCGCCGAGGCGATCGACACCGACGGCGCGACGACGGTCGAACTCGCCGACGGGACGCCCGTCCCGGCCGACGTGATCGTCCTCGCGACGGGTGTCTCTCCCCGGACAAAACTGGCCGAAGCGGCCGACCTCGATATCGGGTCGGCTGGCGGCATCGTCGTCGACGAGCAGTTGCGAACGTCCGCGGCGGACATCTACGCCATCGGTGACGCGATCGAGGTGCCCGACTGCGTGACAGGCGAACCGGCGCACGTCCCGCTGGCTGGCCCGGCGAACAAACAGGGGCGGATCGTCGCCAACGTGATCGCCGGGATGGAGGACAGCCAGGACTGTGTGCTCTCGACGTCGATCGCGAAAGTGTTCGACAAGACTGTCGCGGCGACCGGTCGCAACGAACGCGCCCTGGAGGCGGCGGGCATCGACTACGAGAAGTCCTACACCTACTCGATGTCCCACGCCAGCTACTACCCCGGCGCCGAGCCGATGTGGATCAAAGTCCTGTTCGATCCCCAGGACGGACGCCTCTATGGCGCTCAGATCGTCGGCGGCGACGGCGTCGATAAGCGTATCGACGTGCTGGCGACGGCCATCGAATTCGAGGCGACCGTCTTCGACCTGCAGGACCTGGATCTGGCGTATGCCCCGCCGTACGGCTCCGGCAAGGATCCCGTCAATATGGCTGGGTTCGCCGCCGGCAATATCGTGCAGGACGTGGTCGATGTAATTCACTGGCACGACCTCGAAGACCTCGATCCATCCGAATACACGTTGTTGGACTGCCGCCCACTGGAAGAACGCCACGAGGACGGCCGGGTGATCGGGGCCGAGGAACTCCCGCTCGGCGACCTCCGGGACCGGCTCGACGAACTGCCGAGCGATACGACGATCGTTCCCCACTGCAAAGCTGGCCTTCGGTCCTACATCACGACGCGCATCTTGACCCAGCACGGCTTTGACGCGAAAAACGTCGCTGGCGGGTATGAACTCTACCGGGAAGCAAAACGCGACCGCGACGCCCGCGAACGCGGCGCACAACTGGGGACCATCTTCCGCTGAGCCAGCAACGAATATTGTTCAAAACACACAATGTAATTTAGTCCATAGCTACCGATATGACCATGAACGAAGCGACACCGACGGCGTCTGACCGGAGTCATCGACTGGCGTATGCCGTGAGTGCCATCACTGCCCTGGTCTTTGCAGCCGTCATTGGTCTCGGGATCGCAACGGGCCGGCAGTCGCTGGTCACCGTCGTCGTGTTCGGCCTGCTCGCGATGCTGGGTGGCGTCGCGATCAGTTTCTTCGGGGACTTCGAGACGCCGGAGCGACAGGTCTGGGCGTATGGGCTGGCGAGCGGGGCGATGCTCGCGAGTGCGGCCGCCTTGCTCGCGCCGAAAGCGATCCTGCGACACGAAGCCTACGGCGGGTTCGCCATCGCCTTGGGCTACCTGCTGGGGTATGCTGCACACGAACTCGGCCATCAGGTCACCCATTACGACCTGCCGCTGAACGCCGCTGTCGGGGAACTGACGCTGTACGCGCTGGCCGCCGGGTCGATCATGGGCGTGGTGTACGAATCCCTGCCGAACCTCTCGGTGTTGTTTGGGTTTGGCGTCCTCGCGCACAAGTTCCCCGCCGGGTTCACTGGCTCGGAGACGTTGAGACAGTCCGGCTTGCCCCGTGTCGTGATGGTGGTCCCTGCCGCTGCCGTCGCGATCAGTGCGATTCCACTCTCGATGCTGACGCCGCCATTGTCGCCAATCGTGAAAGCAGTCTTCTTCGGCGTGTCGACGGGCGTGTTCGCCCACGTCGCCATCGACATGCTTCCAGAGTGTTCCCACGTCGGCTCGCACGCCGATTCGAGCGGCCACGGGACGATTCAGTGTTCGCGCGACGCCAACCGCATTCGACAATATGCCGTGGTGAGCACGCTTGCCGGTGCGGGCGCGATCTTCGTCCTCTGGCAAGTGCTTGCGATGGGGTGAGGGGACGCGGCTGTCGACAGGTCTCCGCAAGAACCCATCTCTCTTTCTTCTATCGGAAATTAAACTTCTCATTCTGCAATCGAAGTTTTTAATATTGGTATGTGAGTACAATATAATGCAATGAAATCCGACACAGCGGACGAGCGTTCGATCCCCCTGATCGGCGACCAGTTTCCCGACATCGAGGTCGAGACGACCCACGGAGAGATCTCCTTGCCCGAGGACTGCGCGGGCGAGTGGATCGTACTGTTCAGCCACCCGGGTGACTTCACCCCGGTCTGTACGAGCGAGTTCGTCGCCTTCGAGGACCGACGCGAGGAGTTCGAGCAGCGAAATGCCAATCTGATCGGTCTCTCGGTCGATCGCGTCCACTCCCATCTAAAGTGGGTCGACTGGATTGACGAGGAGATCGGCGTCGACATCGGCTTCCCGATCATCGCCGACGAGAGTGGCCGGGTCGGCGAGCAACTCGGCATGATCCAGTCCGGGGCCGGTACCAGCACTGTGCGGGCAGTATTCGTCATCGATCCCGAGGGCGTCGTCCGACAGGTCCTGTACTATCCCGAGGAGATCGGTCGGAACATCGACGAGATCCTGCGCTCGCTGGATGCCCTCCAGAAGAGCGACAACGAGGGTGTCGCGACGCCGGCAAACTGGCCCGAGAACGAACGATTCGGCGATCGGGTCCTCCTACCGCCGCCGGGCACGCGCGATGACGTCGACGCTCGTGAGGCCGAGGCCGACGACGATGGCTACGAGCAGTACGACTGGTGGTTCACGCTTTCCGAGCAGTAGCGCCTGTCATAGAACGCGTCTCGGAGGAAGCAGCAAGGTGCGGAATGTGCGTCCAGCACAACTGCAATCCTGCAAGACCTGACTTCGGTAGATAAGTTCTTGAATGCAGCGGCTACCGAGATAGTCCCACTGTTTGAACACCTCGATTTCGAGGTCGTGCCAATAGCTCCGTCCAATCCGCGAAACACTGCTGATCCGAAAGACATCGCTAGAGGGTCCAAGACTGTATTGAGGAACACAGTGAGGACGTTCAGCGCAAGCAATCCATCTTGGTCGAGACGTATCACTGACAGACAGGAGTTGAACGAACCAACGACGCAGTCACGGACTGCGACCTCGGGCACGTCCGCGACCGAGGCCGGGTCCCCGTACGAGCAGAACTGTTCCTCGCACTGTGTTCCGAATCGTCGTTGCAATCACCAACCCTGAGCAGAAAGACGTTCCTGGTCGTGAGAAGCTCACGCTATGAGACTGCTTCTCTGACACGCGCAAACTCGAAGCGTGCACCGCCGTCTGGACTCTCAGTCACCTGCACCTCCCAGTTGTGGGCGTAGGCGATCTGTCTGACGATTGCTAACCCGAAGCCTGTTCCACCTTGGCTTTCCGAGTAGCCTGGTTCGAACACGTTTTCGCGCTTGTCTTTGGGGATGCCGGGTCCGTCATCCTCCACGTAGAACCCATCCGGGAGAGGCCCGACTCGGACAGTCACATCTTCGCTACCGTGTTCGACCGCATTACGCATCAGATTCTCCAGCAGTTGGCCTACCCGGCTTGGATCCGCCTGTATCGTGGTATCGATATCAGCAACGACTGTTGCTGTGGCTGTCTCGACCTTCGCCCAGCAGGTCTCGACGAAACTGCCGAGATCGATCGGTTCCATATCGCTCACCTGCTGTCCCTGTCGTGCTAGTGTGAGCATATCATCTATCAAGTCAAAACTTCGCTCGAGATTATCCGCTGCCGTGTCGAGATGCTCGCTGTTACACTCTTCGGCGGCAAATTCAATCCGCGCCTGGACGACGTTCAACGGGTTGCGGAGGTCATGCGCAACGACGCTGGCAAACTCCTCAAGACGCTTGTTCTGTTGTCGTAGTTCTTGCTCTCTCTTTCCGTTCCGTGATATCGCGGTATAGCCAGAAGTTGGCTTCGCCCTTGGGCAGGCTGTACGGCAGGTAATCCCGTTCGAGCACGCGACCGTCGGCGAGGTGTAGCTCTTCGCCGTGAACCGGCTCTCGCTGCGTAACTCGCTCGTTGAGCACATCGATGAATCTTTCAGGATCGGCAAACCGATCCTGCAGTTCTTTGGCTACCGTCCAACAGTCACGTCCGATGAGGTCCTCGCCGGCCAGCGGAGTGCCGAGGATCTCCCCCAACTGATCGTTCGTGATAAGAATGTCCCGTTCGGCGTCTTCGACAAGCACGCCCATCGGCAGGTTCTCGACGATCGTCCGGAAAACAGTATTTGTCCGTTCAAGCTGTTGTTCGTGTTGCTTGCGCTCGGTAATGTCCCGACTGATCGCCAGAAATCGGTCTTCGCCTTTGATGTCCAACCGAAGGAGGTGAACCTCGATAGGGACTGTCGATCCGTCACGGCGTTCGTATCGGCCGTCGAACTTTCGCCGCTCATTGAGCGCGAAGTCCGTAAGGAGCTCCGTCACATCTTCGGCATCAACCAGTTGATCTATCTCCCAAATATATTGTCCGAGCATCTCGTTTTCGTCATATCCTAGTTCTTCACAGAAACGGCGATTGACGTCGCGTAACTTCCCATCCGAATCGAGGACATCGATCATATCTGGAGAATTATCGAACAACGTTTCGTGCCGGGAGATCATCTCACGAAGCTGGGTTTCACGCTCTAACTGCTCGGTAATGTCTCGGTATACCCAGAAGTGACCGTCACCCTCTGGGAGGTCTAATAGTTCGTGATCGCGAGCGAATGTCCGCCCATCTTGGAGTGACAACTCCTCGTTGTGGACAGATTCACCACTGTTTACCAGCTCATTGGTTCGCCTGAGGAACGCTTCTGACCCAACAAACAAATCGCTAGCACGGGCGAGAAGTTGTTCGAAGTCGGCACCAACAACAGCTTCTGGTGAACCGGATAGATTGAGGAGGTCAAACAGACGTTCGTTGGCTGCAACCACGTTCCGGTCAGCATCTGCGGCAAGGACGCCGACTGGGAGCGTCTCGAACAACGTCGAGAGCACAGCATTCGTCCGTTGGAGTTCCTGCTGGCGTTCCTTGCGTTCGGTAATGTCGATCCCGGTGGAGAGTACTCCCGTTATGTTCCCTTGTGAGTCCCGTAATGTCGTGTTATGCCACTTGACGAATGATTTTTGGCCCCCTTTCGTTTCGATATAGTTCGTATTCTTTTCGATAGTTTCTGAGTCGTCTTTCCAGAACTCTGAGAATATCTCGTCGAGTTCGCCCTCAATCTGTTCGGGAATGACACGGTCGAACCAATCGGATCCGACGAGTTCTGACTGCTCGTATCCGAGGAGGTCGCTTCCTCGTTCATTGATTCGACCAATAGTCCCGTCACGGTTGAGGACGACCATAATGTTCCCTGCGGATTCGAAAAACTGCTCTGCTCGTTCTTTTTGTTCGTTGAGTTCCTGTTGGCGTTCTTTGTGTTCGGTGATATCTTGAATTGTCCCCCGGACTCTGACGAGTTTGCCATCCTCGGTCTGGGGTTCGCCTAGTGTCCGGACCCACCGTATATTTCCATCGTCATCGATCAACCGCAACTCCAGGTCGTAGGACTCGCCTGCCTCAATTGCCTGCTGGAATGCGTTACGGATGCGTGGTCGATCGTCTGGGTGATAGTACGTGAAGGATTTCTCTGCAGTTATATCCTCAGCCGGAGAGAGACCATGTATTCGAAGCACTTCTTCGGAATTATAGAACGCATCTGTCTCGATATCATATTCCCAGGCACCAACACTGGCGATATTCTGAGCTTTTGTGAACAGATCGTTCTGTCGTTCAATGTATTTGGTTGCCCGAGACTTCTCGACAGCGTTCACTACACGGTTTGCTAAGAGGCGGTATTGTTCAGCCCCTCCTCTCTTTTGGTGATAATCAGTCACGCCCGCACTAATTGCATCGGCAGCTACCTCTTCGGACCCTTTCCCCGTATAGAGGATAAACGGGAGATCTCCCCAGTCCTTCCGGACGGTTTCGAGAAATTCAATCCCATTCTGGCCGGGCATATCGTAGTCAGAAATGATACAATCAATGTCGGTATCAGTGAGATATTCGAGTCCTTCGCGAGCGCTGGTCGCGGTCGTCACAGAAATCTGGTCGTCCTCCCGTCCTAAAATATCAGACATGAGATTAGTTAAACTCGGCTCATCATCAACATGAAGCACGTGAATTTTGCCAGTCCTGTAGTTCATGACTGTGTTATAATGAATATTCGTCACAGATGGGGATAAAAGTATTCCGAACGAGGTAGATTGCTCTTGCTGCATTCGCACCCTGTATCTTGCACGCGAGTCCTGACACGACTTGGCCAGACAGTGCGTGTGAAGCTTTCTATGACACGCTGAGCAGTAAGCTGCATCGCCACGGCCCCACGACTCGCTCGGTGTCAGCCTCGCTGTCGAACAAGACTCTCGAAGTTCTCGAAGACGCGCCTGGCCGACGCCGTTTCGGTGTGGGTTTCGGCCGTGATCGAATCGAGGAGCTGCTCGAACCGTTCTGCAGCGAGTTCGTCCTCCTTGTTCTGGACGACCCATCGAGCGGTCTCAATGTCGTACTCGGGGTGGAACTGGACGCCACGGGCGTTCTGGACCCGAAAGGCCTGGATCGCCCGCTCGTTCTCGGCGAGGAGTCGGGCGTTATCGGGCAGTTCGATCACGGCGTCGGAATGGCTCTCGAACGCGACGAAGGTGTCTTCGATCCCGTCGAAGAGCAGGTCGTCGGCGACGGGATCGATCGTGGCGTAGCCGAGTTCGTAGCGATCCATGGGCTCGACGCGCCCGCCCAGGGCCTGGGCGAGGAGTTGGTGGCCCCAACAGATGCCAAGCACCGGCACGTCGGCGGCCACGGCCTGTCTGACCCACGCTTCCGTCCGCTCGATCCACGGCTCGTCGTCGTAGACGGCGGTTTGGGACCCGGAAATCACGACTCCGTCGTCGGTCCACTCGCCCGAGTCCGGAACTGGTGGCATCTCCTCCTCGCTGACCTTCCAGTGGATGACCGAAAGCGAGGTCTCTCGACGCACGTTCCGCAGCGCTGGCGTCGACCCGATCGAGGCGTCTATGAGCGTGAGACTCGGCGCGCTCATCGATCACCGTCACCGTCGGCATCGAGGGGGGCGGGAGATGCACGCCCGTTCACGAGTCGGCGCCCGCGATCGGTCAGTCGACAACTGTCGAACCCGACCCGCTCCAGGAGGTCTCGTTCCCGGAGGCTGCCGATCACGTCGTAGACGACCGCCAGGTCACCGTCGACTGCCAGGGCAATCCGTCCGGGCGTGCACGTCTCCGCATCGGCCAGTCGATCGAGGACTGCCTGCTCGATCGCTGTTCGCTCGGATTCGGACATGGAATGACTCGTATCGGCCACCTACGTTGTCGATACGCAAAAGTACATGGTACACTTATCTGTACAATCCCATTCGAACGAAATGGTCGTCTGCGTATCGCCGGCCAGTCGTAGTATTGTTAGTATCGATCCAGCCTGTCGAGGCCGACTTCGGATGGCGAAGCCGTTCGTAGGGGGTACCATCCCGTAGCGGCGTCCACTCACTGCTCTGGCTGTGCTCGAGGGTCCTCTAGCGGCCAGGTGAAACCGAGTGGTCTCAAAATTCGATGGAGCTCAGTGGTAGTGTTCCGGCTCCGTCTATTCACGGTCTTTCCCTGCCGTCGCCGGTCCACGGTCACTCTTCCATTGTCTGTATTGGTCGAAGGTAAAACGTCTCCTCACCGTAGGTCCGTTCGAGTAGTTCGCCCGCGTCGAGTAACTCCTCGACGACTGCCCAGTCGGCGTCGTCGCGTTCGAGGAGGTCCGCAAGTCCCGATTCTCGCATGGGGTGGACGGCCGTAACGCCGAGCACGTCTTCGCGAACGGCACCCGTCGCGGCGAAGGTCGACCCCTCGGCACCGATGAGGTACTCGACGTGATCGAGTTGCTCCTCGAAGATGGCGTAGGCGGCGGCGAGGGCCTGCTCGCCTGCAGGGTCCACCCAGTCCTCCGCAGGTGGTCGAGTCGGGACCGCCAGATACGCCGTGTCTGGATCAACCGAGGCGACCAGGTCCGCGGTCGCCCGCAGTGCTGACTCGCTGTCGTTGACGCCGTCGACAAGCATCGTCTCTGTGGTCAGCGTTCCTTCGAAGCTATCGCTAAAGGCGACCATTCCACGCCTGATCTCATCGAACGACAGCATCCCGTTGGGGCGATCGATTTCCCGGCAGGTCTCGGCGGTGCCCGCGTCGGCTTTCAGCGACACCCAGTCGGCCTTTGCAAGGTCGGCTCTGACCTCGGGCTTTGTCATCAGCGACCCGTTCGAGATGACTGCCACGTCGATGTCGAGTCCCTGGAGTCGGTCGATCGTCTCGCCGAGGGCGGCATCGAGCGTGGGCTCGCCGTCGGGGACGATAGAGAGGAAATCGATCGTCTCACCAGCGGCCCGGACCGCTTCGACGCGCTCGCGGACGGACCCAACGATTTCGTCCGGGGAAAAGAACTCCTGACGGTCGACCTCGGTGGTCGTCGTCGATCCAAGCTGACAGTAAATGCAGGCATAGCTACAGGTTGTGGGCGGAATAGTATTGATACCGAGACCCTGGCCGAGCCGACGCGAAGGGACGGGACCGTACGCGAGTTCCATTATTTCGTACGACACTGGCTAAATCCGTCAATCGCCCGATTTCACGCTCGTGACGCCTTGGGATCATCCCCCATCATTATCTAGCAGATATCGGATTTATGATAAGTATTAACTGTTTCCGGTACCTATGACAGAGTGTGAGGGTACAATAGCGATGCTTGATGGAGACAGTCCTCCCGTCCTGAACCGCATCGTCCCGGTACTCAACCAGTGGCAGACGCTCGAACGCGGCTGGAAAGCCGTCATTTTTGGCCTCGTCGTCCTCTCATTTGTGATCGTATTATGATAGAATTATCGAGGATCTGATTGAACACAATATGATAGTTCGATTATGATACGCCAGTCCGTCCGGTTGCTTCCCGGGATCGCTTTGTTGGTCGCTGGCGCGGCTCTCGCCCACGGGCTTTCGGCGACGCTGTTGGGAATCAACGAGTTGCTCGTGGCCGTCGGCTTGGGTGTCCTGCTCGGGAATGTGGTGGGCGTCCCCGAGTGGGCCAGCGCCGGCCTCAACACCCAGAAACTCTGGCTGGAGACCGGGATCGTGCTCATGGGGGCTCGGATCGCGATCGGCCAGCTGTTCGCGGTTGGTGTGGAACTGCTCGCCCTGGTCGTCGGTTTCCTGGCCTTTAGCCTGTTGTTCGTCGAGGTGGTCGCGCGCAACGTCTTCGGGATTCCAGAGCGCCTTGGTTCCTTGCTGGCGGCAGGCTACTCGGTTTGTGGCGTGTCGGCCATCGTCGCCGTCTCGAGTGGCGTTCGCGCGAAAAGCGAGCAGATCGCCTATGCCGTCGGGACGATCCTGCTGTTCGATGCGGTGACGCTGGCAGTGTACCCAGCGATCGGTCGGTTTCTCGATCTCCCGGACATCGTCTTCGGGACCTGGGCCGGGATCAGTATGGTGAGTACGGGGCCTGTTGTGGCTGCGGGCTTCGCCTACTCGCCCCAGGCCGGACAGTGGGCGACCGTCACGAAATTGGGCCGGAACGTCTTCATCGGTGTCGTGGCCGTCTGCTACGCCGTCTACTACGCCCGACGGTACGGAACCGACAGCGGGGCCGACGACTGGCGGTACCTCTGGTCGCAGTTCCCGAAGTTCGTCGTCGGCTTCGTCATCGTCGCCGCGGTCGCCAGTGTGGGCCTGCTCACCGAGGCCGACGTCGCTCGGCTCGAAGCGACCTACCAGTGGCTGTTCCTCCTGGCGTTCGTCGGGCTTGGGACGAATATCGAACTCGCGACGATGCGCAAAACTGGCGTGCAGCCGCTGCTGGTCGTGCTCACGGCGCTCGTGACCGTCAGCGCCCTCTCGCTGCTTGCGTCTCTGGTCGTCTTCGCCTGACCGTCGGCAGCCCCTTCGTATCCGTGGGAATCGTCCCCCTCTCGTTGCCCTTGCGGCGCGCTATTCGAGGCGTCACTGAGGCGTTCCCGTTCGCCGACGTGACGCCCGTTACCGCCCTGGCTGTGACGAGATTGTGATCAAGGTGTTGAATCGCGACCGTCGACGTTTCTATGTGGCTGTGTGATTGCTGGTGGTCGACGATCCGTTCGTCCAGACTCCCATTGAGAGGCTCTTGGGATCAACGCCGGCCGTCGGAGAGCACCTGTCTTCAATAGCGTGGTTCTCTCTCGCACGACAATCAGAACCAACATACCTCTCGGAAACCTAGTATATAAGTGACAGTGTTGATTTGCATACCGAGTCGCGACGAGGGGACGCTCGGGGCACCGGTCTCTTCGCACTTCGGGCGAGCACCGAACTACACGCTCTTCGACGACGAGGCCGACGGGTTCAACGTGACCGAGAACAACGGGAAACACCACGGTGGCCAGCGTTCACCACCCGAGATCATTGCCGAGACGGGGGCCGACGTCCTCGTCGTCGGCAATCTCGGTCGCAAGGCCGTCGATCGCTTCGACCAGATGGACATCAAGGTCTACTGTGGGGCTGAGGGGACGGTCAGCGACGCGATTGCGCAATACGAAGCTGGAGAACTGGAGGCCGCGACGCCGAGTGGCTCCTACTGTGAGGGCCATGGCCACGAGCACGGGGACGACCACGATCGCGGGGACGGACATGGTCACAGTCACGGGCATGATCATGCCGCAACGGGAGACGACCACGCACACGGCCACGACGACGGTGCGTAATCGTCGCGTTTGTCGTCGTTCACATCAATGACCACCGTCACCGTTCTCATCGACAACGAAGTCAGTGGTTCTCGACCGAAGGGACTCCATGCCGAATGGGGCTTTTCCGCGGCCGTCGGCGACGTCCTCTTCGACGCCGGTCAGACCGGTTTCGCCGCCGAAAACGCCCGTAAACTCGGCGTCGGGCCCTTCGAGACGATCGTCCTGAGTCACGGCCACTACGACCACACCAAGGGCTTGCCGCCGTTTCTCGGCGCAGCCGAACGGTTGTACTGCCACCCTGCTGCCTTCGAGCAGAAGTACCACGGCGAGGAACCCATCGGGATGCCCTACGCCCGGTCGTGGATCGAGGCCCAGGTGTCAGTCACCACTCACACCGACCCCGTCGAAGTCGCCCCGGGCATTCACACACTGGGCGAGATTCCGCGCGAGTATCCAGACAGTCGAACAGGCGAACGGGAGGACGGGGACGGTCACCGCATCGAGGATCCAGTCCGGGACGATCAGGCGCTCGTCGTCGTGGGGGCGGATGGGATCAGCCTCGTTTTGGGCTGTTGTCACGCTGGCCTCCGGAACACGGTCGTCCACGCCGAGGCCGTCTTCGACGAACCGATCCGGACCGTCGTCGGCGGGACCCACCTCCGATCGCCGGATCCCGAGCAACTACGCGAGACGGCGACCTGGCTCGACGAGCGCGTCGAACGCGTCGTCCCGACTCACTGTACGAGCCATCAGGCTCGACAGATTCTCCACGAGGAATTCGGCGATACGTTCGAGCGCGTCGGCGCGGGCTCGACGATCGACCTCTGACCGACAACTACCGACTGAGAATCGTTCTCGCCATTTGGCTACTCCCAAAAGGGCTTTCGTGCTCGATAGCGAAGCCCAACCGATGACGCCCAGGAGTGAGCAACGAAGTGGCGGACGGCGATGTCGCGAGGGTGGGGGAGACGGACCACAAAAGCGCCGTGATCGGCGGCGCGAACGCGCCCGTGACGACAACGGGCAGTTCGCCGATTCGATCACTGCCGAGGATGTGCTGTCGGTGTTCGACGCGGTCGACGGACCGGTCGTGACGAGTTCTGACGTCGGCGACGTCCTCGCCATTTCGACGGAAGCAGCCAGGCAGAAGCTGAACGCGCTCGTCGAGGATGACACACTCGCCTGTCGAAAGACCGGACGGACGAGAATTTACTGGCAGCACGAGGGGGCCTAGGGATGAGCGAGACGACATCCAGGACGCCGTCGGATGTAGAGAGTCCCGCAGTCGTCGACGACCTCACACCCGCGGAGGGCCGGTACCTTTGTGGGGTGCTCTACCGGACGCTGGTCGGTTCGACGCCGGTGAGCAACCACGAACTTACCGAGTACCTCGGTGTCAGTGGCGCGAGCGTCACCGGGATGATCGAGTCTCTCGCCGCAGAGCGGCTGCTCGAGTACGAACGCTACCGTGGCGTCGAGTTGACTGACCGGGGCGAATGGGTCGCCAGAGCAGTCCTGTGGCGGCGGTGTGCCATACAGAAGTTCTTCGAACAGGGACTCGGCCTCTCGCTGAAGGACAATCGAGCCTATCGTATCGGCTTCGAACTGTCTCGCGAACAAGTTCGGACGATCGGCGATCGCACCGACCAACCCTGTCGGGACCACTGTGAAGCCTCGTCGGCGGCAGAATGTGACGTGTTTCCGGACTAAATGCGTTCTCGAAGCGCTTTCAGTCTGGTTTCTCGCCACTTTCCGAACCGATCAACGGCAGGCTACGGGAGGGGCCAGCCGCTGCCAACGTGGTACCGCAAAGACCGTGGCGAAGTTCATCCAGGGAATCGAGGTGCACGGATCGGCTATTCTCAAGCAGTCAGGCGATCACTCTATGAGTGACCTCGATAGGCTGGCGGGCGTCGACAACGGGCACCTGCCTGGTTCCGGATCACCTTTACAGCGCGTCCGCGATGACGGGTGCCACGCTGACGTCGCTGACGATCCGTTCTAGGGTGTCCGTTGCATACATGTCCTCGACGCCGGCACGCAGGAGTTTGCTCCAGGCGCCACTGGCCAGCAGCGGGTGGACACAGGTCGCAAAGACCCGCTCGGCTCCCGCATCGGTGGCTGCCCGGGCCGCGGTCGACATTGTCCCACCCGTGGCGACGAAGTCGTCGACGAAGACCACGTCACGGCCATCGATAGCGGCCTCTGTCGGGGCGAGATCCGCGGCGGTAGCCGAGCCGGCCGGTGGAACGAGATGGTCGACGGTGCCGGTACCGTAGGAGTTGTGGACGGATTCGGCGAGTGGCCGGGCCTGTTGGTCAGTTCCTAAAAACAGTGGATCGGTGAGATCGCCCGGGAGTGGTGCGGCGAGTCGATGGGACCCATCGACAGCCGTGGCAGGTGCCTCAAACATCTCTTCGGCGTCCGCCTCGTGAGGATTGACCGTGATCACGCGGTCAGTTCCCGGCGAGAGCGCACGGGCGACCGTCCGCAGGGAGACGATGTCTCCGGGACGATACTTCCTGTTCTGACGCGCGTACCCGGGGTACGGGACGACGGTGACAACCTCTTTGGCACCTGCTTGCCGGGCGGCGTCCTGGAGCAGGAGCGCCTCGAGATGGGCGTCGTTCGAGACCGTCGAGATGACGACAATCGCCCGATCGGCGATGGATTCGGTGACTTCCACGTTCAACTCTCCGTCCGGGAAGTACTCGACTTCGGCTGCGCCGAGCGGTTCGCCGGTCGCTTCGGCGATCCTGGCCGCGAGCGTCTGGGAAGCCGACCCGCTGAGGATCATATGCGTAGTCTGAGGGCCGGTGGTAAACCCGTTTTCGATCTCATCGGTCCGGTCCGACGGCCAACTCGGACACCTCCGAGAGTCCCAGCGACCGGGACCGCCAGCCCGCTGCGCCGTCCTTGGCGGCCGGTGGATCGACGAGGATCGTCCCCGCCGACGTGACGGCGACGATCCCCCGGCTGTACCCTACGTCGACGATTCGCTCGTCTGTCGGCGGGTCGCGGCTCACCCACTCGCTGTCCCGCCGTTCGATCAGTCCGTCTTCGCCGACTGCGAGCGTCCGCTCGGATCCTCCGGCAACGGCGTGGAACGCTCCTTCACGTTCGTGGTCCCACTCGCTGTCCGTAAATCGGTACAGCCCGTCCGCAGTCGCCGCCGTCGGGACCGGGTCGGCGGTGACGTCTCGGGCCGCCCGACCACGATGGTCGAGTCGCTCGTCCTCGAGCCGATAGAGTCCGTCCCCGGCCGCGATCCACTTGCCGGAGATCGCCCGTGGCTCCCCGACGGCACCCAGCGTTCGCCACTCCGCCCCGTCGTAGCGAGCGACCTCGCCGTCCGGTGCGGCAGCGATCGGCCCCTCCGCATCGACCGCGACGGCTGGACCGAACCCCAGGGCCTCGAAGGACTCAACATCCTCACTCGCCGCCCGATAGGTGTCCTCGTCGGTCCCGATCACGACCGCCGCTTCGCTCGCCCCGACCGACTGTACTTCGCCGCGTCGAACCAGTCGGAACCGACCGACGCGGTCGTCGGAGATCGCGACCAGCGTCAATCCGAGGTCGGCCCCGACGTAGACATCGGTCTTCCCGCGGCGCTCGGCGTAGATCCGGTCTTCCGCCATCTCGCCCATACGTCCTCCCTTCGCGGGTGCGACCGAAAGGGTATCGACTCGTAGACTCCACCGCGCTTGATCCTACCAGTAGATCAGGTTCTCCTCCTCGGCTGGCTTGGCGATGACCTCCAGGACGCGCGTCTCGTAGAAGTCCCGGCTGTTGGCCGCCCGGACGAGTAGTGCAGTGTCGGCACCGTCGCCCGTTCCGGCGATCGAGAGGACGCGATCGCCAGCGTCGATGAGGCCACCATCACAGGCCATCAGTGGACACTCGACGGCAACTTTTGTCCCCTGGCCGAACAGCCGCAGGACGTCGGCGACGAGTTCGTGTGATGAGAACCCTTCTTTCTGGGCGATGGCCGAGCCGAGATTGCTAAACACCATCGGGCCGGTGAAAACCTCGGCGCCAGCGTCCTCGATCATCTCGATGTATTCGTCGGCCAGTTCTTGCTCGTTTTCCTCGTCGTAGCCGTAGGAGTGACCGACGACGACGAGCTCCTCTCCGAACCGCTCGGCGGCTTTCGCTCCCGTCTCGCCCGATGTCGAGGCCACACAGACCGCGTCGATGTCGTTCTCGTCGGCGTACTCGGCCGCCCGCCCGAGTAGGGCCGCCGTGTCGAGATCGTCAGTTTGTATCATCACCGTCGTTTTCGAGTGCCGGCCGGCTATCGGTTTCTATTCCGTCCTCTCTTGACCCTCGTTTCGGGTGTTTCGAGTGGAACTTTTCTTCTACTGCACCGTCGCGTATGGCGTTTCGTCCTTCTCGACACATTTAGGGTCTGAAAGTGCCGTTATTCTCGGTACTCGGCCGTTTATCCGCCGATAGTTAAACTATGGCGTGGTAACGACTCTCTCTCTCGATCCGAAATAGGGGGGTTTGGCTTCTGGACTCGTCGTGCGTACGTCTGACGAGTATCTCTCAGTCGGAACGAATGTGGGTTGATCGGGTCTGGCCCTGTCTGGGGACCCCCATTAGCGCCAGGGTTGAGTGTGCGAACACCCAAGGTCGGAAGGTTGAATGCGGGGCCTTCCGACGATTTCGGATGATGGCCCTCCGTGCGTTGATCGGTCGATTGATTGCGTTGTTTCCGACTGTTTTGGCCCGTTTCGGCCTGGTTGATCGCCGGAAGGGGACCGAGGCACTAGACCTGGCGGCGCCGGTGATGGTCTCCGGCGCGCTCAGAGTGGCGTTGCGGCTAGCTGACTATCTCATGGTCGGGGTCGCGTTGGGTCAGACGGCTATCGCCGGGCTAGAACTGGGCTTTCAGTACTTCTTCATCGGCTTTGGACTCGCGCTGGCAGTCACCAGCGGGACGATCAGTGTCGTCTCACGATTGAAAGGGGCCGACGAGCACGCCCGTGCGGACCTTGCGGTCAAACAGTCGCTGTGGCTGTCGATCCTGCTGTCGGCCCCGTTGATGGGCATTTCGTGGGTGTACGCCGAAGAGATGATCGCGCTGTTGAATGCTGATCCCGCGGTAATCCAGCAGGGGAGTGCGTACCTCCGGATTATTATGCTGGCGCTGGTGTTCCGGTTCTGGAATATGGTCGCCGCGCGAGCGCTGGCTGGTGGCGCTGACACCCGGACGCCCATGTACGTTCGCTTGTTGACGCTGCCGACGAACATCGTCTTGAACGCCGTCCTCATCTTTGGGATCGGCCCGTTCCCACAGCTGGGGATCGCTGGCGCGGCGTTGGGCACCCTGTTGGCAACCATCCTCGCGGCGGTAATGTTCCTCGCCCTGTTGCTTACCGATCGGTTCTCGGTGCGCTTGCGTCTTGGTGGCCCTCATCTCGATCGGGAGTTGCTCGGCGAAATCGTCCGTGTCGCATCGCCGCTGGCAGGGATGCGCATGTTAGAGACTTTCGGCCGGTTCCCGTTCCTGTTCATTCTGGGCGTCATCGGGACCCCAGCAGTCGCTGCCTTTGGAATCGCTCGTCAGGTCGTCCTGACTGCGATGATGCCCGCTTGGGGGTACGCGACGGCCGCGAGTACGCTCGTCGGCCAGGCGATCGGACGGGGTGAGGAGCGTGAATCGACCGAGTACGGCTGGCAGACTCTGCGGATCGCACTGGCAACCCAGGTCCCGGTCGCGCTGGTGATCGGGATTGCAGCTGAACCCATCGCGCTTTCGTTCGGGATGGAGGATGTCGGCCTGGCTGTCGACTTCATCCGCGTGTTCGCTCTGGCTGTCGTTGGGTTCTCGATTTCCCGAACGATGCGGGGCAGTCTGCGCGGAGCCGGCGACACCAGCTGGCCGTTCTACGGTATGCTGGTCTCGACGTATGTCGTCCGACTCCCGATCGCCGCCCTGGCGTTGCCGGCCGGCTACGCCCTCACCGTGGCCGGTCTGTCGATACCGATCGGCCTGGGGCTGGGTATGCCTGCGATCTTCCTGGCTCTGTTCGGGGATTTCTACGTCCGGGCCGTCGTCAACGTCGTCCGGTTCCGATCGGGGCGGTGGCGTGCGATCGCCCGATCGAGTGTCGACGGGGGATGAGGAGCGTGCGCCAACGTTTAACTTACCGCCGGCCGATCGAATGCATATGAGTACGGCGACAAAAATCGTCCTGACAACGGTAGCCGTCTCGGCGCTGCTGGCGCTTGCACTGATCGTGAACGTCGCGCTTGCGGGCTAAAATTAGCGGTAGCGGATACCCTGACCGGAGGACTACTAGTCCGCTTCCCCTGCCGTCTTTTGGTTCTCTCGTCACGAAGGCGATCTGGACTCGCAGTCAGGTCGCTCTGTGCTAGGCTCGCAGTAGATCGAACATCGTTGCAATTCGCTCGTGCTTTGTGACATCTATCGGTGATTTCGTGTCGCAAACCATGTTCCACGAAGCCCCGATCGTCGTAAATTCCGCTCTGTGCCGCTTCTGTAGCCTGTTCGATCGAATCAGCGTCTTCCTCAAGACAAGCGGCCACGGGGCTGTCAATCGTGCTTTTAGTTCTTCTTTGAGGCGCCCGACTCGATACGGACGTCTGCAGGGATCTGAGGTACCGCGGGAAGATCGACTGATTGTGGTTCGAACTCGTAAGTGAAGCGATACCGGTTTTCAGTGCCGTTCCGTTTGGCGACAATACGCTCGGTAGCGGACTTGATCAGCCCTTCGGTCGTCATTTGAACGGTTGCGTTGTATGCCACGACGTTCCGGGCCTCGAACAGCTTCCCAGATTCATATTGGTCGGCGCGGAGCGTCACGGTATTGTTGGTCTCGCTGTCATCAACACGGATCAGACTGAAGTTTCCGTGCCGGAGCACCCCCCCGAGCGGACTCGTTGCTGTCGAGAGAGTACGAAACGAACGGTTGAACAGCGTCGTCCGGTTGCGTCTGTTGTCCAGTGTACTGTTCCCATCTCTGACGGTGTACTGTCTGACAGTTGTCTCGTTTGCGGCAAGGGCTGTTGTACTGTTCTGTACCTGGTTTTCGATCGTCCGCTGGCCTCGTGTGACGTACCGAATTCGTGTGAGATTCGTGTCGGTCGCCACTCGCGTCGATGTCACGACTGAGAAGTTGCGGAGCGTCCTGTTTGTCGTCTGTGTCAGGACGCCCGTTCTGTTTGTCGTCTGTGTCAGGATACCCGGTGTCTCGATCGCTGCTGTCTTGTGTGTGCGAAGCAGCTGTGTGACGTTGCGGACTCCGGAATCAGTCAGTCCCGCGGGGAACCGATCGAGTTCGGCCCCGGCGGGTGTTGCCGTTGGTGTCGCTGTCGGTGTCTGTGTCGCTGACGACGTCGGGGAGGTAGCTTCGACTGCTGTCTGTGTCGGTGAGCCAGTGTCCGATACGCCTGCACAGCCCGACAGACCAACGAGAACGAGCAAAACAACCGCTAAAGCGGCTCTATACGGCTGTTTAGTGGAGGGCATATAGTAGGCACTTCGAGAACAGACGGAAAAATACGACGATCCGGCCTTGGCAGCGACGACCTGTTCGATGGATATGCCGCCTCGAACGACCAGCGAATAACATCCAACAGCGGTACCTTCTACCTTCTGGGCCGCCCACTGTCTTGACCCACCTTAGAAGTGGATCAGCGGCTTGATCATCCCGTCGTCTTTGGTCTCCATCATTTCGAAGGCCGTCTCGATCTCGTCGAACTCGAACTCGTGGGTGGTCATCTTCGTCGGGTCGACCTTGCCCTGATCGAGCAGGCGCAGTAGGCGCTGGATGCGCAGGCGACCACCGGGACAGAGATCGTTAACGATGTTGATCTCGCTCATGCCGACACCCCATTCAGCCCGTGGGATATGTCGGAATTCGCCCTCGCCGTGATAGCCGACGTTCGAGACCGTCCCGCCGGGTTTGGTCACTTTGATGCAGTCCTGGAATGTCTCGTCTGCACCGAGTGCCTCGATGGCGACATCGACACCCTCGCCATCAGTGAGTTCCATGATCTCTTCGGCGGGATCAACCTCGCCGAAGTCGACGATGTCGGTCGCGCCGTACTCACGGGCGAGTTCCTGACGCTCGGGGACGGTCTCGACGGCGATGATCCGGCCGGCGCCCTGCAACTCGGCGCCTTTCGTCGCCATCAGGCCGACGGGTCCCTGCGCGAAGACGGCGACAGTCCCGCCCATCGGGATGTTCGCCCGCTCGGCGCCGGTGAACCCTGTCGAGAGCATGTCCGCGACGTAGGCCGCCTCGTGGTCGGTGACGCCCTCGGGGATCTTCGCCATGTTCCCGTCGGCGTCGTTGACGTGGACGTACTCCGCGAAGGTGCCGTCCTTGACGTTGGCGAACTTCCAGCCGCCCAGTGCCTCGTTGGACTGGGAGGGGTGACCGTCCTGTGCGGCCAGGGAGTTCCAGTCGGGCGTGATTGCGCCGATCGCGACACGATCGCCTTCTTCGAAGTGTTCGACCTCGCTGCCGATCTCGTCGACGATACCGACTACTTCGTGGCCCAGTGTCAGATCCTCGCGTTCGCCGATCGCGCCGTGAACCGTGTGGCAGTCGGAGGTACAGATCAGGCCCTCTGTGGGCTCGATGATAGCGTCCATCGGCCCCGGCTCGGGTCGTTCCTTCTCAACGATAGCTGTTTCGCCGACTTCGCTCATAACAAACGCTTTCATAGTGTGAACAGTCATACGTTCGGTCGCATCCCTTATAAAGATCGGTTCAATTCCAACTTTCTAGGAATTATCTAACGATCCGACCTGTTCTCGGTGCTAGTCATGGGCCACAGTTACATGGGAGGGCGACGATGATCCGTCGACGATGATGGGATTCGACCGGTGGCGGAGCCGATGATCGCGGAGACGTTCGTCGACCTCATCGGTGAGAACGTCGTCGTCCAGGCGCTGGTTGGCGGGGTCGTTATTGCGTCGTTCAACCTCCTTGGCGCGTCGCTCGTGTTAGTATGGCGCGACCCGAGCGAGCGCGCCCTGGACGGTGCCCTGGGCTTTGCAGCCGGGGTGATGATGGCCGCAGCGTTCACCAGTCTGATTGTCCCCGGGATCGATGCGACCGCGATTCTGGTGCCGGGCGTTCCCGCAGACGGACTCCTTCGGCCCCTGCCCGTTTTGATCGGTATCGCGCTGGGCGTGCTAGTCCTGGACCGCGGTGACGCCCTCGTCCCGCACGCCCACATCCTGTTGACCGGCCGCAAGCGCGCCGATGCCGCCAGCCAGTCCGAACAGCTTCCCATCGACGACCCGCGGATCGCCTCCGTACTGTTGTTCATTCTGGCGATCACTCTTCATAACGTGCCGGAGGGGCTGGCTGTCGGTGTCGGGTTCGGATCGGGCGAGGTCGGCAGTGCGCTCGCGTTGATGCTTGCGATCGGCATCCAGAACGTCCCGGAGGGGCTGGCGGTCTCGATCGCTGCCATCAACGCCGGGCTCGATCGACGACTCTACGCCGCTATCGCGGGGGTCCGTGCAGGCGTCGTGGAGATTCCGCTTGCCGTGATCGGTGCCATGTCGGTGACGGTCGTCGAACCGTTGTTGCCCTACGCGATGGGGTTTGCAGCGGGCGCAATGTTGTTCGTCATCTCAGACGAGATCGTCCCTGAGACTCACACTCACGGTCACGAGCGCATCGCAACACTTGGGACGATGGCTGGCATCCTCGTCATGCTGTATCTGGACGTCGCGCTGGGGTAGCCCAGGAAACGTTACCGTCCCGTCGCCGTCAGATCCGTCCGCCCATCGCTCCGGCCGAGTCGCGACCGCCACCGAGTTGGTTGAAGTCCATATCCTCGAAGAACTCGGGTGCTTCGTCCTCGGTCGCGTAGACGTACAGCGCGGTCTTGGCGATCCCGGTCAGTGCCTGGCCGATCAGGTACGACAGCACGATGGCCGTGCCACCGATCGCGATTGTCACCAGCATCCCTGCGAGTCCCGCGCCTGCAAACGTCAGAAACGTCACGGCTGCCACGGCGAAGCCACCGAGTACGAGCACGAACGTGACGATGGAAATCGCCGATAGTGTCCCCAGCGACTCGCCCCACGTCCGCTTGATCGTGCGGCCGCTCTGTTTGAACATCCCCGTGACGGTGGGGTCCTCGAAGACGATCACCGGGACGACGAAGTAGGTCATCACGCCCCACGCGAGACTGAAGAGGGTTGCCAGGATCGCCCCGCCGATCTCACTCGACTCTTCGATCCCCCGGATGATCACACCGACGATCGCCGCGATGACTGACCACGCGAGCAGTTGCCAGCGCTTCTCCCAGGCGATTGTCAGGCTTCCCCGAACTGTCGGCTCCTCGCCCCGGAAGGTCTCTCTGGTCGCCGCAATTAGCGCTGCTGTAAAAAACGAGGCGACGAACGTCTCGACGACGTAGATGACGAACAGCGTCGCGTACAAGATCGGCCCCGATCCGAGATCGGCCACGAACAACCCGCCAAAGACCGTCATGACGAACGCCAACCCGGCGAGCCCACCTAACAGCGGGAACGCCAGCAGTCTCGGGTATGCCCGCAACACCCGGCCGCTGCGCCGTGCCAATCCGAACCCGATCGAGATCCGTCTGAAGATACCCATAGTTCAGACTGTCTGTCTCAGGTCGCTCATATGAAACTATCTGTTCTGTCTCTCGCGATATTCCTTGACGAACAGCGCGACGATCATCACTGTCAACACGATCAGGGACTCACAGACGACGGTGCTCTGCGAGCAGACCCACCGGAATCTGACCACTCCATGCAGTTCCTGAAGGCAATCGTCAGACCTACCTGACGTCCCTCGATCCGACGTGCCGCTCGTGTCCTGCCAGCGGCTGCATCCCAGTGGCCCCTCCTTCGCTACGGGAATGGATCCCGCCGGCCGGCCGTACCGTCGTGGCGGTGGTGCAGTGTGATGGGATTGTCATCCGGGTCGGCGACGGTGGCCATATCACAGACCTCCGTTTCCATCGGTTCCTGGAGGACGGTTCCTCCCGCGGCGCTGACCTCCTCGATGGCTGCCTCGACGTCATCGACGGAGAGGGCGACGGCCGCGCCGCCCGCGTTCGGCCCCTGGTCCCCCTCGAAATCGAGTTCGTTCAGCGCGAGCGTGGTGGGTTCGACGGCGAATTCGGCCCAGCCGAACTCCGCGAGGTGCTCTTCCAGATCGAGGCCCAGCGTATCCCGATAAAAGGGCAGAGCGGTCTCCAGGTCGGTGACGTTGTACATGATGAAGTCGACTGCTCTCGCTTCCATAACGGTCCGTCCCATCGACCCCGGCCTTCATCAGTGTACCGACAGTTCAACCGGGCGTGTTCGAAGTGACGATCCCATCTACCCGTACTTGTAGGAGACGCCGCTCCCGTTCTCGGGGTACTCCCAGACGACGTTGCCCTGGCGGTCCTATCGACGACCGAGTCTGTTTCGGTGGTGCTCGTCGATCCACTCGCAGCACGTCTCAAAGTTCTTGGCACCGGCGTTTTCAGCGATATCTCGTAGGGAGCCGATGCTGATCGAATCGTGAGCCGGAACCGTCACAATGCTTGGGTCCGTGTCTTCGGGGCTGTCCGGTGGATCCCAGCGCAAGATGAGCTGGTCTCTCGTCGTCCGGACGTGTCGAAATCCGCTGACGACTGACCGCATCTTCTTGTATGGGAGCAGAGTCAGCCCAGTTCATGCCAAATCTGTATCTCTTGGGTTGGTTGATTGTCGTCGAAGTGGCTGCACACTGAGACTGCTACTGCAGGGACTATCCCAGCGATCCGCGCTGGCAACGTGCCGAGAAACTGATCGAGATGATCTGCACTGAGCAGGGTCTTTCTTTCCCAGAGGCAATCGTGCAGGTCGACTCTGACTGGTCGGAACCGTCGTGAGCGCATGACTAATTGGAGTCCAGATCGTCGGCATGCACGTCAGACTGACGAGATGGATGCTTAAGCGCGGATTGCGATTCCGAAGTTGCGATGTCAAACTATCTGCGATAGGTCTCGACCTCGAAGAACAACTGGGAATGCTCTCACGCTGGATAGATCGTAGAATGGGTCAGAGTATACGGAATTACTGCGAAAGCAGCGGTGCTTGCACAAAGAAACGGATTATGGTATTAACAAGACGGAGAGTGCTCTTGTTGTTGTAATAATGGACAGATCAAAGGATATTGGGGGAGGGGAAAGATTTTATACGTTTAGTTGGTCTCGAAACGAGATATGGCAATCCCTTGGGATTTTATGGTATCGATTGCGACACCGGCTTCTGTTTTCGTACTTGCGTACCAATTGAGGCAGAGACACAGGCAATTCAGAACGGAATTTGAAGACAAACTGACGAGTGACTATCGAGACATTGTATACGAGATTCCTGTGGATTCTTTGCTCCAAAATTCCCACTCTGACGGTTATGAGGGTGAACTGAAAGACTACTACCGATATATCGACCTCACCAATGATCAGATTCACATGAGGCAGAACGGTCGTGTAAGTAAATCTACGTGGGAGAACTGGAGAGCGGGGATTGAAACGATTTTTGGTCGGGAAGATTTTGAGGCGGCCTGGAAAGAGATCAAGGAAAGGGCGCCGGACAGTTACAATGAGATTCGAGACTTTGAGGATTCGGAGAAACCAGATGATCCCTATTACTGGGAACACCCTTGGCGTGCTCAGATCCAGGAGTGGTGGTATACTATTCGGAATGACATAATATAGTCCGAGGAAAGCTAATCTCAACTCTTCTAATTAGCCATCCTTATAGAGATTTTCCGGAAGACGGCGCCATACGTATTGATTCACCACGGCCTGCAGTGGAGAAGGGAATGTAACAATAACGCCGGTGAGGAAAGGACCGATTCCGATTCCAAGATAAATCCTAACCGGAACACCCGAATCCCTAGTGATGCCAAGCGAAAATCCTACATAGAACGCGAACAGGACGAATGCCGCGAGAATTAATGTAAACCCACCAATTGCGAGTATTTCAGGAACCGTGTTCGAATATCGCTTCAATAGGCTCCAGAAGTCACAGTAAAACTCTTTCACAGCAGTCAACCACGATCACCTACTCTTCCTCAAGATATGCGATTGCTTCATCAGCTCGAAAACCAGGAATATGGTAGCCTCCTGCCTGATTACTATTGCTCACAAAAGAGAGGTCATTTGCGATTTGACGAACACGCGTATCCGAGACATCAGCTGGTTCACTATACCAGCCTGAAGAGGCTCCTTGGTTCTCAATATTTTCGAGATCAGTAGCCGCAAGACGACCTAGCATTAGTACAATAATTCGCTCGTCTGTAGCTAAATCTTCAAACTCTGCCCCGGGACGAATATCTTCACCAAAGACTTGAACCCTCCCTTCAAGCACTTCAAGAACAGCTTGGCGATCAAAATCATCACGACTAGTTTCCAACTCAGTCAATGGATTACCGTCTGAAACCGGTGCCGAGAGTTCTTCGATGAGATCTCCGACTTCTTCCATATCATCCGTATGGTCCCCATCCCCGTAGACACGCAGTACCTCTGCCAGCATCCAAGAACACATCGCGATTCCTGCCTGTGTGTCTGCATAGTTCACGGGAACTCGAAGGTTAACATGAACTGAATCCCGGTTATTTCGGATATCGTAAGCTGCCCGAATCGTACGAGGGATTTGGAGACGGATACTATCAACCTCATTTAGTCCAATCTGTCCATTAAGACAATCATTGATGAAATCATCCACAGCGGGATGATCTTGTATTCCTTCACCCATTTGATCAAGCAGTATATTTACCATATTTTCACAAAAATTGCCAATGTGTGTACCCGCTTCATCATACTCACCCTCTTGAAGTCGTCCTTGCATCCGTTGATAATGGTCAAGAAGCCGCTCAACAGACTCCTCATGTAGTTCTCCATCTAATAATTCCCGTTGAACGCGTTCAAGACTCATCACACCGGCTAACATAGAGCACCCACTTATAATGCTAGGAGGATAGGCAAGGAGCCAATAGAAGTGAAGTCAGGTTAAAGGTACTGGGGATAGTTGCCATGAAGAAAATAACAATTTATCTACTGCCCATCGGACTTAGGCTACTCACAATCGGATTCGCCTACTCTTCTGAGGGGACGAGCCAAAGAATGTGTCATCGAAATATCTAAGTGTTTGGCACGTAACAGAATCAATTAACGAAGCGGATATCTACCCCAAAGCATGCCCCCAAATACACAGTTTCATATCAAAGAGATTAGGGAAGCAATTGAGGAGGTACACAACGTAAAGCCATTTGTGACGACAGCCGATATTGCTGAACTCGTTGGCTGTACACCTGAAACGGCCCGTCAAAAATTATACCAGCTGACTGAAGAAGGGACCTTGGAAGCTGAACAAGTTGGCGGACGAGCGAAAGTGTGGTACGCTCCCAAGTGGGTATCACTATCGCCAGAAGAGTCTGCCACGAAACAACCAAGCGAGGCAAACAATCAGCAAGAGAATCCTTCCTACTTGGATCCAAAGTCAGATCGAAGTTCTGCCACAAAGCAAACGAAGACAAATGACGAACGTGTTCTTTTCTTCCCTAGCCGACGTGAAGTAGTAGTAGATTCTCCCACTGATAAAAGCCAACGGACACTCGCACAAACAGCACATCTCGTGGATTCTACTGGGGATGGGTATCTCTACAAGATCGACGAGACCGACATTTGGAATGCGCCTTATGACTCCTTCACAAGCCTTCGAGCGGATTTAATCGAGCTTATCGGTGACGATCATTGGGATGGTGGGTTCGAGAGTCGCATCAAAGAGGATTGGGATCGAGCCAATCAGTTTCGTCTGTGTACCCATCCAGACGGATATTCCGTGCTTGAAGCCCAGGATCCTGATGTCTTCGAAAACGTCGCGAAACGAAAACTAGAATATGGTGATCACTATACCGAATTCCTCTCAGACACCGAACTTCGAGTGACACAGGGCGGTGACGCCAAGGTTAAGGAGGCACTGTATGATGCTGGCTATCCGGTCATAGATGAACGCCGATTAGAAGACGGTGCAGAGCTCGAAATCGAACTTGATAGCGGGATTGCATTGCGAGATTACCAACAGGAGTGGGTGGAGCAGTTCGGAGTTCGTCATAGTGGTGTCTTCGTTGGCCCCTCTGGAAGTGGGAAAACCATCGCTGCTCTCGGAACAATGGCGTCAGTCGGTGGTGAGTCCCTCATTATCGTCCCAAACCGCGAACTTGTCCAACAGTGGGAAGACGAACTCACAGAGAAGACGACGTTATCGCGACGTCAAATCGGCCAGTATCACGGTGGCACAAAGCAGATTCGGCCAGTAACGATCGCCACTTACGATACAGCCGCAATGAGTCGTCACCGGAAACTGTTTAACGAGCGCGATTGGGGCCTTGTCATCGCTGATGAATGCCATCATTCGGTGGCTTCAACTTGGAAACGATTTCGGGAGATCCAGTCTAAGGCTCGACTCGGTTTGTCGGCTACCCCCGTTCGGGAAGCGGAGGATCCGAAAGAAATCTACACGCTCATCGGGCCACCAATCGGCACAGATTGGGGTTCGCTCTTTGCTGATGGCTGGGTCGAGAAGCCAGAAGTTGAACTCATCACTGTTCCGTGGGCCAGTGATAGCGCACGTGAACGATATCAGCGTGCTTCGGGTAGCAAGCGTCTCATTGAAGCAGCTCGCAATCCACAAAAAGCCCCAGTCATTGAAACACTAGTCGACGAACATGACGGTCAGAAAACGCTCATTTTCGTCGACTGGATTAAACAAGGAAAGGACCTCGTTTCAGAGTTAAATCTCCCCTTCGTGTACGGAGACACGAACCACGAAGAGCGCGAGCGGATTTATGATCAGTTCAGAGCGGGAGAACTTACGACACTGATCATCTCCCGTGTTGGAGACGAAGGGATCGATCTTCCTGACGCTGAAGTAGCTATCTTGGCTTCAACCATGGGGTCGTCACGTTCTCAAACTGGACAGCGCGCTGGCCGTACCATGCGCCCTCTCGGCGATGCCCAGGTGTATATCGTTCTCACAAAGGGGTCTGGGGAAGAAGATTGGGGGCGTGAAAGCACCCAATATCTTGCTGAGAAGGGCGTAGACGTAACCAAAGTTGATTGGGAATAACTTGATGGATCGAGCTAATCTTCTCCGTCAATAGCGGATTCGATCCGTTCAATTGCGTCACTGAGTCGTTCGACAACAAATTCCTTATTTCCGTCTTCGTTTTCGCGGATGAGACCTTCATCATCAAGATCGCTGAAGTAGCCGCGGATGGTGCTATCGCTAGCATCAATGCGCTCATAAAAATAATCGTACTCAAGTCCGGATGTGGCTTCTTCTGTCGCTTCCGCTATATACTGCCATGCAATCAAGTGAATGAGGATTTTCTCTTTGTTTTCAACTTCCTCAATTCTGTCGTCAATATCAACCGTATTGTCTTCATATATATATCGTAGAGTTCTTTGGCCCGGTCGAATTCGTCTTCCAGAAGGGACTCAGTATCAACGTACATCTCGTCTTGAATACGCTCATCAAGCCCCATCGCTGAGCCCCTCCTCGATTTGTGTTAGACCATCTGCAGTCAGACGATGCGGCTTCGATTGGCCTTTCTCCCCATCGGGCATCGCCCATTCTTTCTCTCGAAGATTGGCCAGAACATCGCTCATGTTCGCTGGCTTTTGGACCCGGCAGGTTCGGTACTCCTCCTCAAGATCAGCACGAGTGAAGTTTTCTTGACCTTGGTATTGCTCAAGATAATACCCGATGGCCAGCGCTCGTTCTACATGTGTGCTTGGATTGATTTGATTCACGAATTCACGTAAACCAGTCACCTCATCAGTCCCTTGTCCATCGTGAATCAGCTGTTCTAGTTCATTGACTCGGCTTTCGAGTTCTTCGACACGGGTTTCGAGGGCTTCGACTTCAGTCATTAGTTTTCCTCCTGTGTGAGATACTGTTTTGCGGTTTCTAGATTATGCGACGGGATTCGATATGACCCATCGTCCGTTTCTGCAATGTTTTCATCATCAAGTCTCCGGACCGCTGGGTAAACGGACCCTTTTTTGATACCACTCTTTTCACTGATTTCCGTCGGGGTCAGCCACTGTTCCTCTTCCATTTCCAGTCCCTCAAGGGCATGCTGGGCGAGGAGAATAACCGATACTTTCTTTGGATTAGTAAGGTCCTCAAACTTCTCCTGAGGGACGATGTTCCCGCTATCATCTCCAATTCGAATGTAGTCAATTAGTGTTTCAGTGAGGAGTACTTCGCTTGCTTCCTCTTCATCAACCAGCAGATCTTGGAAAGTCGATTGTTCTTCTGACATGCTTATCGCTAGTATATATTCTAACCATTTAGATTTACTTGTACTTGAGATAGTTCGGTATATACACCCGGTAGGCTAAAATAGTCAAGGATTGGTCATTCTAAAGAACGGAGTAAAGACAAGTGAAACAAGTCACCAACAAATATATGGGAAGGATATAGTAGCTAGCTAGCATGGCTGAAACAACAGAAGAAATGGCATCGACAGAAACCCTTCATCTCCATGTTTCCGTTGGTGATGTGACGATTGAAGTTGAGGGACCAATTGATGACGCTGAAACTTGGTTTGAAGGCTTAAAAGAAGATTACCTAAACGGCGTTGATTCTGAAGCAGTGGCCGCTGCTGCTACACGATCAACCACGGATGCTACAAATTCTTCAGAAGAAAAACCAGTCTCAGAAAATACCGGAACATCAACCAACAAGTCGAGGTCTTTGCAAGAATATTATAAAATGGCAAATAACCTCACTAAGCGAGACGCTGCACTTATTGTCGGTTGGTACCTTGAATACCAGAGCGATCAGTCGAATTTTACTCGACCAGAGGTCGAAGACCAAGCGCAAGATGCAAAAATCCAATTAGGGGCTAATGTGTCACGGGATCTTTCAAAACAAGTTGAGGAAAGTCATCTACAAAAAGTCGATACCCGGGAGGGAAGTGATGTGTACGAACTCACACTCACTGGGGAAGACTATGTAGAAGATGAGCTACTCTCGCTTGAGGAGTAAATCACATCAGCTATGCTGTGAGCAACGCCACGCGCGTACGTTTCGTTGGCAGGTTTGGTACACCACTACGGTACCCTAGAAAGTTATTAGAATTGCAAGTCTCGGTGCCATACATGACGGAATATCACGTCGTTCCCAGCGGCAACCAGTGGCGCCTCCAGAAAGCGGGTGGATCCGTTGTCTCGAACCACCGGAAGAAGCAGCCGGCCGTCTCCGCTGGGCAGAAGAAAACAAGCTCGGGCGACACACTCGTTATCCACGGATCGGACGGCGCCGTCCAGGACCGCCGGAATTACTAACGCACTGGCATGCACTCGAAAGGCCACATCGGCCTCGGGATGCTATTCTACGCACCCGTCGCGTTCGTGCTGAGCTACTCCGATCTCCTGTCGGTGTTGGCCCTGGGACTGATCTGTGCCGTGTTCTTCAGCTACGCCCCGGACTTCGATATGCAGCTTCCACTGGTCTCGCACCGCGGGGCGCCCACACACTCCTGGCCGGGGCGGTGGCCAGCTGCGTCGTCGCAGCGCTTGCACTCTACAGTGCCGTCAGTGGGACGTATCCGATCGACACGCATGTTGTCGTGCTGGTCGGTGCGACCTTCGGGGGTGCGTTTCTGGGCTTCCTGAGTCACCTCGCAGGGGACGTGATCACGCCGATGGGGATCCGTCCACTCCGACCGTGGTCGAGTACGCGGTACACGCTGGATTTGGTCTACGCGAAAAACGAGTGGGCTAACGAAGCGTTCGCGACGATCGGGGCTGTTGCACTCGTAGCTGCGATCTCCGGTGGGATCATGCTCCGGAATGGGACGCTCTCGTTCTGAGCTGATCGTCGTGTAGGCTCACAGTCTGGCCCAAATGGCACGCGCGCCTGTGCAGGCTCCGAAAAATTCCGGTAGCCCTATTCGGAAATATCCGTCCTGATACGCCGTGCAAACCAATATCCGAGGAGCGCACTTCCAACAAGGGTAACGAGAACGATTGATTCACTCACCCACCATGGAAAAATTGGCTCTATCTCGACCGCTCTGAAAACCCCCACCAACATCGTTGCAATACCAAAGCCACCAGCTCCAATCGATCCGGCTACGATCCAACCAAGATACCGATTACGTGTCCGATATTCGTGCAGCACCATTTGTTTACTCGCCGATTCTGACGGTTTTTTCGTCATCCAAGCAAAAGAAGCTCTACTGAGAGTCATTCCGAAAACTGCCAAAAAGATAGAGAGAGCGACGATCGATACACCACTGATTGTAATTAAATTCCAGCCAACGTCCGACAGGTCTCCGAGCTGAAGGAATCCAGCTACGATCGATAACGAAATAATATTGAATTGGATAATCCGCCCTATATTTTGTGTCTTGTTTTGGAGCCGCTGCTGTAGGAGATTTAATTCGTTTTTTGTATCTACTGGATCCCTACCTGACTCGCCCATCCTGCTGATCCAATAACACTCATCACAATTAGTAGTTGAGGAAAAGGGTACGAATCATCCACTTATGTACTTCTTCGTTCCACGACACCGCAATATTACGATCACGTTCGTTAAGGATCGCTCTCCCGTCCTCAGGTAACCTTTGCCACCCACTCATTCCACGTTTGCCCGCTTCTGGCTTGAGATACGCTGCCCGCTGGAGTTGCGCCACTACGTCTTCGATCCAATCGGGCTCATCGAGATCGTCAAGAAGCCCGTCGCGCCAGGTCGTCACGAGATCGACGTCGCCAGGCCGCGTTACGTCGATACGCCACTTGGAATCGTTCTGGGATTCGATGTCGAACCTGGCGCCGCCGTTCGAGAGCGGATGACGTGTTCGATCTCCACTTTTTCACCCGTGGGCGTTCGCATTGTCGGCGTACAACGAGCAGGTCACGAGAGGAGGAGGCATAATAGCGGCTTGCAATTCCGAAGTCAAGTTAACAGTTACTCGATCTATTTGTCGGTTGACGGAATCCTCGGTGAGTCGGGTACTGTTGGACGGTGGATTTGAGTTAGCGTCCGCCCTCGTGACTATCTCTTCATAAGTGGCGTGGTTCTGCCACAGCTTAATCCTAATTCTAGAGAAGATATTTGAGTTAGGGCCACTTTCGCTTTCCTAATTACAATGTCCACGGATGCACTTCCAGAAGAGGCACCGGGGAAATACGTTCCCTTCGGACAGCGGTCGTACTACCTCCCTGACGAACTCCCGCCAGCGAACGAGATCGAATTCAGCTCCGAATTTCAAGAGACACTCCAGGATGCGATCTACCAGCTAGGTCGTCTGGAGGGGATCAGCGAGGAAACGGACGCCAGCCCGATCGTCTATACGTCACTCGTGCGGCGTGAGGCCGTCGAATCAGTTCTCATCGAAGGGGCAAATATCGAACTCGAGGATCTCTTTCGGCCCGAGGACATCGATCATGGCGAAACGACCAAAGACATCCGCGAGGGCGTAAACTACGAGACGGCCGTTCGGGAGGGGGCCGCTCGTGTCTCTGAGGACGGGGAGATCTCGATCGACTTGCTCGACGACCTTCACGGAACGCTCATGGAGGGCGTCCGTGACGAAGGTGAAAGTGCTGGTACGTTTCGGACGGCACCGGTCCACATCCCCCCACCAGAGCCCCATTTGACGCCGTATATTCCACCCGCTGCCACGCAGGTCCCGGATCTCGTGGCTAATCTCGTCACCTACATCCAGAGCGGTGGCGCTTACCACGACCTCGTTGACCTCGGAATCGTCCACTATCAGTTCGAGACGATTCACCCGTACGGCGACGGAAACGGTCGCCTCGGCCGATTGTTGATCACGCTCCAACTCATCCAGCAGGGCTATCTGACTGAGCCGTACCTCTACCCGAGCGCGTATTTCAACGAGCACAAGATCGAGTATGTCACCCGCATGCGTGCGGTGAGCGAGGAGGGCGCCTGGGAACCATGGCTCCAGTTCTTCGTCGACGGTATCCGTCAGCAGGCGGCGGATGCGATTACGCGAACGAACGAACTACGGGAATTGCGCCGGAAGTACGAGGCACGCTACGGCCACGAAAAGACCGCGAGAGACCGGTTGGCGATGCGGCTCTTTCAGTATCCGTACGTCACGACCAACGAGGTGGAGGCGTTACTCGACGTCTCTCACCAGACCGCACGGAACGCGATAACCGACCTGGAGAACGAGGGCGTACTTCAGGAAACGACTGGGAAAGAGCGCTATCAGGAGTTCAAGGCCGTGGACATCTTCGATATCTTGACCCGGTCGTTCGAGAACACGGAATAAATCTAGATTTGAGTTAGCATCGGAATCGATAGCGTCCCTCTATGAAGAATTGTCGGCCATATCCCGTTATAACTGAGAAACCATCGTTTCATTTTGAGTTAGACCGATTCGCGGCCAGATACTAAACAGATCTCCTGGACTGTTCGTTATCCGATACAGATCGGTTCTGGGTACACGACCTGTCTGTTGCTGGTCTTCCCAATCTTCGTGAGAACTGTTTTTAGGCCCCAAACAAGCACATTTCATCTATTTGGTCATCGTGTCGAGAGCATTTTGCTTGGATCCCGTACTTGTGCTGGATTTCGCTCTACTTCCATACATCCGGATGCCGACTATACCTCCACTCGAACAACACTCTCACGCCACCGCCGGTAGTTCGATCGGCGGCTCGACCGCTGCACCGAGCACTCGATACTACCGGTCGCTGGTTTTCTCTCGATCGCGATCAGACCGTCCTTCCAGCTTGGTGAGCTTTTGCCGGCGCGCTCGCTGGCCGATGGGCATCTGTGGGATTTCTCGATCCGGCGCGTCGGCGTCACCAGGATCGGCCCGTGCCATGCTGCTGAATAGTCCGGAAAGTGATAAAAACCTTCGTGAGCCTAGCCCGTCTCCGACGCGCTATCCGTACTTGTAGGAAACGCCGGACCCGTTCTCGGGGTACTCCCAGACGACGTTGCCGTGCTGGCAGGCCCATCGGCAACTGCCACACTCCAGGCAGTTCTCGTAGGCGATCGTCGGGACGCTGTCGTTGCCCTCCATCCGCCAGACGTTGGCGGGACAGACCGAGACGCAGTCCTGGGTGACGCATTTCTCCTCGCAGATCCCGGGCAGTTTCACGTCGAGGTGGGACTCGCCGGGGTCCTCGTACTTGACCGTGTAGAGGCGGTCCTCGATCGATGGCTGTTCGACGTCGGGGGTTTTGGGGTGTGCACTCATAGTCAGCGGAATAGCTTGCGGTATTTCCAGGCTTTCTTCGCCGCACCGAGGTAACCACCCATCGCACCGACGAGGCGCTTGCGGGCGGATTTCGTGTGGCGGGTCTTCGGTTCGTCGTTCATCCGGAAGTAGTCGGTCTCGGCGTCGGCGAGTGCCTGTGGCAAGTCGTCGAAGAGGAACTTTTTGTCTTCGGCCGCGGCGTCGAGGAACCACCCGTAGTGGTTCAGGTTGTCCATCACCCAGGACGCTTCGAGGGCATCCTCGTAGTCGGCGAGTGCCGCGGCGTCGGTTCGGCCGGTTTCGACCGCGCTGGCGACGGCTTTCCCGGCCTGGTAGCCGCTCTCGACGGCCATGTTTGTGCCTTCCAGATGCAGGCCGTTGTTGAGCACCAGTCCGGCCGCATCGCCAGTGATCACCGCGCCGTCGTGGACGAGGTCGGGCATCGCGTCGGGGCCGCTTTCCGGGATCGCGTGGGCGGAGTACTCGATCATCCGTCCACCCTTGACCAGCGGTGCGACCGCCGGATGGGACTTGAAGTCATCGAGCACGTCGTCGGGGCTCCGCTCGTCGTGGACAGCGTCCTCGATGGAGTAGACGACGCCGATAGCCAGCGTGCGCTTGTTCGTGTAGATGAACCCGCCGCCGACGGCGTCGCCGACCGCACCGTCGCCGAAGTAGTGGATCGCGGCCCCTTCTTCGTCGGTGAGGTGGAAGCGATCCTCGATGGTCTCCCGGTCGTACTTGCGGACCTCCTTTGCGGAGACCGCGACGTCCTTGCGCTGCTGGGGTTCGGCTAGGCCGGCCCCCTCGCTGACCAGCGAGTTGGCCCCCTCCGCGAGGACAACTGTCGGCGCGTGCAGCGTGCCGTCCGGTCGGTCGGTCTCGACACCGGCGATAGCCCCGTCCTCGCGGACGAGATCGGTTACTGTGGTCTCAGTGATCAGCGTCGCCCCGGCCTCGACAGCCTGCTCGGCGAACCACTCGTCGAAGTCCCCGCGCAGGACCATCCAGGAGTCGTTGTGTGGTTCTTCCTTCCAGGCCGCCGGCTGCATCGAGACCTCCGTCGCGTCGCCTTCCTCGGAAAGCATCGAAAAGGTCTTCTCGGCGACGAAGCGCTGCTTCGGCGCATCATCGAAGTCCGTCAGCTCTCGAATGCGAGGCGTGAACAGGATCCCGCCGAAGACGTTCTTCGTTCCAGGGGAGTTACCCCGTTCGAGGATGATGACGTCCAAACCCTCCTCGGCCATCGTCAGTGCGGCAGTGCTCCCTGCGAGACCCGCTCCGACGACGATCGCGTCGAACTCGCCGTCGTAGTTGGGCGTCTCGCTGGTGGGCTGGGGCATCGGTGGCCCCTCGCTGTCCTCGTCTGTCTGCTCGGGTTCCGGTTCGACGCCATTGTTCTCTCCTGATTGGGCGTCGGTACTCATGCTGTGGCCTCCTGGGTGTCGGCTTCGAGATGCTCGCGAAGCAACTCGATCAATTCAGGCAGCACGTCGGCATAATCGGCGACGATCCCGTAGTCGGCGTTCTCGAAGATCGGCGCGTTGGGATCGGTGTTGATCGCGACGACAGTCTCGGAGTCGTCCATCCCCTCGACGTGCTGGATCGCGCCGGAAATGCCGACGGCGATATAGAGCTTCGGTCGGACAGTCTTGCCGGTCTGTCCGACCTGGCGAGCGGGTTCGATCCAGCCCTCCTCGACGGCCTCCCGCGTCGCCGCGACTTCGCCGCCGAGCAGGTCGGCGAGTTCCCAGACGGGATCGAAGTCACCCTCCAGACCCATGCCACCGGCGACGATGATCTCGGCGTCTGTGATGTCCGCGACGTCACCGACCTCGCGTTCGAGGACCTCCGTCATCGTCTCGTCTTCACTCACCACGACCTCGACGTCCTCGATCTCCCCCTCGCGACTCTCGTCGGGGCCGGGCGTGTCGAAGACGCCCGGCCGGACGGTGGACATTTGCGGGCGGTGGCTCGGGCAGATGATCGTCGCCAGGGCGTCCCCGCCGAAGGCCGGCCGGCGCATCTCGTAGCGCTCGTCGGTGATCTCTAGCTCTGTCGTGTCGGCCGTGAGCCCGGCGTGAGTCGGGACGGCGACGCGGCCGGCGAAGTCCCGACCAGTGTGAGTCCCGCCGATCAGTGCGATGTCCGGCTTGCGCTCCTCGACGAGGTGGCGGAACTGCTTGCCGTAGGGGTCGGCTCGGTAGGGCTCGAAGATCGGATCGTCGGCAATCAAGACGCGATCTGCGCCGCGGGCGATCGCTTCCTGCGGGATCCCCGTCTCGTGAATGTCCTCGCCCATGACAAGTGCGACCAGATCCTCATCCTTCTGGTCGGCGAGTTCGCGACCCTTGGCGAGTAGCTCCCAGGCGACCTTCGCGACCTCGCTGTCGTGCTGTTCGACGAACACCCAGACGTCGCTGTGGGCCTCGATGTCGGCGGCGTTGTCCGATTGGGCACCGGCAGCCATCTCAGAGCACCTCCACGATGCGATCAGCCAGGTCCTCGACGTCGTCGACGGTCTCCTGTTCGCGCGGGACTGGTTCGGCAGTGGCCATCCCGCCGACCTGGGTCGGCGAGACTGCGAGGCCGACTTCGTCTTCGACACCGATATCGGCCGCCGACCACTCGACCGGCTCGAAGTCGGTCTCGGCGTAGATCTTTCGGTGAAGGCCGGCAGTCCGAGGCTCGTTCTCGCCGAACTCCATGGCGACGACGACGGGCAACTCGGCGGCGACCCGCTCGTAGCCCCCCTCGATGTCGCGTTTCGCGATCAGCCGATCTTCGTCGGGCCGGGGTTCGATGGCCTCGGTGTAGGTGAGTTGCGCCCAGCCGTTGTGGGCGGCGATGCCCGGCGGGACCTGGCCGGTCGAGGAGTCGGTCGTCTCCTCGCCGCCGAAGACCACGTCGGCGTCGAGTTCCTCGACCGCCCGTGCCAGCGCCAGACCCGTCGGCCAGGTATCGCTGCCGCCAAAGGCGCGATCGGTCAGCAACACGGCGTCGTCGGCACCCATGCCGACAGCCGCTCGAAGTACTTCCTGGGCGCTCGGTGGCCCCATCGTGAGTGCCGTGACTGTGCCACCGACTTCGTCCCGGACTTCCAGGGCCGCCTCGACGGCGTTGTAGTCCGGTGCGTTCATCACCGCGTCGGCGTCAGCCCGATTGAGTGTTCCTGTGTCGGGATCGATCGACACCTCTGCGGCATCAGGTACCTGCTTGACACAGACGACGATGTTCCAGCCGTCGCTCATCGCTACTTTAACCCCCTATATAGTGGCATTGACGTTCGGTTCACATCGGAAGAACTGTTCTTAACGATAGTAAATGACAGCGCTATTCCCAAGGCGTGAAAAACAGTCTTTGCCCGAATACGAGATGCATCACGCCATCAATTTCTCACATACGAGATGCATCCCGGTCTTTTTGTTCACATATGTTGGATGCATCCTTGGATTGAATCCCCGTATATTGGGGGCTCACTCGTCCGAGGGAATCCGGGTCTGTGGTCTTCGAGTTCCGCTGCGTGCTCGCGCAGTTCCCCTATTGTTCGAGTTCCGCCGCGTGCTTGCGCAGTTCCGTCGCGAGTTCCCGGGCCTGCTCGGCCGACAGTTCGACCGTCTCGGCGTGGGCTGGGAGTTCGTCGGTCTCGGTGTTGTCGAGTTCGAGTTCGAGCCTGACGTGATCGGGCGCTGTCCGGTCGGTCGTGACGTTCAGGACGGCCGGTGCCATCGCCTCGAAGCCGTGGCCCTCGACGCGGGCAGAGAGGAGGTCGAAGGTCGTGTACGCGTTGACTGTGAGGATGCGATCGGCCATACGCGGACTGACGGCCGGGCGGACTTAGCCGTGTCGTCCGTGCGAAGAACGGAGAAGGGGAGACGGTCGAACTCAGCAGGGACGCTTACGAGATGTCGTCGACGACGTCTCTGAACTGCTCCTCGCTAAAGCCCCGAAGCGTCTCTGTCCGGACGTTGCCCCCTTTCCCGAGGATCAGCGCATACTCTGCGGCGGTCTCATCATCCGGGAACTCGGCGATCGCGACCCCGTCGTACTGGCCCATCGTAATGTAGAAGTCCTTGAACTCTCCACCGAGATCGGCAACGAGGTCCCTGTGGGCCTCGACGCGGTCCGGGCTCGATTCCACTGTCGAAATCCCCTGCTCCGTGTACTCAAGCAGGGTCACGTACGTTGGCATTGGTGGTCACTCCCTGGCAGTTGCGCCCCCGACTGGCCACGCCGGACACCCCTCTTCGATAGGCGCATGTTTACCGTTGACACGCCATGCCCATAAGTATCGGCCCGACAGCCCGTACTGGCACTTCTATCCGATCGGCCGGCCGAGCAGACTGGTTCCGATCAGTCGTCGGCCGGCAGGGAGTTACCGGCGCCGTCGGTCGGCGCGGGCGAAGCGTCCATGTCGTCTTCCGCTGCGTAGGGATACCAGGTCTTCTTCGTGTTATGCATATAGGGGTCCTCGTAATCAGTCTCTTCGGGGTCGAGCAGGTCGGCGAGTTCGTCCTCGTCGCGGGCCTCGACGAACTCCCGGAACGTCTCGCCGTCCGCCCGACGGTCCGCGAAGGTCTCGATCAGGTTGGCGATCGCGCCCGGCACCTCATCGGCGGGGACGCGCATCGCGATCCAGTCGGCAAAGCGCGGGTCCTCGCCAAGGCCGCCGCCCAGGCCGACGTCGAAGGCCTCGACCGGATCGCCGTCTTTGCGGGTCTTCATCCCGCGCAAGGAGACGTCCGCGATCTGGGGCTGGGCACACGAGGCCGTACATCCAGAGAGGTGAATGTGGAACTCCTCGTGATCCTCTGGGAGCTCAACGTTTTCTTTCAGCCAGCGGGCGTACCGGACCTGGCGGTTCTTCGTCTCGACGATCGACAGCGAGCAGAACTCCGTTCCCGTACAGGCGATCGACCCACGCATGAACGGCGAGGGGTCCGGCGAATAATCCTCCAGCAGGGGTTCGTCCAGTAGCGGGTCGAGGTTATCTTCGGGGACGTCGGTGAGGATGATATTCTGCCGTTGGGTCAGTCGCACCTCGCCGCTGCCGTATTCGTCGGCGAGGTCGGCCAGTTCGAGGACATCCTCGGCACCCATCCGCCCGACGAGGACGTTCAACCCGACGTAGTAGTTCCCGTCGACCTGCTCGTGGACGCCGACGTGATCGTTGTGACCGTCCTGGGTCCCAGTGTTGTAGGTGTACTCCTCGCGGAGATCTTCGCCCGCGCTGTGGAGGTCGATGTCCACGAAATCTTCCTGGAGGACCGAGCGGATCTTCTCGGTTCCCCACTCGTCGACGAGGAACTTGATGCGGGCGTTGTAGCGGTTCTCGCGGTCGCCGTGCTCCCGAAAGAGCGAGGAGAGGCCCCCAGCAACCGCGTCGGCGTTCTCCGGTCGAACGAAGACGTCGATGTCTCGGGCCAGGCGGGGTTCCTTCCGTGAGAGGCCGCCGCCGACCCGGACGTTGAATCCTGTGACTGTTTCGCCGTCTATCTCCTTTCGTGCCGGCTCGAGGGCGAGATCGTTGATGTCACCCTGGCCACAGCCTTCCGTACAGCCGGTCACGGAGACCTTCCACTTCCGGGGGAGGTTCGTGTGGTCTTCGTTCCCTTTGAACGTGTCGTGGAGATCCCGGGCAATCGGCCAGGCGTCGATCAGTTCGTGGCTGTCCTTGCCGGCGACCGGACAGCCGACGATGTTCCGCCAGGAGTCCCCGCAGGCCTGTTGGGTCGAGAGACCGTTGTCCTCCAGTTTCTCGAAGATTTCGGGGACGTCTTCGAGTTTGATCCAGTGCAGTTGAATCGACTGACGGGTTGTCCAGTCACAGTAGGCTCCACCGAACTCGGGGTTCTCGGCGGGTCCAGTCGCATATTCCTTTGCGATCTCGCCGACGACTTCGAGCTGTCCCGGCTCGATGACGCCGTTGGGCGTCCCGATGCGCATCATGAAGTAGCTCTCCTGGCCGGCCCGCTGGTGGTACAGCCCCCACCATTTGAAGCGCTCGAACCAGGCGTCGTGTTCGTCTTCTGGGATAGCCTCCCAGCCCTCCTCCGCGAACTCCATGAGGTGCTCGCGGATCTCCTCGCCGTAGACTTCGTCTTTCCAGCGTTCCACGTCAGTCGGCATATATCCGTTCCTGGGTCCGACCACGTATACGCCCGCGTGTCTCGTCAAGCTTCCCGCCCTCTCCCCGGAAGCGGATGATATTGCCTGCTTCAAACCTGTGGCGTGCGAACGTCCCCCGGGGCAAGTGGCGCGAACCGGCGGTCCGGACCGACGATCCGGCCGACTGGGTGCCACCCTGCGACCGCACTCGCCCCACAGGTCACACACTGGCCGGCCGCCCGAACGAGCACCGTCCGATCCACCACGTCGACTTCGACGAACCCTTCGACGAGGAAATCCGCCATCTGACAGTCACAGACGCCGTGGTCGAGAAGCCGCCAGAGTTCACTCACCGAGACGACACGCTGGTCGTCGACGCTGATCCACGCTCCATCGTCGAGGATCCGGACGGCAGTCACCATTACCTCCGCCACGGGACTCGTCCCCGAGTAGGCGTCGGCCCGGACAAGTCTCGCCGTCACTCGACGCTCGGGGCGCCGATCGCTCGCCGGACCTGGACGGTTCTCCAGCCGTCTTCCTCGGGAGTCCATGACACGACTGCGTCAGCAGTCGCGGCAAGAATCACTCCTACGCGGGAGTTCGGGTAGTCATTACCCGTGTGAGCGGCCTTTTGAGGGTGTGTCCAGTAGAGACGGGTGATGATTGACAGCGCAGACGGCGCCGTCCAGACGCCTGCTGCAGTCGCGGTGACTGGCGGGTCGAACGGAGGGAGAATCGATGAGTGACGCCGAGTCAGCGGAGACCGATCACCTCGACAACGTCGAAGACGGGTGTGGGTGTGCCGAAGTCTGGGAGCACCTCTCAGAGGAACGCGAACAGGACGCTGCGGGCGACTGATCTTCGACCGGACGTTTTTACCTACGCATCACAACTCTGGGTCACACATGAGTGACGAGCCGGAGCGGGCCGGGCTTCCGACTGATCGGGAGTCGCCGGTGGGACAGCCGGTGATCCGGGGAGACCCGGAGGCGACCGGCGAACACGCTGATCGTGCAGTAGCCTTCGATCCGGATGATCCCGACAGTCTCACGGAGGCTGCCGAGACCGTCCGTTCGTTCGCCGAGGACACCGCTGGGGACGAGGACAGCGTCTACATGCTGCGTGGCGCGGCGGCGTGTGCGGCACTCGTCCGCGGTGAGGGTTCTTATAAGGCAGCCGCCGAGCGGGCGGGTGGCTCCGCGACGGTGTCGTTCATCCGCAAGTGGTCACGGGTCCACGATCTGCCGCGGTCGATCCGTCGCCACGTTGCCAAGGGTGAGATAGCCCCCACGGCGGCGAAACATATCGCCCGCGTCGGCGGGACGTCTAGGTTCTTGCTGGCGTTTGCGGCTCTGGATCACGGGCTGACTGTCAGAGAAGTGCGGTCGCTCGCCAGTGAGATCAACGACGGAGCCGAGCCCGTCTCGGCGCTTTCCAGTGCCGGCTACCCTCTCGGTGAAATCACTGTCACACTCCCAATTGATGCGTACTGTGAACTCCGTCGGCGCGCTTCTCTGGAGGACAAATCGCCCGGAGTATTGATCGCTGCGGCGCTCTCCGAGCACTACGACGCCGTTGGCGACCCCGACCATCGACAACCGTAAGGACTTAGCCGGGGACTCCCCCAAACTTCGGTGAGGGCCGGTAGCTCAGTCAGGCAGAGCGTCTGGCTTTTAACCAGACGGTCATGGGTTCAATTCCCATCCGGCCCGCTCTCGTGGCGCTCGCAAATCGCGAGCGCCTGCTGTGCGTTGCCGGTGGGAATTGAATCAGAGAGTGGGAGGTGAGCGAGCGGTGCGAGGTCGCGAAGCGACCTCGAAAAGCCGAACGGCGTAGCCGTGAGGTAGCGAGCGAACGGGAACGACCGTGGTTCAATTCCCATCCGGCCCGTAGCATTTTGCTGCGAGCAATTCGCGAGCAACAAATGCGCGACGATGGGAATTGAAGCCGGGAAGTCGCAGCCCCGGAAACGCAGCGAACAATGTGAACGAGTATCCCGGAACGTCTTCACTCGGTTCAATTCCCCTCCGGCCCGTGAGACTTCTGCGAGCGTCAGCGAGCGCCTGCTGTGCGTGACCGATGAGAATTGAATCACGCGAGTTGCAGCCCGTGCAAGCGAGCACAGCGAGCCGAACCGGACCATCTCGCCATCGGGTTCAATTCCCATCCGGCCCGTGGGATTTCTGCGGGCTCAGTCTGTCCGTTGTAATTCTAGTCTCGCCAGGATGAACCAGCTTTCACAACACCTACTGTCGTCGCGGACGCATTGAAACCCATCCGTGTACGACGCGATCGTGTTCGACTTGGATGGGGTGTTGCTCACCGGCTATCACACGGCACCGGCCGTCTATCGACAGGCGACCGTCACAGCGCTAGCCGACTTTGACGCCGCGACCAACGAACCACCGGCCGAACTAGTCATGCCGGACGATGTAGCCACGATCCGCCGGTTATGTGAACGGTTTGATGTTCCGGCTGCATCCTACTGGGGGTATCGTGAACACGCAGCCACGGAGCTAGAAAACGACTGGATCCGCGAGGGAGAACGCGAGCCCTTCCCGGACGTCGATGTTCTCGAGACGTTGGCGGAGTCTGGCGAACTGGCGATCGCCAGCAACAACCGCCACGGCACCGTCCGGTTTGTCCGAGACTATTTCCCGTGGGGCGATCACTTCGAGGCTGCTTACGGTCGAGCGCCGACGCTCCCGGGGTATGATCGGATGAAGCCCGACCCACACTACCTACAGACTGCCCTGGACGCGCTGGGCGTCAAACCGGGCAACGCCCTGTTCGTCGGCGATCGACTCTCGGACGTCGAGACGGCCGATCGAGCCGGCGCCGACTCGGCGCTACTGGTCAGAGAGGGTGATCGACCGGAGGGAGATCCGGAACCGACATTCGAGATCGAATCACTCGAAGGCCTGCTTGCGGTCGAACCGCCGACGGAGTGAGCGCGGGTCTCGCCGACTGGGACTCGTATCGAGAACGCGGTTCCAAAGCGCGACTCGCCCAGGTTCAGTCCTTGGAGGGTATCAACCATCACGATGCCGATGACGACTACATCGCCCCTCTTGGATCTCGACGGACATCCCCTTTAACACCAGCAAGATGGGAAACTGAACACGAGCGAATCTAGGAGCAATCCCAGTGGCTCTCCATTTCGCCGTGGTTCGTCGCGCTGATGACGACCGCGGCGATGATAAATAGCTCGAAGCACAGCCCTCGGAGCCGAATGTCGGCCCGCCCGAGTTCGCCAGAATACCGCCGAAATCCGTGCTGATCCCCCTTTTGGGGTTCTGTAATCCACGGAGTCGACTGTCTTGTTTGACTTATCTCTCTGCTCGCTTCTGGACACCACCGCGTCTTACTGGGCTTTGCGTTGCCCACACCGTTGTCTCCGACAGTGCTCTGATTTCGCCTTCTTGCAGTGAGACACCCCCCAATCATGTCAAATCTCTACTTGTGTGCGGTTTTACTATATATCCAAACTACTTGATACGGCCGAAACTATGGCCAGATGATAGAAAAATCGATCCGCCTGATCGCGACTGTTTGGGCGTCGAGTTCCGGAAGGTCGACCGTGGATCGACGCGGTTATCGGATCTTGTCGATCGCGGCGAGAGTGTCGGCGGCCTCGCGGGCTGCTTCGAGTGCGTCACGGGCGCGCCGCGGATCGTCGGTCGATTCGGCCTGCCGGGCGAACGAGAGGAGAGTCCGCTGTAGCGAGTTGCGAGCATCTTCCAGACTACCTGTGGTCTCGCGCCCGTCCCGAGGCGAATCCGCTCCGCCTTCGGGCTCGACCGCCGGCACCTCGACCCGCCCGGCGGTAGACGGGACGGTCGCGTTGTCTCCCGTTTCGGATTTCTCTCGTCCGCTGGCGGTCGTCGGCGCTCTCCCGGAGTTAGCGTTGTCGATCGCTGCGCCCGCATCTGCGGATAACTGTTCTGTCCCTGATTCTGCGTCGCTTCGTTCCTCGTTAGATGCTCCGGCCGGAGATTCGGCTCCGGAGTCGTCTTCACTGGGCTCCTCGGTGTCTTCGGGGTCGACTTCTTGCTTGCAGGTCGGGCAGAACGTCTGGCCGTCGTACCGGAAGATGGGGTCGCCACACTCCTCACAGTGGGCGTCGGTCATCGTTGCGCCCTTCAAGAGGAGTTCGCTCATGTGCTCGGTCGCCTCGCGCTTCTGTTGTTCGCGTTCGTACTGCTCGCGCAGTCGTTCGCGCTCGGCTTCCTCGTCGAAGTCGCTCATATGTGTCACTAGGGACAGTCGACGGGCATAGACGTTGCGACCCGTGACGCTCGATCCGCTGGCCCACGGGCACGCTATCGGGCGTCGGACGGGTGCCCATCCGTCCAGTGTGCCAACCCGCTCGAAAGAAGTGCGCGTTTCGATGGCTTTTCAATCTCGTTCCGACAGGTGGGCCCCAGGCATGGATGAAACCGAGAAGGCGGACGACCGCGACGCACTCGTGGAGTATGGAATCGACGACCGCCCGCCGCTTTCCCGCTCGATCCTGCTGGGAGTCCAGCACTACTTGACGATGATCGGGGCGAACATCGCCGTCCCGCTCATCCTGGCGGACTTGATGGGGATGCCCGCCGACGTGACCGCGAAGTTCGTCGGCACCTTCTTCGTCGTCAGCGGGATCGCGACGCTGGCACAGACCACGGTCGGTAACCGCTACCCGATCATCCAGGGCGCACCGTTCTCGATGCTGGCGCCCGCGATTGCCATCGTCACCACCGAGGTGACTATCCAGGGGCTCCCCTCCTGGAACGCCAAACTGCTCTTCCTCCAGGGGGCGATCATCAGCGCCGCCCTCGTCGAGGTGGCTATCGGATACTTCGGACTTGTGGGGAAGATCCGGGAGTATCTTTCGCCGGTCGTCGTCGCACCGGTGGTCGCGCTGATCGGTCTGTCGCTGTTCTCGGCCGGCGACATCACCTCGGCGACGAACAACTGGTATCTGCTCGGGCTGACGCTGCTGTTGATCGTCGTCTTCTCGCAATACCTCGATCGGGTCTCCCGCGTGTTCGATCTGTTCCCGATCCTGCTGGGCATCGCCGGTGCGTGGCTCGTCGCCGCGGTCGGATCGGCTACCGGAGTCATTCCCGCGGGCGATCCTGCGTATCTCGACTTCGGCGAACTCACGACCGAGACACTCGTCTACGTCCCCTACCCTCTCCAGTGGGGGATGCCCGAGTTCCGGACCTCCTTCGCGATCGGGATGTTCGCGGGCGTTCTCGCTTCGATCATCGAGTCCTTCGCGGACTACCACGCCGTTGCCCGCATCTCGGGTGTTGGCGCGCCCTCGAAGCGACGCATCAACCACGGCATCGGCATGGAGGGGCTAGCCAACGTCTTCTCCGGATTGATGGGCACCGGCGGCTCGACGTCCTATTCGGAGAATATCGGCGCCATCGGACTGACTGGCGTCGCCTCCCGGTTCGTCGTCCAGATCGGCGCGATCGCGATGCTGATCGTCGGCGTGATTCCACTCTTTGGCCGCGTGATCGCGACCATCCCGGGACCGATCGTCGGCGGACTCTACATCGCTATGTTCGGCCAGATCGTCGCTGTCGGGCTCTCGAATCTGAAGTACGTCGATCTCGACTCCTCGCGGAACCTCTTCATCATCGGGATCGCCCTGTTTGCGGGCATGGCCATCCCGGCCTACATCGGCAACGTTGACGCTGCGGCGGCCGAGATGGACGCTGTCGCGAGCGGATTCGAACTGTTCCGCCAGGGCCTGACGGACGTGCCCTTCGTCGGCTCCCTGCTCGGTACCGAAGTCGTCGCCCAGACGCTGTACATCGTCGGTGACGTTCAGATGGCCGTCGGTGGGATGGTGGCATTCGCCTTGGACAACACCGTGCCGGGTACCCGCGAGGAACGCGGGCTGGCCGACTGGGCGGCGATCACCGAGAGCGACGACCAGTTCTCTTCGGCTGTCGAACGGGTATCAGAGCGCCTGGGGGGCGACCAGCCGCCGTTCTCGGGCGACTGAATCTCGCGATCAGTCGCCGACGCCGATGTTCTCACGCAGGTCGTTCTCGATGGCTTCGAGCGTCCGTCCTTTCGTCTCGGGGACTAACCCGTAGGTGAACACGAACGCGACCGCGCTGAAGACGCCGAACAGCCAGAACGTCGACGAGGGGCCGATGTTCGCCGTCAGGATCGGGAACGACAGTGCGACGGCGAGGTTGGCGAGCCAGTTGGTGACCGTCGCGACCCCTTCTGCTGACCCACGGACCGCCAGTGGGTAGATCTCCGAGATGAGCAGCCAGAAGACCGGCCCTAGGCCGATGGCGAAAAAGGAAATATAAAGCATGAGACAGATAGTCGCAGTGATACTGAGGACACCCGACAGCCCAGGGAGGTAGAAGACGACGCCCAGGATCGCGAGCGTGACGGTCATGCCGGCGGTCCCGACCAGCAGGAGTGCCCGTCGGCCGACGCGGTCGATGTAGGCGATCGCGACGACGGTCATCGCCACGTTGACGACGCCGATCCCGACGGTCGCGAGGATCGAGGCCGCGCTACCGAACCCGGTCGACTCCAGGATCGTCGGCGCGTAGTACATCACCGCGTTGATGCCGGTGATCTGCTGGAGGATCGCCAGCCCGATCCCGACGACCAGCGCGGGGCGAAGCCACGGTTCGAGCAGCCTCTTGAGACTCGTCCCGGACTCGCGCTCGACGGTCTCTTTGATCTCTCCGAGTTCTTCTTCGATGTCGCCCTGTCGCGTCCGACGGAGCACCGCCCGTGCGCGATCGGGTTTCCCGTGGCTGTAGAGCCACCGCGGGCTCTCGGGCATCTTCAGGACGCCGATGCCGAGGATCACAGCGGGGATCATTCCGGTCCCGAGCATCCAGCGCCAGGCGCCGCTCCCGGAGAAGGCGTAGTTCACGAAGTACGAGGCCAGGATCCCGATGGTGACCATCAGCTGGTGCATCGAAGTGAGCCCACCGCGGATCCGCGGCGGGGCGATCTCGGAGATGTACAGCGGCCCGACGACCGACGCGAAGCCGATCGCGAGGCCGTCGATTAGTCGGCCCGCCACCAGGACCGGCACCGTCGGCGCGACGGCCATCAGGAACGACCCGACGAAGAACACCCCGGCCGACAACATGATCAGCCGTCTCCGTCCGACCCGATCGGCCAGCCGGCCGCCCAGGGCCGCCCCGGTCGCGGCACCCGCCATCGCCCCGCTGACGACGATCCCCTCAACCAGCGGCGACATACTGAAGGTGTCGTTGATGAACAAGATCGCCCCGGAGATGATGCCGGTGTCGAAGCCGAACAACAGCCCGTTCAGCGCGGCCATCGCCGAGACCAGGTAGACGAACCGATCACCGTCACCACTCAATACGCCACTTTCAACAGTTGTAGACATTCGTTCGAGTGTCGCTAATTAGGACGGAAAAACGCTCCGGAGATTCCCGACAAATACTACGGGAAACAATTCTTGGGGACTTCTATACGACAAAAACATCAAAAAATAACTTTGTATAGATTCTTTTTCTGGACGAACGTCTACCCCAAGAGAGTTGTTAACACTGAGAATGTTCCGGTACACACGGCGGATGGGCGCGCGTGATCCCGGCTCCGTCCCGGTCCGTTTCCCGGCCGTCAGTTCGGACGGTCCTCGACACGCTCGATCGACCGGAAGACCGGTGAGGCGGTCGTCTCGACCGTCAGGTCGCCCCCGTCCGTGGCGCGGTAGGTGTAGGCGAACGAGCCGTTCAGCTGGGGGTATCTTCCGGAAGTATACTGATCGGTTCCGTAGCGTGCTCCCCTCGGCGAAGACTGCTGTCCCGTTCAGGACCGTCGTCCGGTGAGCGAACTCGCCACTCGATTCCCAGGAGGATACTTCCCGCGTCTTGGTGTCGGTTCCCGGATCGACGAGGCCCGTATACGTCAGAAACCCGCCGAGGAGGTCGAGAAGTACCGCGACAGCGAGGAGCAGTTCGTCGTTCTCAACGATTCGTGCGCGGACCCGAAGGTCCCACCCACTCGTGCGGCCCCGAGCTCTCTCTCTATCACCTCATAATGGTTGAGGGCCGTAGGGTGGTCGTGTTCAGAGACGCCGGTCCCATGCGGAAGATTCGATTTCGCCGGCAGCAGTTTCTCGGTAAGCGCTGCTGAAATAGTACGAAAACGAAAACGTTCTATTTATTATATGCGAAAATATGTTTTGGGCTTAGTTTCAAATCACATAGTGTTCGAATCTGTGAGCGGAGCCGTGACGTGAGCAGGCAGCGTTCAACGCTGGGTGTCATCGATGGCCATCACGGCGCTGGTGCCGTCGTCTTTCTCAGGAAGTTGGGCGAAAGACGCGTGAGAAATTACGCTCGTTTTGGTGGAAGTAACGTTGCGTACGGCAATTCGATAGTATCGCGGTCGACAGTGATGTACTGTCGATCGCGCTGTTTGTTCAGCTGCATCACGGTATTGACGACCGCAGCGTGATTCGGTGAGGGACCAGACTCCGACTGTCGATCGACTTTCTCAACGTCGGTGTGACCAGTCGAACTCGGCCATTAATCCACGAACATATAAAAAATAACAACAGTATTTGGAAATATAGGTAAGCTTGGTACACTGACTACTGAGCGTCATTCCTCGCCACAGTGTTCGTTCTTGTTTAATAAATATTGTATCTATTTCGTCTAAATTTTCGCTGAGTATACGACGATTAGAACTAACCGTTCGCTGAGACAATCGTGTTCGGACATAGAGTGCTATACCGAATTGCCCCTCTTCAACTGCTTTTATCTCTGTTGTTCTGCGTGCAGTCACGTGAACCGCCTCATCTTCGGTTTCGAACTTCGCCTACACTCCAAATTTTACAACAACATGGTCGTAAAGTAGAGTGCTCTCGATGTGCCGGCGTTGATTACAACAATATGACTGTAAAGTACTGGCTACGAGTGGCGCATCACCGAACGAGGAACCGCTGGCAGCGACAAACAATCGGTTTCGAGGCGCGCCCGATCAATAGTGTTCGTACTTGAGTGCGATGACGTTCGCCGTCTCCCGCAACGCTTCGACGAGTTCGGTTTCGATCCGGTCGGTCGTCACGCGGTGTTTCGGGCCGACGGTCGAAATCGCTGCGTTTTCGTCGTCGACATCAAGTGGGACCGCGACTGAACGGACGCCCTGAATGTGTTCCTCGTCTTCGACGGCGTATCCCTGCTCACGGATCCGGTCGACCTCTTCGAGCAGGGATTCCCGATCAGTGATCGTCCGATCGGTCGCTTGTGGGAGCTCGAACGTTTCGATCACGTGGTCGATCTCCTCGGCAGACAACTGCGAGAGGAGCGCCTTTCCGAGGGCCGTCCAGTGGAGTCGATTGATCTGTCCCACCGGCGCGTTGTCCGATAACCCCTCGATGGGTTCTGTTCGATGTAGCAAGACACGCTGGTAGCGCTCCTCGTAGCCGATCGTTGCGACCTCCCCGACGGAATTCGAGAGTTTGTCCACCTGGGGCCGCGCGACGTGATAGAGGTCGATCTGCTTGCGGATCCGGCCACCGTGTTCGAGAAATTGGAGACTGAGCCGGTAGGCATCGTCGTCGGTCCGGACAACGTAGCCGAGTTCTTCGAGCGTTCGAAGATGGACGTCAACTGTGCTCTTGGGCAGATCGACTGTCCGTCCCAGTTCCGAGATGCCCATTGCATGATGCTCGGCTAACGCCTCGACGAGCGTGAACGATTTCTGTACAGCCTCGATGTGGTTGCCGGCCGGACCCGAGTTCCCCTCGTTCATGCGACCGACTGTCAACGGCTGCCCGGAAATCTCCTTCGGAACCAGCGGGAGACCCACCGAACCGACGAGTTCCGCCAGCATTTCACGGGACCGAGGCTACCGTTCGACAGTATTGGACAGGACTGAGTTATCATGTCTGTTCCCTGTGCTCCTCCCCGATATATGCTATTTTGCCCTTCTACGGTCGTAGTATCGGGGGCAGGGCCGAGATGTCGCCGATCGTGTGGTCATTCTGGTGCCAATCTTGTCCAACCTCATTGGACGGTCTCTGTGCCGGGGGCGGCTTCTTATCCATTAATGATAATTGTGTCCTTTCTGCTGTCTGCCCATTTCGGGGTTCTGCGGTGTTTATCGGGGGAACTGATGATCGTCCAATCGTGGTAGACGGTCCGCCGATACGGCTGTCCCAATCGCTCCCCGGAGGATTTATGCCAGCTCTCGTGCCAGTCGCGGATGTCATGCCTGATCTCGTCACGTTCGGCGAATCGTTGCTCCGGCTGGGGACTGATCCGGGTACACTGCTCGAAGAGACCGACGCGCTTGATGTCTATGTCGGCGGCGCGGAGGGGAACGTCGCTGTCGCCGCCCAGCGTCTCGGGATCGACGCGACGTGGCTCTCGAAGCTTCCGGCGACACCGCTTGGGCGGCGCATCGTTTCGACGTACCGGTCCCACGGCGTCTCGCCTGTGGTGATGTGGGCCGACGACGGCCGGGTCGGGACGTACTATCTCGAGCGGGGGACCCAGCCGCGGGACTCACGGGTCGTGTACGATCGGGAGGGGGCAGCGATCAGGAGCGCGTCACCGAGCGAGTTGTCGATGGATCCGATCACCGAAGCCGGGGCCTTTCACGTTACGGGTATTACGCCGGCCTTGTCCGAAACTCTCGCCGAGACGACGGGAGCGTTGCTGTCCGCGGCGGCCGAGGCCGACACGACGACGACCTTCGACGTGAACTACCGGTCGAACCTTTGGGACCCCTCGACGGCTGGCGAGACGATCGAACGGTTGCTCGTGGACGTCGACGTCCTGTTCGTCGCCGAACGGGACGCTCGTGCGGTACTCGACGTCGACAGCGATCCCGACGCGATGGCACGAACCCTCGCCGAGGCGCACGATCTGGACCTCGTCGTCGTGACGCTGGGCGCTGACGGGGCACTCGCGTTCGACGGCTCCACGGTCCACCGGCAAGACGCGTTCGCGACTGAGACCGTCGATTCCGTCGGGGCGGGCGATGCGTTCGTCGGCGGCTTCCTCGCGTCGTGGCTCGATGGCGCGCCGGTGGCAGAGGCGCTGGAATGGGGGGTCGCGACCGCGGCGCTGAAACGGACGATCGAGGGTGATCTCGCCGTCGTCACCCCGGAGATGGTCGCGGACGTACGCGAGGCCAACCGTCGAGGGATTGACCGGTGAGCGGTTATGGGGAAAAATATAAACACTAGAACTAGGAATTGTTCGGTGTGACACGCGACTACACACAGCTGCACGATCCGAACGCGGAGTACACGATGCGAGACCTCTCCTCGGGAACCATGGGGGTCGAGGTCGACCGCGGCCCGCGGGACGTCGAGATCACGGATGTCCAGACGACGATGGTCGATGGGAACTACCCGTGGACGCTGGTACGGGTGTATACCGATGCCGGAGTCGTCGGTACCGGCGAGGCGTACTGGGGTGCCGGCGTGCCCGAACTGATCGAGCGGATAAAGCCCTTCGTCGTCGGCGAGAACCCGCTGGACATCGACCGCCTCTACGAACACCTCATCCAGAAGATGTCCGGCGAGGGCTCGATCGAGGGCGTCACAGTCACCGCCATCTCGGGTATCGAGATCGCACTGCACGACCTCGCTGGGAAGCTTCTCGACGTCCCTGCCTACCAGTTGCTCGGCGGGAAGTATCGCGACGACGTCCGGGTCTACTGTGACCTCCACACCGAAAACGAGGCCGACCCCGAGGCCTGTGCCGACGAGGCCGAACGCGTCGTCGAAGAACTGGGCTACGACGCGATCAAGTTCGACCTCGACGTCCCCAGCGGCCACGAGAAGGATCGCGCCAACCGTCATCTCCGGGATCCGGAGATCGAGCACAAGGTCGAGATCGTCGAGGCGGTCACCGAGCGTGTCGGAGACCGTGCGGACGTGGCCTTTGACTGTCATTGGACCTTCACGGGTGGGAGCGCCAAGCGCCTGGCGGCGGCCCTCGAACCCTACGACATCTGGTGGCTGGAAGACCCCGTTCCACCGGAGAACCACGACGTCCAGCGGGAGGTCACCCGAACGACGGCGACCACCCCGATCGCCGCCGGCGAGAACGTCTACCGCAAACACGGGATGCGACGCCTCCTCGAAGAGCAGGCCATCGACATCGTCGCACCGGACGTCCCGAAGGTCGGCGGGATGCGCGAGTCACGTAAGATCGCCGACCTCGCCGATCTCTACTACGTGCCCGTAGCGATGCACAACGTCGCCTCGCCGATCGGGACGATGGCTTCAGCCCAGGTCGGGGCGGCCATCCCGAACGCGCTGGCCGTCGAGTACCACTCCTACGAGCTGGGCTGGTGGAGCGACCTCGTCGAGGGATCGGTCATCGAGGACGGGTCGATCACGATCCCCGAGCGGCCGGGTCTCGGACTCACGCTGGATCTCGACGCCGTCGCTGAGCACGCCGTCGACGGCGAGACGGTGTTCGACGAAGCATAGCTTCGTCGGACTCGACAGGCGAGCGGGGCGAGCCTGTCGGCGTTCGATCCGGCCTGAGCCGGATCGAATCGGCAAATCTCCGATTTGACTCATTCGACGAGGCGTAACCTCGTAGGACTCGACAATCTTCGATTTTCGGCGTTCGATCCCGCGTAGCGGGACCGGGCTGCTCAAGCTTTGCTTGACGGTGTTCGATCCGGCCTGAGCTGGCCTGAGGGCGCTGACCGGCCGAGTGGCTGTGGTCTGAGAGACGCGAAACGCAGTCGTCGGGCGGTGACCAAATGCCACGTCCCCATCGCCGTGAACGCGAAGGCGTCTCGCCTGCCGGATGTCAGCGGATCTGAACGGTTTATAAACGACCATAATTTTTAAGTACCAACTGCATACAGTTTGAGACGGTATGGTAGTCATACCATTACAAATGACGGAGTTCGTGCACAGCCCGCTGATTACCTTTGTGTTAGGATTGATTGCGGTCATCGCGTTGCTGGTCTGGCTCGATCTACCCCCGTTCGTGGGGTTGATCATGTCGGCGTTCTTCGTCGGCATCATCAACTCCGTATTCGTCGCGGATTTCACTGCCTCCGATGCGGCCGGCCAAGTCGCGACGGCCTTCGGGAACGGGATGGCGGGGATCGGGATCCCAATCTTGATGGCGGCGATCATCGGCAAGGGGATGCTCGAAAGCGGTGCGGCCCAGCGAATCGTCCGGGGTTTTCAGAACGTGCTCGGCGAGGAAAACTCCGATATTGCGCTGCTTGGGAGCAGCTCGCTGCTCGCGATCCCGGTGTTTTTCGATAGTGTGTTCTACCTCATGGCGCCGCTTGCGCGTTCGATGCGTGCACGTTTGGGTCGTGACTACACGCTCTTCATCGTTGTCGTCGGGACAGGGGCCGCTGCGGCGCACGTATTCGTCCCGCCGACGCCCGGTCCGCTCGCGGTCGCCGATCAGATCGGGAGCGATCTCGGGATGACGATCGTCATCGGGTTGGTTACTGCGATCCCGGCGGCGGCTGTGACCGGTCTCGTTTACGGCCGATGGATCAACCGCCGTCTCGACATCCCGTTGCGGGACACGATGGCAACCTCGACCGAGGAGCTACAGGAAGTCGCAGACCGGCCGACCAGTGACCTTCCGAGCGTACTCGAATCGGTCGCTCCGATCTTTCTGGCCGTCGTGCTTATCGCGTCCGCGACTGCGGTCGACACGTTTCAGGAAGTCGCTCCTGCACTGGAGGCATTCCAACCATACACCAATTTCCTCGGCGACAAGAACGTCGCACTGACGATCGCTGCGCTCGCGGCGGCATACACGTTTTACCGCTTCGACGATATGGATCGCCAGGCGTGGAGTGATGAACTCACCGAGGCGCTGAAAAGTGGTGGGAACATCGCCGCGATCACGGCAGCCGGCGGGGCCTTCGGCGCGCTGCTCGCGGCCTCGGGGATCGGCAACTACCTCGCGGACGCTCTCCAGGGCGTCGGCATTGGACTGATCGTGACGGCGTGGCTGATCGCCGCGATCGTCCGGATCGCACAGGGATCGGCCACTGCCGCGATGCTGACCGCCGCCGGGATCATGGCGCCGCTTACCGGCCAGCTCGCGGTCCACCCTGCGTACCTGGTCATGGCGATCGGTGCCGGCGGAAACATCTGCTCGTGGTTCAACGACTCCGGGTTCTGGCTCGTCAGCGAGATCGGAGGTCTCACCAAGACCGAGACGCTCAAAACCTGGACCGTCCTCACCACGATCATCTCGGTCAGCGGTCTCATAACGGTCTTGATCGTTTCGACGATCTTCCCATTGGCATGACGATTCTGAAACCACCCGCGGAGCGAGGAGCGATTGCGCGATCGACCACTTGAGGCGTTGGCGCCGCCAGTCAGACCTCTCTCCGTGACACATGGGTGGTCCCCGACAGGCACGCTCCGGAAGGTATCGACTGGTCCTCAGCGGCACCATTTCTCCATCAGAACGGCTCGTGTCACTGACGAGCGGCCGCTCTGTACAAACGCGCCCGTGACCGTGTCCTGGGCGGTCGAGAAGATGATTCGTTTTCTCCGGTAGACACGCTTACTGACGGCCGAAGACTCGAACCGTCCTCGCGGCGGTCGGCAGGAAGTCGGCGGCGTCCCGACCGACGTTCAGGCCTGTGCGTCCTCGACCGCGGAGACAAAACGCTCGGCCTGCGCTCGGACGGCATCGAAATCACGTCGTTCGATCGCGTCGTGGTCGACGAGTGCACTCCCTGCACCGACGACGGTGGCCCCTGCGTCGAAGAACGCCCCGACGTTGTCCGTATCGACCCCGCCGGTCGGCATCAACGGGAGGTCCCCAAGCGGTGCCTGGATCGCGCTGAGATGGCCTGGCCCGACCGTCCCAGCGGGGAACACCTTCAACAAGTCGGCACCGGATTCCGCTGCCCGGAGGGCCTCCGTCGGCGTCATGATTCCCGGGGCGGCGAGCGTGTCGTATCGGTGTGCCGTCTCGATGACGTCCGGCTCCAGGGTCGGGCCGACGACGAACGCCGCACCCGCGTCGATCATCGCCCGCGCGGTAGCCGCGTCGAGTACCGATCCAGCTCCGACGAGCACGTTCTTGTCTTCGAACGCTTCGGTCACCCGCGCGACGATGTCCGCAGCGTTTCGGACATCGGCGGTGATCTCGACCGCCTCGACGCCGCCGTCTTGCAGTCCGGCCACCGTCTCGACCATAGCGTCGGGATCGACGTTTCGAAGCACCGCTACGACTCCACTCTCTTCGAGGCGTCGGCGTACCGCAGTCATGCTTGCGATGACGGCAATCTCATATAAATAAGTTGGTGTCTGCCGACGGGTAGTGTTCAGATAAGCTGGTTCCATGCAAATGCGAAGGATCTGACCCAGTCGTCAGCTGTTTCTGCAGCGGCGTGGCTGAAACAGTTTGAGAACAAATAGGTTCTGTGTTTTACCTCAAGAAATACACGTTTGACACTGTTCCGATTTCCACGTTTTTCGTCTCTGAAATCGAGGCCGTATCGGTTGCAGACGTCTTTCAACGAGTGCGACCCAACGATGAGAAACACAGCATCGTCAACGTCGTGTTTCTCACGCAGCTCGTGAAAGAACGCGTGAGCGATGACCGAATTAGTCGTCGGCTCAAGCGCTGTATGCAGCAATTCGTTTGTGTCGGGATCGACGGCGGCGTACAGCCAGTATCTCTCGTCAGTAAGTCGGACCACGGTCTCGTCAATCGCAATCTGATCCGAGCTTCGTCCAGTTTCGGGCTGTAGATCGGCTTTGTGAACTCCGTTATGAACAGTCGAACGAGCGTGTTTGACACCAAACTCCTCAAGAATAAAAACAGTATTCGAAATAGATAGTCCAGCAAGATGCAACTGAATACTGAGCTTCATCAGCAATCGCGGTGTCGCTTCGTGCCCCACAAACTCTACGTTGATCTGGTTGATACTACCGCTGAGGTGTGCGTTTTCAGGCATAGATCACTTTGAAAACGCCACGCCCCACTCTTCAATTATCTGAACACCGCCGTTTGAATCCGCTCAACGGTTCTCTGACACCCTGTATCAGGGCCAATAGTGCGATCGTGACGTTTTCCGAGGTGGTCGACAATCGGGACAGTTCGCCTGCGTGACTTCATGTTCGTCCATACGATGCTTTCCACTCACGTACGCCCGGTCGGTGACAACTGTGGACGAGAACGGGGACGACAGGACAAAACGTCGCTTCGGGAACACCCCTTGGCGGCCCTGGAGACGGCCGAGGACGAGGACACGAAGTAACATGTCCGGGAAGCCTCCCAGAAGGTGATTGTTGAGGAGTGGCCGTAGCGGTCGTGTCCCCGATACGATCGGTGGGGGACGATACGAAAATATGTATGAATATCTGTCTCTCTCACTGTTATATCAGTGATGGTGGATTATGAAATAATCGTTTTTGCCGGTAGCATACCGTCAATGTCTCGTTTGATGGTATTAGGGACTCCAATACAAAGGGTGTGGAAGCCGTTATCACTCTCGAGAGGATGGGTATGGGTACCAAACATAGAGAACAGGAGCGGACGACAGTGAGTGAACACCTCTCGACAGCCCTGGAGACGGCCGAGGACGAGAATACGAAGTACCACCTTCGAGAGGCCTATCAGAAGATCATCTTCCTAGCTGACACTGAGCGGGACTGAAACGAGCGGTTCTCACCGTTTCTGTTTCCGGTCGTAATAGCCAGCGATCGAGATAGTGACAACGTACAGCTGTGGAACACTGCTCTCGATAATCGTGGCAGTCAGGGTATGTGTGGTGACGTGAACACGTCAGCTAGCTCGGACTCGTTTGCGGTCGCGTTGATCGTCACCCCATTCGATTGCTCTCTACTAGGTGATTGAAACTGTATTTATTATTTTAAAATTGATGGGTGAATGATATACAAATATGGATAAAATATATGGATATAGTGAAATAATTATTTATCTTTCAGTGCCGTTCGTCGGGTTCTATTTCGTTAAATAATCGTTTAGGTAGTGACGTCTCCGCCGATCCGAACGTCGGCACTCTCGAGACGGCTAATCTCGGTATCAGTGAGTCGATCGGTTTTCCGAATTTACGTTCGCGTGTGCTGCTAACGAGACCGGCGGGTTGTGACTGCCTCTTTCGACGTCACTGCCGAAGGGACTGACGTTTTCACCGAAACGGCTGACTCACGACAGGTGACCTATTCTGTAGACTGTCAGTCCGTTCAGAGTTCCTCTGTGTATTTCATGGACACTCCGACAGTGGAGTCATCGACGAGCACTACAACCAGAGAATCTACGGAGACAGTCACAGAGACGGCGACTGAGACGACTGCGGAATAGCTCGGTCGGCTTCCTTTTCCACTTCGATCGGCCGGCGAAGTCGCCGGCACGGGCGGGGGCTTTCGTGTTCTTTGTGCCAGTGTTTCCCCACGCGAACGCGTTTCTGCACGTTGGCGTTCTCCTTCGCGCCAAGAGTTAAGTAGCGTCCCGGGCGTGGTGAAAGTGATGACCGACGACCCCGAGGAGGGGATGCTCTCCTGGGACGAGTCCGTCTTCAGAGACGAACACGTCTTCGAGATCGACTACGTCCCCGAAACGTTTCGCCATCGGTCGAGTCAAATGGAGAGCCTGAAGTACGCCCTCCGGCCGGCGGTTCGGGGCTCACGACCGCTGAACGTCATCGCGCGCGGACCGCCGGGGACCGGCAAGACGACTGCGATCCAGAAGCTCTACGGGGAACTGGGCGCTCAGACTGACGTCCGGGTCGCCCACGTCAACTGCCAGGTGGACTCGACGCGATACGCGGTGTTCTCGCGGCTGTTCGAGGAGGTATTCGAGTACGAACCGCCCACCAGCGGCGTTTCGTTCAAGAAGCTGTTCGGCCAGATTACCGAGAAACTCGTCGAGGACGGCCAAGTCCTGGCGGTGGCCCTAGACGACGTGAACTATCTCTTCTACGAGGGCGAAGCCTCGGACACACTCTATTCGCTGTTGCGTGCCCACGAGGCCCATTCGGGGGCGAAAATCGGCGTTGTCGTCGTCTCCTCGGACCTCGATCTGGACGTCATCGAGGCGCTGGACGGGCGCGTCCAGAGTGTCTTCAGACCCGAGGAAGTCTACTTCCCGAAGTACGACGAACCCGAGATCGCGGACATCCTCGAGGAACGGGTCGACCGGGGCTTCCACGAGGGGGTCGTCGACGCACCCGTGCTCGACCGGGTCGCGGAACTCACTGCCGAGCAGGGAGGTGATCTCCGTGTCGGGATCGACCTCCTTCGTCGGGCCGGGTTGAACGCCGAGATGCGGGCCAGCAAGCAGGTCGAGGACGAGGACGTTGCCCAGGCTTACGAGAAGTCCAAACACGTCCACCTCTCGCGATACCTCGAGGGACTGTCGGCCAACGAACGGGCGTTGCTGGACGTCGTTGCCGACCACGACGGAGAGCGGGCGGGCGAAATATACGAGTTCTTCCAGGCGGAGACCGATCTGGGTTATACGCGCTACTCGGAGATCATCAACAAACTCGACCAGCTGGGGCTGATCGAGGCAACCTACACGAGTGTCGACGGGCGCGGCCGTTCGCGGGAACTCTCCGTCCAGTACGCACCCGAGGCGATCAAAGACCGACTGTAAACTACTGATCCCGACCGACTCAGTCGTCGATCGACACGTCGACCGGTTCCTCCGGCGCGTCGATGTCGACTTCGGGTTCCTCGTCGCCGACGAGTTGCCTGATGACGACCGTTACGACGATCGAAGCGACGACGCTCGCGACGACGAGCGCGAGTACTCGGCCCACTCCAGCGCCATCTGTCGGCGCTTCGTGTTCGTCCGCCGTCGATTGGTCGTCGCCCCCGGCCGACCGCTCGTCGTCTGTCCCCTCACCCAGGCTCTGCGTCGGACTGAACGTCGCGTCCTCTAAGTGTACCTCGAACAGCGTCAGATTCTCGAAGACCATACGTCCCGTTCGACGGCGAGAAACTTATACTTGCACTGTGAGGTGTCTGGCGATACCGCAATGGTTCAGGGTAGACTTGCGTACTCGTCCTCGCAGTAACACCCTCCTGGTCGCTACTCGTCGAGCGTGAATCGTTCGGTGTGGACGATGTCGTCGGCAGCGTGAGCGACCATCAGACCGAACGCGCTGGATTCGGCTGCCCACTCCTCCTCGGCGGTCCAGAACGCCAGATCGTTCTCGTCGATCTCGATCGTCACCGCAGCGGTCTCTCCGGGTTCGAGTTCGACAGTCTCGAAACCGACCAGTTCCTTCTGGGGCCGCAAACGACTCCCGATGAAGTCTCGGACATACAGCTGGACGACATCTTGACCGACGACGTCGCTGGTGTTCTCGACAGTACCGGTCGACTCCAGCGTTTCGCCGGGAGCGAAGGCGTCCGACGACGATGAGACAGTCGAGGTCGATGGCTCGACGATCGGCGAACCGTACAGCCGCCGGATCCGGAACGGCGACGCCGAACGGATCATCGTCGAACTACGCTGACAGCGACTATCTTGAGCGTCAACGGACTCGGGTCTCTGGCTGGACGGACTGTCCTGGAAGAGGACAGCGGCCAATCCGCTGGCAAACTCGCCGTGGGAATCGCCGTGACCGACGAACCAGGAGCTGACAGTGACTCGCTGTCCCGATCCAGCGTTCGAATCTCAGGGACATTTGCGACCCACGAAGTTGTTCCGTCGCAAAATAGTCCTGGGAGGATTCGAACCTCCGTCGTAGCCCCCAGAAGGCTACATGATTGGCCACTACACCACAGGACTCCATTCGGGCATACCCGTCTGTCGTACTTGAGTTTTGCGAACCGTGTCTCCCCCTGACAGACTGGGACGTATCACCCCTTGACGGCCGCCACGTCTGGCAACTCGACGTGCTCTTTTCGATGGCAATTCGCACAGAGACCCTCACAGCCGGCGATCTCCGCTTCCAACCGATCGGTCGAATATCCGTTCGTGACCATGTCGGTGATTGCCATGTCTTTGTCGCCGTTCATGTGATGGAAATCCAGATACGCCGGATCGGACTCTCCCCACTCTGAACAACCACGACTGGCTTTTCGTTCGTTCACCCCGTTCGTCGTCCTTTTCGGCGCTTTAGCGTCCGTTCGGTGTTTTCCTCGACGTGCTTGTCGTGCCTCCGCTGGCCCTGCGTCAGATCTGCCCAGTTCGTTCCGTCTGGGAGGTCGACATCGTCGGGTCTCGACTCGACCTGCGTCCCTGTAGACGGACTCGTTTCGAGTCCAGGACGTCGTTTCGCCTCGCTCCACCCACCGACGACCCGAAGAATCGTCGATGCCGACGGCAGCAGATCGAGGCTCTCGTACTCGGCTTTCGTCGGGGACTTGCCGAGACGCTCGGCCGCTTCCCGCATCGCGTGGCTGCATTCACTCTGGCTCGTCATGCGCTGTCTCCCCGCGTTTTTCGCATCAAAGGACCGGGTCGAAATACGGATGTTCTCCCCTATCTTAACTGTCGCGTGGACCGCCAGACCATCATCGCAGAACTGGACGTTTCCTCCTCGCGTGTCGTGCTCGGCCCGACGCTCGCGAGCGATTTCGACGTTACTGTCTACGCCGAGCGATTACCGGTCTCTCACGAGGGTTCGACCTGGTTTCACGTGACCGTTCTGGCCGCAGACTTCGAGGCCTTCGAGGACGCCCTCGCCGCGGACCCGACTGTCGCCCACAGCGAAGTGTTCGCCGCCTATGGCGACCGGCGGACCTACCGACTGACGATCGCCCCGGACGTCCCGGTGATGACCGAGCACGTCGCCAGCTTCGGCGACGAACTGCTCGATCTGCGATCGACGGCCGACGGCTGGCGTGTCCGTATCCGGACGACTGATCGTGCCTCGATCCGGGCGTTCCTCGAGTTCTGTGCCGATCACGAGATCGACTGTCGACTTGCCCGGGTCTTCGAGGCAAGCGAACCGGTCGGGGAGATGGCACTCCCCGTCGAAGACGATGCGTTCGAGGTCCTGGCCGCTGCACACGAGGCCGGCTACTTCGAGGTGCCTCGGGCAACCTCTCTCGCTGAACTCGCCGAGTACTTCAACGTCTCTGAATCGACGATGTCGGTCCGACTCCGGCGGGCGCTCGGCCACGTCGTCGGCAGTCTCGTCGCCGACGCGTCTACCGACCCGACGGAAACCGATTGACCGCTGACGTCGCGAAAAGACCATCCCTCCACGATTTATAAATGTCGGAGTAGTTCGACAGAGGCGGTATCTGGTGGCATCTCCTACCATTTGTCGGTATGAAACGGAATACAACTGTCGACGCTGGCGACGGCTCGAACGAGAGCCTCGACCTCCGGTTGACCATCGACGTCGCCGGTCGTCGACTCGTCTATGCCGAAAGCGACCTGAAGACGATCGGTTTCAGTGCGAACGAGTTATAGCGAGATATCTTCGAGATGTTCGGATTCGGCGGCAATCTCCTCGTTGAACGCTCTGACGAATCCCGGGAAGTCAGAGGCGTGAGCGCGTAGATCCCGCACGGATGGTGGTTGGTACTGCGAGAGGATATAGATTCCACCCTCGCCGCCGACCCGAAGGTAGCTCGTCCGGCCGTCCTCCCATTTGAGTTCCCACCGGGAACCGTGGGAGGAAGTAGAATTACCACGTCTCGATCCAGCGGCGCCACCGCCGTCGGTTACCCGAGCCGCAAACGTCCCGTAGTCCCCGCCCTCGTAGCGCTGGAGCTGGCGGGCCATGGCGTCGGTCGCTTCCCGCATCTTCCCCAGGATACGTTCGCGTTCCGCCACGAGATCGTCGACCGATTCGACCGCGGGAAAGTCACTGCTGACATCGTCGAGCACGCCTGCGAGCGAGCGGACGTGCTCGTTGAACGCCGCGACGAAGGCGTCGTAGTCGGCCATCGCCGTGGCGAGGGCGTCCGGTTCGGGTGGCTGCTGGGTCGAGACGACGTATGTGTCCGCACCGCGGCCGTCGAAGCGGAGATACTGGACGTCGCCGGCCTCGTACTTCAGCGTCCAGGTCCCGGCGTCGGTCTCGAAGTCCGCCTGCCCGTAGTCGCCACCCTGTAGCCGGGCGAGTTCGCGGGCGATCCGTCCGGCGTGTTCGGTGACCGCATCGACCACCTCGTCGCGCCGCTGGGCGGCAGCCTCGGCTCCGACTATTTCGCTGTCCAGGCCTGTCATCATCGACCCCATGGAGGGTCCCGGGCCGGATGAACGCACCGGCTTTGGGCGTCGATGTCACAAACCGACACCTACTTTCCGGTCTCGGTCCGAGCAGCGAGCATGTACGTCGGACGTTTCGTCGTCGTCGCTCCGGAGGTTGGCGCGTATCGCGTCTCCTCCCGCTCGTTTCCCAACCGGAAGGCTGTCGATCGCGACGGAACGATCACCGTCGCGCCGACGGCCGAGGCCCCGGAGACGGACAATCCCTACATTTCCTACAACGCGGTCCGGTTGACTGACCGCGGCGCAGTGATCGGGAACGGCTCTCACGTCGATCCCATCGCGGAGAAACTCGCGCTGGGGACGCCGGCTCGGGACGCCCTCGCGGCTCCCCTGCAGGCGCTTGACTTTGAGAAGGACGACTACGACACGCCCCGGATCGCGGGGATCGTCGGCGTCCCAGAGGACGACCCCACGGCAGGTGAAGCCGGCGCAGCCATCGGGACCGTCCGTCGTGACGCGCTTCTCGTGGAAGCCGTCGAGGAGCCGACGCTGGTGGCGACCTACGAGCGCGACGACCCGGTCTCCTTCGATCTCGATAGCGAGGACGCCACTGGAGTAGCCCGCGAGGTTTACGACCACGAGTTCGAACACGCGGTGTGTGCGGCCGGCGTTTCGGGATCGACGGGGGACTTCGAGACGGCGATCGTCAACGAGTGACGTCCGCAGTCGGCAATCTGCACGCCTGAGTGACGTCCACAGCGACGATCCGGCCGACAGCGTGACATCCACAGTCGACGGTCCGGCCGACTGGTAGACCGCCGTGTCCGAGACCATCATGGTCAAACGGAGACGACTACTTCTAACTACGTTGAGTCTAGATAGGAGACTGTGAAAATCGCCGTCATCTCCGACGTCCATTCGAACAAGGTCGCCCTCGAGGCCGTTGCGGCCGACATGCCCGAGGTCGACCGAATCGTCTCGCCCGGCGACATCGTGGGCTATGGCCCGTGGCCGGGTGAGTGCCTGGAGTGGATCCGCGAGCGGGACGTGCCGACTGTCCAGGGCAACCACGACCGGGCCGTCGCCACCGGCTCGTATCCGGGATTCAACGATATGGCGGCCGCGGGCGTCGAGTTCGCGCGCGAGCGGCTGTCGGCCGCCCAACGCGAGTGGCTCGGCGACCTCCCCACGGAACGACAGCTCTTCGATGGTCGGGTGAAGGTCGTCCACGGTCACCCCGACAATCCCGATCACTACACCTATCCCGGGGAGTTCGGGCCCGACATGCTCGGCGAGGAAGACGTTCTGATCCTGGGACACACGCACGTCCAGCATCACGAACGATACGACGACGGGATCGTCTGCAATCCCGGTAGCGTCGGCCAGCCCCGGGACAGCGATCCGGGAGCGGCTTACGCCATCCTCGATCTCGACGCGATGACCGTCGAACAGCGTCGCGTCGGGTACGATGTGGGGGCGGTCATCGACGCCGTCGCCGAGGCCGGACTTCCGCGACGGATCGGCACTCGACTCGGGACCGGTCGCTGAGCGGCGGTATCGAGCAACGGACGCCTCGAAACGGTGCCACCACCAACTCGATCAGGGCTTTTAGCGATATACAAGGTGGAGCCTCCGACCTCAAGGAGCGAGTGTAGTGAGCGAGTAGGCTGAGGTAGTTTACAAAGCGTCTTGAACTAGACTGAGTGCCTGTTCGCGGTCCTCTCGGGGCACAAACACGGAGATCGAGGTCGCGCTGGTGATGACGTCGAAGAGGTTGATGTGGGCGTCGGAGATCGGATTGATTACCTGCTTTACCGCACCTGGCTGGTTCGGCAGGCTACCGCCGGTCACCCGGATCACCGCGATATCGTGTTTGACGGTAATACTCGAGAGTGTCTCGTCGTCGACGACCTGTTCGTGGAGGACTGCTTCCGCGTCCTCGGCGACCTCGGAATCGAGATAGAACGTGATCGAGTCCATCCCGCTCGAGACCGCCTCGACGTTGATGTCCACCTCTGCCAGTGCTGTCGAGAGATCTGCGAGGATACCCGCTTGGTTTCGGATCGCTCGGCCGGCGACGGTGACACAGCAGAGGGTGTTCTCCTGGAGGTCGATCAGTTTCTCGAACTCGCCCTCGATAGACGTTCCACCAGTCAGGAGGGTATCGTGCTGGTAGTGGACGACCCGGACGTCCATGTTCCCGTCCTTGTAGGACAGCGCCGACGGCGCGACGACTTCCGCACCACGGAAAGAGAGGTTTCGGAGTTCGTCGACGGAGATCTCACCGACGTTGCGGGCCCCCTCGACCACCCGGGGATCGCCGGTCATCACTCCCTCGACGTCGGTGACGATGATGACCTCGTCGGCGTCCATGTACCTGCCGAGCATGACGGCAGTCGTGTCGCTGCCACCACGGCCCAGCGTGGTCGTATCGCCGCTGTGATCCGCGGCGATGAAGCCGCTGATGACGGGCACGACGTCTTTCATCCGGCCTGCCAGGGCGTGAGCCCGTTTTTTCGTCTCCTCAACGTCGACCTCGCCGTAGGCGTCGGTGATCACCGGCCACTCCTCGCCGCCGGGTTCGAAGAATTCCGACTCGATCCCGCGGGCGGTCAGCGCGCCCTTGAGCATCCGGACCGAGGTGCGCTCGCCCATGCTGACGATCTCTGCCCGGTCGGCCTCGTCGGCCTCGAACTCGATGTCCTCGAGCAGGTCGTCGGTCGTCGACCCCATCGCACTGGCGACGACCGCTACCTCGTGGCCTTGTTCGGCCACTTTCGCGATCGAGTCCGCGGCTCGCTCGATCCGCTCGCCGCTACCTAGACTCGTCCCGCCGAACTTGACTACGACGCGCATCGGTTCTCACTCTCCGGGTTCGTGTGAGTCATTGTGCATCCTGATTGGCGTCCGGTCGAATAACTGCTTTCATTCGTGTTCGGCAACGCCATCGAGTCGTACCGGGTTCTGGCGCTCGCTCCTCGCTACTTGGGACTCCATCGCTTGCCACTCGTGGCTTGTCTCTGCACGAGAATCTCGCCCAGCTCGTGGTTCCGCCGTTCGTCCCCTCTTCCATCGTTTCTGTCCTCGGGACCGCGACGCCCACAGACCGCTCGCACTGTCCGTGGGAGCTTTGCTCTCACGCTATCCGCATGGTCAGCGGGACCGCCGGTCCCGCTCGACTCGGAAAAACGTGGTTCACACGAACGAAGTGAGTGTGGGCTCGGGAGAGCTTGCTCTCCCGGTGGCGAAAAACGACCTGCTCGTTCCCTTCGGTTACTCGCAGTCAACACCCTCACTGGCTCGCGGTTATACCGCTTGCCTCATCGAGATTGCTGAGCAATTTCGCCTTGCTCGGCGGATACTTCAGGAAGTGGCGTCCGCTCGACTACTGTCCCATCCACAGTCGGATACTGCTCGACGACTTCGCCCTCTTCGAGGTCGCCTTCCTCGATCATCTCCTCTAAGAGCCACCAGGCGAGTTCGACGTGCTCGGACTTTTCGGCGTAGTACTCCGCTGGAACGCCGAGTTCGTCGAGCCGTTCGGGTTCGACCCAGGTCTTGCCGTAGACCAGGGTGCCGTCCTCGGTGGTCTCGTCGAAGGACCGGCGGACGTTTTTGGCCATGCGCTTGAGCCGATTGCGGTGCTGGGCGGCGTCTTTGAATACCGAGGTACAGAAGTAGACCTTCGGGTGGGCCGCCATCGTATCGAGGACATCGTGACTCCCCTCGACGGCGCTCATGTGGTTTTCTTTCAGATCGAAACCCTGCTGTTGCATCCGGCGGTAGTTGCCATCGCTCATCTCAAACTCGTTGACGTTGACGAATTCGGCGGCTCCCTCTTCGACGAAGGTGACGAACTCGTCCTCCGGGCGGATGCCAGGGATCTCGAAGGCCGGGGTAATGCCTTCCTCGCGAGCGATGTAGAGGATGTCCTCCCACTCGGTGCCGTGGAGGTCGCCCCACATGTCCAGCGGCGGGTGGAAGCGAATTTCGTCGAGGCCGGCTTCCGCGAGGCGACGCATGTTCTCCCGTCCCCCAGTGATTCCCGTATAGAGGTGGATGTGGTGGTCCTCGCCGAACTCGTCTTTGAGCAGCGAGATGTACCGCGTGGTGCGGTCCATGACTTCCTGGGGTTCGCCCCCAGTCAGCGACGACCCCAGCGCATCCATGCGTTTGGCTTCCTCGATGAGGTCTTGGTCCTCCTCGACTTTGCGTTCGTTTGCGTAGACGTCAGTGACGTTCTTGCGGTTCTCGCCGAGCGGACAGTAGAAACAATCGCGCTGGTCGCAGTAGCCATAGACGAAGATGACCATCTTGCCGCCCTTGGCGCACTGTTCGCAGCCTTCCGAGATCATTCGCGTATCACCCTAGACCCGTCTGAACCGTATAAGCCGTGCGACTTCGACAACACCGGCCGATTGGGAACCGTTCGCGCGCGAGTGGCTGCATACCTCAAACGCTCACTTGACTCTTCAACTCACTTATGGTATGTGGCGGGGTACGGACGCACATGGATCACGACAGACGACAGTTCCTCCGTCTGGGTGCGATCGGTGCCAGCGCGGCGTTGGCGGGCTGTACCGGTCTCGTCGAAGGAGACGGCCCACTGACGGAAGACGAGGACGATCCGGAACGCATCGACGACTGGCAGTACGATCCCGCCCAGCGGACCGATGGTCTGAACGCAAGCGGCGGTACCGCCCTCCAGTCGACCGCCGGGAGCGCAGCCGAAAGCGCCGACCTCGGTTTCGCAACTGGCGGAGCTAAGAACGTCGCCGACTTCCGGCGCAACGTCGAGGAGGGGTACCTTCCAGTCCCCGAGAGCCTCCCCTACGAAGGCCTGTTCTACAACTACTACTTCGACACCGGTGGGTCGGGCGAGTGCTCGTCGCTGTTCTGTCCCTCTTATGCGACGGCGATCACGGAGGATCCGCTCGGGGACTCGACGGATCGCTATTTTACTGTCGGGCTGAATTCGACACTCGATACAGAATCCTTCGAGCGAAAACAGCTCAACGTCGTGATCGTCCTGGACATATCCGGATCTATGGGTTCGGAGTTCGATCAGTACTATTACGACCGATTCGGCAACAAACACACCGTCGAGGAAGACGACAGCCGCTCGAAGATGGCCGTCGCCAAGGACGCCCTCGTCGCGTTGACCGAGCACCTCGAACCGGACGATCGGCTGGGGATCGTCCTGTTCAACCACGAGGCGAGTGTCGCCAAACCCCTTCGAGAGGTCCAGACGACGGACATGGACGCGATTCGCGGGCACGTCCGCGAGGACATCCAGGCCGGCGGAGGGACGAACATCGCCGACGGCATGAGCGAGGCTGCCGACATGCTCGGCGAGTACAGCGACGCCGATCCGACCGCGGTCGAGACCAGACAGATCGTCGTCACCGACGCGATGCCAAATACGGGCCAGACTGACGACCGAGTACTGCAGGACCGCCTTTCCGGCTACGCAGACGATGGGATCCATACGAGCTTTGTCGGCGTCGGCGTCGACTTCAATCCCGAACTCGTCGATGAGATCACGGCCGTTCGAGGGGCCAATTATCGGTCGGTCCACTCCGCCGAGGACTTCGAGTCCTATCTCGGCGACGAGTTCGAATACATGGTGACGCCCTTGGTGTATGACCTCTCGGTCGAACTCGACGCATCCGGGGCCACGATCGAGACAGTGTATGGTTCGACGGCCGCCGAGGAGGCGACTGACGAACTCCTCGAAGTCAACACGCTGTTCCCCTCCCCGACGGCGGACGGTGAAACCCGCGGCGGGGTGGTCCTCGTCAAGCTCGCGGGGGACGCCGAGGGCGCGGAGTTGACCCTTCGGGCGTCCTGGGAGGACCGCTCTGGTTCGACCGACGAGACGACGACCACAGTCGACTTCCCCGATAGCTCTCCCGAGCACTTCGACAACACCGGGATCCGAAAGGCCGTACTGTTGGCCAGGTACGCTGATCTCCTGAAGAACTGGATGGTCCACGAGCGCGATCCCGAACGGATCGATGTCACGGCCGACGACGCCATCGACGTGCCGCCCGGCGAACTCCCGCTCGGCGAGTGGGAACAGCAGTCCCAGCCGCTGTCGGTCTCTGATCCCTACGAGTCTCGGCTCAGGAGTTTCCGGGAATACTTCCAGCAGGAAGTAGATCGGATCGGTGACGACGCCCTCGACCGGGAGGTCGAGACGATGGACGAGATCCTTGCGTCGGGGTGAGTCGCTGGCCCGGAAAAGTGTTAAACGCCCGTGGCGTATCCCCGCTCGATGCTGTTGGTCCTCTGTGTGGACCTCGACGATGACATCGGTCGCAAGACGGGTGTCGAGACGCCGGTCGTCGGACGCGATGCCGTCGAGGGGGCCGCTGTCGCGCTAGCGACTGCCGATCCTGAGGACAGCGACGCGAACGTCCTCTTCGAGGGGATACACCTTCACGACGAACTCCGTGAGGAGAGTTCCGAGTCGGTTGAGGTCGCCGCGGTCACGGGGACTGAGGGTAGCGACGTCGTCGCCAACCGGGCCGTCGGCGAGGAGATCGACACTGTCCTGGCTGGCCTGACCACTGGCGAGGACATCCGTGCGATCGTGGTCACCGACGGTGCCCAAGACGAGAGCGTCGTTCCGGTCATTCGCTCGCGGATCGACATCGACGGCGTCCGGCGCGTGGTCGTCCGCCAGGCGGAGGATCTGGAGTCGATGTACTACACCATCAAGCAGGTGCTGAACGACCCCGAGACGCGTGGGACCATCCTTGTCCCGCTGGGCATTCTGTTGCTCATTTACCCGTTGGCCGTGCTCGCGGACGTCATGGGTATGCCCGGCGACGCTCTCGGTGTCGCCTCGGGCCTGCTCGGGCTCTATCTCCTCTCGCGGGGGTTGGGGCTCGGCGAGTGGCTCGATGCGGCTGTCGAGCGCGCCCGCACGGGCCTGTACGCTGGACGAGTCACGATCGTCACCTACGTGGTCGCGCTGACACTGCTGGTGATCGGTGCTGCCAGCGGTTTTGAGATGTTGACTGCCGTCCGCGAGGGGCCGGGAATGCTCGGCGCCGGCGAGACGGTCGCCGCGGTGATTGCGGGCTCGATCCACTGGCTCGCTGCTGCGGGGATCACTTCTAGCCTCGGACAGGTCACTGACGAGTACCTCGCCGGGGCGTTCCGCTGGCGATACCTCAATGCCCCGTTTTACATCCTCGCGATCGCCGGTGTCGTCCACGCCGTGAGCCTGTACGTGCTCGGGCGTGTGGACCTCTCGTACTTGGCCATGATGTTGACCGCGGGAACGTTGCTGGGCCTGTTCAGCACGCTCGCGTTCGCGATCGCGGAATCGAGGATCGGTGGGGGCGAACCGCGAGTCAGCACCTGATCGCGTTCCGAATCCGGGCGCTTTTTGCTCCCCCTCGTTTGTCTCCTGACGGGGCACGTAGCTCAGTTCGGATAGAGCGTCGGACTTCTAATCCGACGGTCGTGGGTTCGAATCCCACCGTGCCCGTTATCTGCGAACGATAGTGAGCAGTAACGGCATCAGGATTCGAACTACGGCAGGCCGAGCGAAGTGAGGTCTGGCATCGAGTGAGAATCCCACCGTACCGGTCCACCTTTTTCCTTCGTCGGGAGCACGTAAGCGCGCCCTCTTTGCAAAACGTGGGCAAAAACGCCTGCGAGCGCACTCGCAGCGAAACGGTTCGCGGCGCTCGCCGTATCTCACCACAGCCCCGCAATCGCTACTTACGTCTCGAACTCGTCGTCCCACCAGCACTCCGTTAGGCCGGATCTCTTCTCTGATGAGCGAGAGTGTACATTCGTCGTCATCCGTCGGTCGCGTAGTACGCGGCTGAGGTCGTGATGTTAACCCAGTCCCAGCCGAAGTGTGACTATGAGTCTGGTCTGTGAGTTCACGCTGGTCAGCGATGCTCTCCCGCTGACGGATGTCGTATCGACACTCGAGACAGACGTCAACGTGGAGCGTGTGATCACCGAGAGTCCGGCACGGCCCCATATTGTGGTCTCGAAGCACGATTTCGCGCCTGACCGTCTCGAGGCGGCGCTGGGGAACGGATCGGGGGTGATCAACGTCGTCAGCCTCGAATCGACGTTCGAGGAGACGCGCGCCAGAGTGACCGTCGACCGACCGGTTCCGGATGTCTACGAGCGGTTAGTCTCGTTGCGGACATATCCGGAAGGGGCGACGGTGACCGAGCGCGGGTGGCGCGCCCGGACGCACTTCGCGAGTCGCGATGACCTGGCGGCGTTTCGAGAGGCTTGCATCGAGTCAGGCATCGAGTTTCACCTGACGCGATTGTTCGAGGCGCGAGCCGACACTACGGACGCGTACGGGTTGACACCGAGTCAGCACGACGCGCTTGTGGCCGCCTTCGAGGCGGGGTACTTCGCGGTGCCCCGTGAGGCGACACTGGCTGATCTCGCAGACGAACTGGACACGACGACCTCGGCACTTTCGGAGTTGTTGCGCCGCGGCCAACAGCAGTTACTGTCCCAGACAGTCGTCCATCCGGCCGATTTTTGATGTGCAGGAAATGTCCGGGTTAACGGTTCACGGCGCGGGCGTCTACCCCTGTGCGAGGAGGTAACGCCCAGGAGACACCAATCATGACAGGCGAAACGATATTCGTCAGCTCCACTGGCTTTGGCACTGGTGTCGGCAAGAGTTTCGTCACGAGCCTGCTGTGCCGGTTACTCGACGACGAGGGATACGACGTCGCGCCGTTCAAGACCCTCAACCTCACGCCAGTAACGTATACTGTCGACGGATCGGAATTCGGCTACGCACAGGCGTTGCAGGCGGTCGCCGCACGCACTGATCCGGACCCGCGAATGAATCCGTTCATGCCCACGCCGAACGGCGACGGGACGATCGATCTGGTGTTCGGTGACGATACTCTGCGTGAGAACGTCGGCATCGTCGATGGGCCACTCGCTCTCGCCACTCGTCTGTTCCGTCTGTCGCCACTCGCCTATTCAGGGGGGGTATTGGAGGGTATTCCACCCGGAAACACCCGTACAAGACCGGACGCTCACTCCGTTCGCGTTCGGGGTCAGTCGTCGAAGCCGTCTTCGAAGCGGAACGTCCCGTTTCGCTGGACAATCTTGCCATCGACTTCGATGAAGCTGTCCTCGCTCATGTCGACGATCATGTCGACGTGCTGGGCCGACTCGTTTTGCTCGTTGCCCTCGCCGACGTTGTCCTCGTAGGCGCGCCCGACCGCCATGTGGACGGTGTCGCCCATCTTCTCGTCGAAGAGCATGTTGTACGTGAACTGGTCGATGTCGCGGTTCATCCCGATTCCAAGCTCGCCAAGGCGACGCGCGCCCTCGTCGGTGTCGAGGATGCTCGAAAGGAGATCCTCGTTCTTCGAGGCGCTGTGTTCGACGACCGCACCGTCCTCGAAGACCAGTTGGGCGTCAGTAATCTCCCGACCCCGGCGGTAGACGGGCTTGTCGAAGAGCACCTCGCCCTCGACGCTGTCGGGGATCGGCGCGGTGAATACCTCGCCACCGGGGAGGTTGTGGCTGTCCGTGTCGTTGATGACGTGGTTACCGGCGACCGACATGGTGACGTCGGTGGTGTCGCCGCTGACGATGCGGACCTCACTCGCGTCTTCCAGGATATCGACCATCTGTGACTGGAACGCCCGCTGCTCGTCCCAGTCTTTGAGGATCGCGTCGTAGACGAAATTCTCGTAGGCTTCGGTGCTCATCTCGGCGAGCTGGGCGTCGGCAGGCGTCGGGTGCTGGGTAAGCGTCCAGCGGTCGGTCAACCGCTCGTTGAGAATCGGCTGGTGTGCCTTCTCGTAGTCGGAATTGACCGCGGGGGGAACGTCTTCCAACTCGGTGACGTTCGCGTGGGCGCGGATCACGGCGTGACAGTCCGCGGCCTCGACCAGTGCCTCCTCGTGGGGTGGCGTCTCGAAGTCCACGTCGGCGGCGTCGGCGGCCTGGAGGTAGTTCCGGATGGCGCGCCCGCTACGGTTGGTGCGGATCGCGACGGGGTGGGCACCGCGGTCGCCGGCGACCTCGTAGAGCGCGACGACGAGGTCCTCGGCCGCTGGTTCGCTCTTGATGAGAAAGTTGTCACCGGCGCTGAGATCGATCGCGTCGGCGATCAGCTGTGCGTGCTCGCGGATACGTGGATCCATGACGCCGTTTCCTTCTCGACCGCCGGCCAAACCAGTTTCGTCACGCCGGCGGGCCTACCCGCCGCGCTTGCCCTCGCGCATCCCCTCGCTAAACCCGGTCGCGATCCGCCGGAGAAACAGGTAGACGAAGAAGACGAACGCCAGCAGGACGACGACGATTGCGACCAGTACCGGATCGACCATGCTCGCCGGTTGCGCTCGGGATGGCATAGGTGTTTCGTCGGTCTGTCCGTCGTCTACGAGGAGGACGCCGGAGGTGGACTCGTTGCCTTCCCCGGACGTTTTTGGTCACCCCTCCCGGATCTTGGGGCGAGTATGTCCCTGTTGCCCTCCGAGCCAGATACGTCGGACACTGAGGAGTCCAGCCCGCGTGTCATCGGGGTGGATAGCGACGCGGCCGACGACCTCATCGCGGCACTGTCCTCGGAGACGGCCCGCGAGATTCTCGCCGCTCTCCACGACGAACCGGCCCCGCCGTCCTCCCTCGCCGATCGCGTCGATACCAGCCTCCAGAACGTCCAGTATCACTTAGAGAACCTCGCGGAGGCCGGTGCCGTCGAAGTGATCGACACCGTCTACTCCGAGAAGGGCCGTGAGATGGACGTCTACGCGCCGGCAGATCGGCCCCTGGTCATCTACGCGGGCGAGCAGTCCCGAACCCCCACTCTCCGGGAAGCACTCTCGCGACTCCTCGGCGGGATCGGCGTGCTCGCGCTGGCCAGCGTCGTCGTCCAGTCGCTATACGGCGACCGTAGTGATCTCGGGTTCGGCAGTGGTCCACCACCTGCGGACGTGGGCGAGAACATGACGGGAACGACGACGGTCCTCGAAGACGGTGGGGACACGGTACGACGGGCGACCGAGACCGTCACGGAAACGAGTGAGCCGGCCGGAACTGTGACTCGAACGGAAACAGCTGTCGAGACGGCCGCCCCTACGCAAACCGAGACTGCGGTCAAAACGACGACGGAAGTGTCGACAGCCACACCGACACAGACCGAGACCGCGATCGAAACAGCGACAGAAGTGCCGACAGGGACCGAGACGCCCGTCGAGACGGTGACCGAGACCGTCGACGCGGTGACGGCTGTCGCGCCCGACGGGGGCGGGGGACTCCCGCCTGGCTTGCTCTTTTTCGCCGGTGGCGTCACGGTGCTGGTCGCGATCGGCGTCCTCTGGTACGTCCGGCGATGATGGGTCAAACGACTCTTTGATCCTCCGATGTCGTTTTTGTCCTCTCCCCCGTTGATCGAAGTGCGCTGACCCGCTTCGGCCCTCCCGATCGCACGCACCCGATTACCCCCCTCCCAGAACCTGCTCGCGGTCGACCGTTTGGCCTTCACCAGTCCTGAGTTCGACCGTTAGCGTTCCCCCTTTCGGTCGCAATTCCGCGTGGGTCGGGGGGCCACCCCGCGGGTCGGCGTGGCTTCCCGGGTTCACGACCGGCAGGTCACCTACCCGCTCGATCCCGGGGCGGTGCGTGTGCCCGACGATTGCGAGGTCTGCCTCTCGTTCTCGGGCCAGCAACGGCAGGGACGTTCGATCGTGTTCGTGTCCGTGGACGACCAGCAGCTTCCAGCTATCCCAGTTGACGGTCCGTACCGCTGGGAGTCGCTCGCGTAACTCAGCCGTGTCGCTGTTGCCGTGGACGGCGATCAACTCTTTCGCCCGTTCCTCGAACGCCTCGTAGACTGCCGGCGTCGTGAAATCCCCGGCGTGGACGACACGTTGTGCCGCTTCGAGTGCCGTTCTTGCCCGGTCAGTCAGCCGCAGGGTTCCGGTCCCGTGGGTGTCAGCAAGCACAGCGAGCATATCGGATGGACGACTGCCCCGCTCAAAACCGCCTCGACCCCGACCTACTTGTGACTCCCCGGCGGAGCGTGTCCCATGGCCGGCAGTCGCTCCGTCGTGATCGCGGCACTGTTCGCCAACGGCGCGATCGCGCTGTTGAAGTTCGGTGCCTTCCTGCTGACCGGGAGCGCGGCGATGCTTTCCGAGACGTATCACTCGATCTCTGACACCGGCAACCAGGTGTTCCTGCTGATCGGGATCCGCTACGGAGCCCGCGAAGCCGACCGTCGCCACCCCTTCGGTTACGGGAAGGCCCAGTTCTTCTACTCGTTTCTGGTCTCGGTGCTCCTCTTTGGCATTGCGGGCTGGGAGAGCGTCAAACACGGCTACGAGAAGTTGGCTGAGGGAGGCCACGCCGTCGAGGCGCGAGCCCCGGAACTGCTGGGTTACCAGATCGAACCCGTCTACGTCAACTATGCGGTGCTGCTGGGTGCGATCGCCTTCGAGAGCTACGCCTTCCTGAAGGCCTACCGCGTCATGAGTGACCAGATCGACGAGCACGGCTGGTCGGGCTTTCCAGATGCCTTCCGGAAGACCAGCGACGTAACGACGCTGACGGCCCTCACCGAGGACACTATCGCCCTGGCCGGGGCCGGGCTGGCACTATTTGGCATCTTCCTCTCGCGACAGACCGGCAACCCGGCTTACGACGCGGCCGCCGCACTGTTGATCGGTCTCATGCTGATGGGGTTTGCCGTCGCGCTGGCCTGGGAGAACAAACGCCTGCTGCTCGGTGAGAGCCTCCCGCAGGAGGATGAGAGTCGCCTCCGGGAGATCGTCACCGACGGCGACAACGTCCGGGGAATCGTCGACTTCCGGACGGTCTACTTCGGCACTGACCGGGTACTCGTGGCTGCTGACGTGGCGTTCGATCCTGAACTGGACACCGACGAGATGGACAAGACGATCACCGCCATCGAGGATGCACTGGTGGCTGCCGACGAGTCAGTCAAGAAAGTCTATATCGAACCCGAGACCAGCGCCTGACGCGAGCGAACGCTTTTGTCACGCCCTCCCGAACTCTCGGGCGTGTCGTCCGAGCGCGATCACGAGCGGTTCTTCCCCTACGAGGAGCCCTACGACCACCAGCGCGAGGCCATCGAGGGGATCGCCGAGGCACTCGAAAGCGAATCGGACGTGCTGCTCGAAGGGGCGACGGGAACGGGCAAGACGCTGGCCGCGTTGACGCCCGCCCTGGAGCACGCCCGTCGCACGGACAAGACGGTCGTCATCACGACCAACGTCCACCAGCAGATGCGCCAGTTCACCCAAGAGGCCCGGGCTATCAACCGACAGCAGTCCATCCGGGCGGTCGTCTTCCGCGGGAAGGCATCGATGTGTCACATCGACGTGGGCTACGAGGAGTGTCAGGCCCTCCGGGATACGACTCACGATCTCGTCGACGCCGAGAGCGAACGCGCCGACCTGGAGCGCCGCCAGCGCGAACTTCTGGAGGAGAGTCAGGCGGGCGACAGCGAGGCAGCCGAGGCCAGGTCGACAATCATGGACGAACTCGAATCGGTCGGTGAGGAACTCGAAACCCTTCGCGAGGAACAATCTACCTGCGATCACTACTATCACAACCTCACGGGCAACACCGACGACTTCTACGCCTGGCTCTACGACGACGTCCGTACGCCCGACGAGGTCTACGAGTACGCCGAGCGCCAGGGCTTCTGTGGCTACGAACTCCTTAAAGACGGCATCGAGGGCGTCGATCTGGTGATCTGTAACTACCACCACCTGCTGGATCCGTTCGTCCGCGAGCAGTTCTTCCGCTGGCTCGGCCGGGATCCCGAGGACGTGATCGCGGTCTTCGACGAGGCCCACAACGTCGCCGACGCCGCCCGCGACCACGCCCGCCGGACGCTCGCCGAACCGACACTCGAACGAGCGATCGACGAACTCGAGGGCAGTGACGACCCGCGGGCCGACGCCGCGATGAACGTCCTGACGACGATCCTGACCGCATTGGGAGACACCTACGAGGACGCCCTGGCATTCGGGCAACGCGAGACTGTCGACGACGACTGGCACGATCTCGCGATCGACAACGAGGACGCTCGCGACGACCTCACGCTTTCGATCCTGCAAAACTACACCGGCCCGGGCGTCCGGGAGGACTTGGAGAGTGCGATCGAACTCGGGCAGGCCCTCGACCAGCAATACGAGGAGGCCTTCAAGGACGACGAGACGAGCACGCGCAAGGAGTGTCCGACGCTTCAGGCAGCGACCTTCTTCGACGCCTGGATCGAGGAGAGCGACGAGTCAGGTCTCTACCCGGTGGTAAGCGTCCGCCGGGAGGACGGAGACGGCGATCTGTACGGCCGTGCGGAACTCTATACGGCGATTCCGCAGCGCGTGACCCGGGATCTGTTCGACGATCTCTACGCCACGGTGCTGATGAGTGCAACCCTGCGTCCCTTCGACGTGACCGAGGACGTCCTCGGCCTCGACGATCCGACGACGATGGCCTACGGACCGCAGTTCCCCGAGGAGCGCCGGCGGACGTACGCGGTCGACGTCCCCGCGTTGTTCGCCAGCCGACGGGACGACGCGGATCTTCAGGACACCGTCGCCGATGTCGTCGAGGACGCTGTCCGGATGACGCCCGGGAACACTCTCGCTTTCTTCCCGAGTTACGCCGAGGCCCAGCGGTATCACGACCGGGTGAGCGTCGGCGCGACGCGCTACCTCGACGAACCTGGCACCCCCGCTTCCGAGTTGCGCGAGACCTTTACCGACGATGACGACGGTGTGCTGTTCACGTCGCTGTGGGGGACCCTCGGCGAGGGGGTCAGCTACGACGGCGACGACGCTCGGACGGTCTTGGTTGTCGGCGTCCCCTATCCCTACCTCGACGAGCGCATGGACGCCGTCCAGGTGGCCTACGAGACAGCCTTCGACGGTGAGGAGGCCGGGTGGCGCTACGCCGTCGAGATCCCGACGATTCGAAAGACTCGACAGGCGATGGGACGGGTGATCCGCTCACCGGAGGACTTCGGAGCGCGGGTGCTGATCGATCGCCGCTACACCGAGGAGGCTGAGATCGAGATGTCCGAGTACGCCGTCCGGGGTACCTTCCCCCCGGCCGAACGCAAGGAGATGATCGATGTCGATCCGGAGAAACTCAAGTTCGGCCTGCTGAACTTCTATCGCGATCTCGACGCTTACGACGGCGAGCCGCCCGCTCCCTGATCGTTCGGACTCGCGACCGTTTCGATGGCGTCATCGAACACTGATCGGTACTCCGGCTCTAGGTGGGCGGATTCGAGTTCTTCCGGCTCGAAGTACCGGACGGCAGCGGCATCTGAGCCTGCCGTCGGTGTCCCGGAGACAGCGTCGGCCGAGGTCACGTACACGACGACCAGCGTATAGCCCCCGTTGGCTCCCGGGCGCAGTCGCGTCGCCAGCAACGAGATGTCTGCAGCGTCGACACCGAGACCCGTTTCCTCGCGCAGCTCCCGGACGGCCCCTTCCGGTGCCGGTTCGTCCCATTCGAGATAGCCCGCCGGGAGACTCCAGGCGCCGGCCGCGGGCGGACCGGTACGCTTGACCAGCAACACCGACGGGGGATCGTCCCGAACGACGAGCACGCCCGCTGCGGGATCCGGATTGCGGTAGACGACCCACTCACAGTCGGGGCAAAACCGTCTCGATCGTCCTTCTCGCTGTCGCTCGACGAGAACCGTCCCGCAATGCGGACAGTACGCTGGGGCCGCTGTCATTGGCGATCAATCGATCAGCTCACGCAAAGAAGTCTCCATTTGCTTGCGCCGCGGATGGGTCCGTCCTCCACCGACGACACCGCTCATACTACCGGCTATGAGTTCGTCAAAATCACAGTGGTGGCGGCTGCCTTCAGTTTGGTACAGCCGGCAGTCAGCGTAATTCAAGGTGGGGCCTCAGGCCTCAAGTCGAGAGGGACCGGAGGTCCCTCTGACCATTCGAACGGACGCTTCGCGTCCGTGAGAAGAGAGCGAACGGAGTGAGCGAGTAGGCCGGAGAGGACAGCGCGGCGCTACGCGCCGCGGGCCGTGCGAACGGGCACGGAGTGCCCGTGAGCAGAAACCGACATAGTATGACGTAACCGCATACTCCGACCGGCCGACTCCCGAACGTATAAGTACCGTCGGGATCCCTCTGAAGTATGGACGTGCGTCGAACTGCCGTTGTGAAACTTGACCATTCCGATGAGCAACGCGACGCACTCCACCGGACTGCCGACCAATACCTGTACTGCGCGAACCGAACCGCCGACTACTGTTGGTCCGACACCTCCTACACCGAGTGTAAGACCAACAAGCGAGAGGTTCGTGACGCGCTCTACGCCGACCTCCGAGAGGAGACAGAGCTCCAGGCACAACTCGTCCAAGCCGCCATCAAACGCGCCGTCGAAGCCGTCAAAGCCTGTGTCGAACGCTGGAAAAAAGGACAGCGTGTCTCTTGCCCCACGTTCACCGCCGAAACGATGGACTACGACGCACGGAGCGCGACCTTCTACCGCAACAAAGTGTCGCTGGCAACTGTTGAGGGCCGGGTTGAACCGTCGTTCACCCTCCCGGCAGACAGCCCGACGCCCTACGAGCGGTATGTTCTCTCCGAAGACTACGAGTTCCGCGAGAGTACGGTTCGGTACGACGCGGTGGGCGACGAGTTCTACATCCACATCTCAACTCGGCGGAGAAACGGCGACGACGAGGTTCCGGCAGATACCGGGCACCCCGACCAAACGGTCCTCGGTATCGACCTCGGCGTCAACAGTCTCGCCGTCTCCTCTACCGGCACGTTCTGGCAAGGAGACGACTACGACCATTGGTGCCGTGAGTTCGAGAAGCGACGTGGAGAGATGCAACAGCGCGGTACACAAGCCGCACACAACGCCCTGCTTCGCCTCGGTAAACGCGAAGAAGCGTGGCGGAAACAATACATCCACAAGGTCGCCAACGAGCTCGTTACGGAAGCCGTCGAACACGACTGCGACGTTATCGTGTTCGAGGACTTGACCGACATACGCGAGAGGCTTCCACAGGCAAAGTGGCACCACATCTGGGCGTTCCGACGCCTCTTCGAGTACGTCTCCTACAAAGCACCCGAACAGGGTGTCTCCGTGGAGCAGGTCGCGCCAAACCACACGTCCCAACGCTGTTCTCGGACAGACTGCGGGTTCACACACGAGGACAACCGCCACGGCGAACACTTCTGTTGCCAGAAGTGCGGGTACGAGGTGAACGCAGACTACAACGGCGCGAAGAACATCGGGCTACGGTACGCTCGGAAGCGGACACACAGACTCCGTTCCTCGCCCAAGCCGGGGAGCGGAGACGCAGAAGTAGACCTGCGTATAAATGGTGGGACGTTGAACGGCGAGAGTCATCAGCAGATTGCTGCCGACTGATCGCCGGGAGTCCACATCAAAGCCACCGAAAGGCGAAGCCTTTCGAGGCCTCGATAGAGCGCCGCTCTATCGGTGGCCCCACCTTCAAGGACCGAGGCGCGTATGCGCCGAGGGAGTAGGGTGGGGTAGTTTACTTGACGGGGATCGTCCGACCGTCACCCTCGCCGGGCCGCTCTTTCGGGAGTGTGACTGTAAGGACGCCGTTCTGATAGCTCGCCTCGGTGTCGTCCTCGGTGACGCGCTGGGGGAGTGTGACGCTCCGGCTGACCGACTGCTGGCGACGCTCTCGCCGGACGAACGTGATTTCCTCGCCTTCGCTCTCGTCCTCGCTGGTCACGTCTGATTCCGTCTCAGCGCTGATCCGGAGGGTGGTAGCGTCGGGCAGTGTCACGTCGATATCGTCGCTCTCGTATCCCGGGAGGTCCGCGGTGACGACGAACGTATCGCCCTCGTCGCGGACGTTGACGGGGATCCCCCCGAGCGAGCCTGCGAAGTCCGTCGGATCCAGTGACTCGAACTGGCGGCTCATCCGGTCGAACATGCGGTCGATCTCGTCGAACGGGTTGGGTTTCGATGGCATGGCTCTCTCCGAATTGACTGTACGTCGGCCAGCGACTTAACTGTCACTTTGACTATCATAGGGCAGCTATCAGGCCGCTGTCGACGGCACGTCCCGGTCTGCAAAACGAACGTGGCCAGGAATCGACCCGTCACGGCGGATCTCGGTCGAATGCGTCGTGTTTCTCGCGGCGGATCACGACCGCCATCGTCGCATTCCTCGCGGCGGAACTCGACTGAAAGTGTCTCGTTTCTCGCGGATGCCACTCAGTGTTTGTCGACGAACGTCGCGTCTGCTGAGGTCCGTCCCTCGTTGAACGAGAGTACCTTCCCGCGGATGACGTCGCCCTCGCTGACGTTGGACGGGACGTCCTCCGTGAACAGCACGAACCCCTCGACCTTCCCCACGGCGATCCGTTCGCCGGAGTGGTGATCGGTAAACTCGACGACGCCGAACTCGTACACCTCGCCGAGTTCGACAGGCGGCTCCCGGTCCTGGGCGGCCTCGTGTGCCTGCCTGGACGCGGCGGTATCAGACGACCGTCCCCACCACAGCAGCGCCACGATCACGAGGACGAGGCCCACCCCGCCAGCGACGAACCAGAGTTCGTCCATGTCTCGCCTCAGATCGTGCTGCCCAATGACAGTGGCGGTTGGTGGAGGTGACCCATCTGTCCGTCAAAAGCACGCTCACTCCACGACGTGTTGGGTATCGTACGACCCGAGTCGGCGCACCCACCCCTCGCTGGCCAGTTCCTCGATGTCCTCTATGGCGTCCTGTAGCCGCTGCTCGTACAGCCCCGCTTCGACGTCGATGTGAAACAGGTAGTCTCCGAGGCGCTCGCCGCTGGGGCGCGACTCCAGCCGCGTCAGGTTGACGTTCCGCTCGGCAAAGGGTTCAAGCAGCTCAAGCAAGAGGCCGGGGTAGTCGACGTTGGGGTAGACGATCAGCGAGGTCTTCCCGCCCTCGATCGAGCGTTCCTTGGGACCGGCGATGACGAAGAATCGCGTCGCGTTGGAGGTCCGATCTTGGATGTCCTCGGCGAGGACGGTCAGGTCGTCGCTGGCGTTGTCGGGGTGGCCGATCGCTGCGACCGTCGGGTCTTCGCGGGCGTGTTCGACGCCGCGGGCGGTGCTGGCGACCGCCTCCAGGTCGGCCACGGGATAGTGGTCATCGAGATAGCCGCGACACTGGGCCAGCGCCTGGGCGTGACTGGCGATCGTCTCGAAGGACTCTCCCTGGGCGAGCAGGGCGTGGCGGATTGGCGTGATGACCTCCGCGACGACCGCCACGTCGGATTCCGTCAGGCTGTCCAGCGACTCGGTGACGCTGCCTTCGATGCTGTTCTCGATTGGAATGACGCCACGGTCGCACTCGCCGTCGTCGACCGCGTCGACGATGGCCGAGACCGACTCGGTGAACGCCACCGATTCGGAGACCGCCGCGGCGGCCCGATGAGAGTATGTCCCCTCGGGTCCCAGGGTAATCGTTCGCATGCGGGAGGCTTCGACGCTCCGGCCCTAAAGGGTCGCGGTCGGCAGGGTGAGTGCAGTCACCTGATTGTCGAATCGTGTGACGGCCGTCTGACTGAGGTTCTTGAGCCCGCAGGCGAATTGATCGGACGATGGGAGTCGACCAGGTCGACGCAAGCGAGGACGCCCCCCGGCCGGGCGAACCCGACGCGGCGGACGTCCTCTCGCTGATCCTGCCGTCGGTGCTCGACGGGCTGTCCGCCGAGGGCCACCGCACGCGCGTCAGCGCGGCCTGGACGGCCTGTCGGCTGGCCGACGAGCGTCCCGAACTGGGCGCCGAACTCGCCGATCGCCTCGTTCGCTCGGCGGATCGAACGCCCAGGGAGCCGCTGGTCAGGACCCTCTCCTCGTTACACGAACGCCACCCCGAGTCGGTCGGCGGCGCCCTGCGAGCCTTCGACGGGACTGTCGTGCGGGCGGTCCGGCGAGCCAGCAGCTGGGACTTCGACGCCGAACTGCGGGCCGACGGGGGCGGTGGGGCCGTGGCCGACCAACAGCGGGTCGTCGACGCCGACGCCCCGGGCGTCACGGTCTATCAGCGTCAGATGCCCGAGGAACCCGACTCACTCGACGCCGAATCGTCGGAAGCTGGCACCTCGTCTCCGGGCGATGCCGTCGCTGACCCGTCAGACGACGACGCGGCCGGGTCAGTCGACACCGCCGGTTCCGACGACACGGTCGGGACCGACTCTGCTTCCGTCACGGAGGCGGAAAGAGGTGAATCTGAGGGGGCGGACGGCTCGGATCCTGCAGCCGAGCGACGCCGCCGGATCCAGGCCGCCGAGAACTCCGAGTCCTTCGCCGCAGTCCAGTTGGTCAGTGACTTCGACGAGGTGAGCGTCGTTGATCCCCCGCGTCGCGGGCGGTACGGCCACGTGCTCCCCTCGCGGGGCCGCATCGACCAGGCCGAGTACGGCGTCGACCTGCTGTTTTTCGATGAACCCGGGGAAGACGCCAGGTCGTTCGGGTCCGCGATGGGCAAGCGCCTCCGGCAGTGGTACTGCGCCGACGAGGCGTCCGGGATCGCTGCCGTGGCGGACTACGGCGATCACCCCCGTCCCTGGGTTGCGACGCCCCGGGCCGAGACGACGCTGGCCGACCGCGACCCGTCGGACCTCGATGTCGCGTTACGGGACGCCCGTGAACTCGCTGCAGGGCTGGTGGCTGCTCACGAACGTGGACTCGTTCACGGCGGGATCGATCCGCACGATGTGGTGTATCCCGCGACCGGGTTCTCGTCCGATCCTGCCCCGAGCCTCTCGCATCTCGGAGTGATGACTGTCTTTCGTGAGCACTTTGGTCCCGCCGAGTACGTCGATCCTCGCTACGCCGCCCCGGAGTACTTCGACGACAGTTACGGCGACATCGATCACGCGACTGATGTCTATCACCTCGGTGCCGTCCTCTACCGGCTGTTCACCGGCGAGGCCCCGTTCGACGGAGACTACGAGACGGTCAGGATGGCGATTCTCGCGGACGGAACGCCCCACCCCAGCGATGTTCGGCCCGAGATACCCGAAGCCGTCGACGAGGTGGTCGCCAAGGCTATGGCGCCGCGGAAGCTCACTCGCTACGAGGCCGCGACGCAGCTTTCACAGAGTCTCGACCGTCTCGGATGAGGGCATGACACGTAGCGAGCGGGAGAACATCACCCTGCCCCACCGGTGGATTCATGCTCTGTCCGGGTGTCTCTGTGCTCGTGTTTTGGAATCTTGATCCGGCGCCGATCGGTGTCGAACGGTCGTTCCCCGAGGCGGCCACACTGGCGGCGACGCACGGCTTCGACGGCATCCAGGTCGACCTGGGATACCTTCGTGATCACGGTAGATCGGACTATCGGGCTGTACTTGACAAACACGACCTTCGGTCGGGCGCACTTGCTCTTCCGTTCGATATTGACGCCGAACGCCCGGACTACGAGGCCGGTCTCGATCGGTTGGAAGCGGACGCCGACGCCGCGGCCGCAATCGGCTGTGAATGTGTCTCGACGTATATTCGCTCGTTCAGCGACGACCGCCCGTTCGAGGAAAACCTCGCGTTCCACCGCGAGCGAATCGAGCCCATCGCCGAAATCCTGGCTGAACACGATCTAGCACTCGGCCTGGAGTACCTCGGTCCCCCGACGCTCCGTGAGGGTCACGAGTACGAGTTCGTCCACACTGCCGACGGGATGGGTTCTCTCATCGACGGACTGGAGGCGTCGAACGTCGGATTCCTGCTCGACAGCTGGCACTGGTATACCGCCGGTGACGGTGCTGACGCCCTCCAGGCACTCGATCCCGGGGCCGTCGTCGACGTCCACGTCAACGACGCGCCGGATCGCCCGCGAGACGCCCAACAGGACCTCGACCGGCGGCTCCCCGCCGAGACGGGCGTCATCGACATCGAGACGTTCCTCGTGGCACTCGACCGGTTGGACTACGACGGGCCGGTGACTCCCGAACCGTTCAGCGACCGGGTTGACGCCATGGACGACGACGCGGCCGTCGCGGCCACGAGCGAAGCGTTGTCCGCCGCGTTCGATCGCGCCGGACTCTGAGAACGAGGGACAGATATCTCAGCGGCTGGTTTCGCATCGATAATTTCGCTCGGGAGCAGTCGCTGGGAGGATGAACACAGAAGAAAGACGGTCAGAACGCCACTGTGCGGCGCGAGGGACTGCTCGGGATGGGCGTGTGTTCAGACAGCGATCACATCATGCCGCCCATACCGCCGCCCATGCCGCCCATGCCGCCGGGGCCGCCGCCCATACCGCCGGGGCCGCCGGGGCCGCCAGCGCCGGGTCCTTCCTCGTCGTCATCGTCGCTGGAGCCACCCTTGAGGTCGCCCGCGGCGATCACGTCGTCGATGCGGAGGATCATCACGGCGGCCTCCGTCGCGCTCTCGACGGCCTGGGTCTTCACGCGCAACGGCTCGACGACGCCGTCGTCTTCCATGTCGACGATGTCGCCGCTGTAGGCGTCCAGACCGACGCCCGTCTCGCCGCCGTCGTGCTGACTGCGGAGATCGACCAACGAGTCGATCGGATCGAGGCCCGCGTTCTCGGCGAGCGTGCGCGGGACGACGTCGATCGCGTCGGCGAAGGCTTCGACGGCCAGCTGTTCGCGGCCGCCGACGGAGTCGGCGTGGTCACGCAGCCCCAGCGCGAGCTCGGCCTCGGGAGCCCCGCCGCCGGGCAGGACCTTGCCGTCTTCGAGCGTGACCCGGACGACGCCCAGCGCGTCCTCGATAGCGCGCTTGACCTCGTCGGCGACGTGCTCGGTGCCACCGCGAAGGATCATCGTGACGGCCTTGGCGTCTTCGACATCCTCGACGAAGACCCGGCTGTCGCCTGCGACTTCCTTCTGGGCGACGCTGCCGGCGAAGCCGAGGTCCTCGGCGGTGATGTCGTCGATATTCGAGACGATCCGTGCGCCCGTCGATCGCGAAAGCGCCTTGATGTCGGACTTCTTGGCGCGCCGGACGGCGAGAATGCCCTCCTGGGCCAGGTAGTGCTGGGCCATGTCGTCGATGCCCTTCTGGCAGAAGACGACGTCAGCGCCAGCCTCTTTGAGGGTGTCGACCATGTCCTTGAGCTGGTCCTCTTCCTGATCGAGGAACTCCTGGAGCTGGTCGGGATCCGTGACGTTGACCTCGGCGTCGACCTCGGTCTCCCGGACTTCGATGGCGGTGTCCAGGAGTGCCACGTCGGCGTCCTCGACCGCGTAGGGCATGTTCTCGTGGACGCGCTCCTTGTCGACGAGGACGCCCTCGACGAGTTCGGACTCGTCGATCGAGCCACCGACGACGGTCTCGAGTTTGACGTTGTCGGTGTCGATCTCATCGTCGTCGGCGACCGACTGGACGGCCTTGACAACCAGTTCCGAGAGAGTGTCCCGGGCGCTCTCGGCGCCCTTGCCCGTCATCGCCGTCGCGGCGATGGACTCGAGCTTCTCGGTGTCGTCGGTCGAGACCTCGATGGCGTTCTCTTCGAGAATCTCCTTTGCCTTCTCGGCGGCCTGGCGATAGCCCTGTGCCAGAACCGTGGCGTGAATGTCCTGATCGAGGAGTTCCTCGGCCTTGCTGAGGAGTTCGCCGGCGATCACCACGGCGGTGGTCGTCCCGTCGCCGACCTCGTCTTCTTGGGTCTGGGCGACCTCGACAATCATGTTCGCCGCCGGGTGCTCGATGTCCATCTCTTCTAAGATGGTGACACCGTCGTTCGTGACGACGACGCTGCCCGCGTCGTCGACGAGCATCTTGTCCATGCCCTTCGGACCGAGTGTGGTCCGTACCGCTTCGGCGACGGCCGTCCCGGCCGTGATGTTCATCGACTGAGCGTCTTTACCCGAGGTCCGCTGGGAGTCCTCGGACATGATGATGAGGGGCTGATTACCCATCTGTTGAGCCATAGTCAGGCAAGGATTGAATGTGATTCTATAAAAAAGTAACGTTCCGGGTCCCGATATGGGGGGTAGGGTGACGGACTGAGCGCTACCATGTGAGCTTGTCGCAGGCTTTTAAGTACCATATCGTCCTGCCGAAACGATTTCCGGGTCCAGAGAGGTCGGCCTGCCGTGTCGCCGGCCGGGTCGTCAGCGATCCATACTGAACCGACGGTGGCGGAGTTCGGGAGTGATCCGGATCCGATCGATGTCCTGGCTAGTCCGGTACCAGACGAACGCCACGTCCGTGAACAGTTCTCGACACTCCAGGCGGACTTCACGGGGGCTGTCGCCGATCCGTTCCTGGACAGCGGCGATAGCCGAGGACTCAAAGAGGTCCGGTGATTCGCCGTCGTACTCCCCGCCCCGGAAGTACGCGACGATCGCCGATATCTCAGCCGGTGAACTTGTGATACTCGAGGCCGGCGTGTTTCATCTCGTTGTGGCGCCGTTCGAGGAACGAGTACACGGAGCCGTGTGGGGCACCATCCAGCAGCATCTCGACGGCTTCCCGGACCGCATCTACCTGTTCGGGGCCGCCGATGATCGACAGCGTCGAGCCGTAGATGACGACGGCGGCGCCGGTCAATTCCTCCATCAATTCCCGCGTGCGACCGTTCTCGCCGATGAGTCGGCCCTTGATCCGCTTGAGGTCGTTGGGGTTGCGGGCGGCAGCGTCGATGTCGATGACGTCGAACATGATCATGTCGTCATCGAGCAATCGGAAGGCCTCCTCGGGAGCGAACCCGCGGCCGATGGCCTTGACGATGTCGGGACCTTTCAGTCCAGTCACGGGATCGCCGATGGACTCGACGGCGACCGCACCCGTCTCGCTGTCGATGTCCAAGCGCACTTCCGCGCGCTCTTCGATCTCGCGCATCGTCTCACCCCCCTCGCCGATCAGCACGCCGATCCGGTCCTGCGGAATCTTCACGTGTTGCATGTACGAGACGTAACGCCCGCGTTCAGTTAAGTATCTCGCACTCTCCTGGTCAGCAGCGACCGCTTTTCGGACCCTTAGACGTTCGGCGGTTGCAGGTCGCGGCCGAACTCGTCGAAGGCGTCGAGGTCGTCGGGCAGGTCGTACTCAAGGCGACGCTCTTCCCGTCGGTCCACGGTCCCGTTCTCGACCGGCTGGGCGACCGATTCCCAGCCGTCTTTGACGGCGATAGATTTTGCCGGCGTTCCGGCAGCGATATGGTGGGCAGGGACGTCCGTCCCCGCGATACTCTTGGCCGCGAGGATGGCGTTGGCGCCGATCCGGACGCCCGCCCGCACCATCGAGTCGTAGGTCAACCGGACGTCGTCCTCGATGATCGTGTGGTAGTTGCGGACTTCAGTCTGGTCGACGACGTCGTGGTCGTGGCTGTAGACGTGGACGTCGTCGGCGATCGAGACGCGATCGCCGATCGTCAACTGCCCGCGGTCGTCGAGGTGCACATCGTCGTGGATGACGACGTTGTCCCCGACTGTGATGTTGTGGCCGTACGAGAACGTGATCCCCTTGAAGAACCGGCAGTCCTCCCCGCAGGACTCGAAGAGATGGGAGGCGAGCATCCGCCGGAAACGAAGCGCGAAGGCGACGTTGTCGGCCATCGGCGTCGAATCGAACTGTCGCCAGAGCCACTGGAGATACTTCGATTCCTCGTAGCGCTGCTCGTCTTTCTCGGCGTAGTACTCGCTCTCTAGGGTCGCATTGCAGGGGTCGTACCCTTGCAGGCGGACCCGCTCGGCCGGTGAGACGTTCTTGCCGGCCTGCCAGCGCTCGTAGGCCTCCCGATCCCCGTGGAGGTCGACGAGGACGTCCTCGACGACGTCGCAGGTGTCCTCCTCGCTCGCCAGTCGCTCGTCGACTTCGCGGATGAACTCCCGGAGCCCCTCCTCGGCGAAGGGCGGCAGGGAGACGTGGCGCTTCGTCATGCCACCCCGTACGTGGGTCGGGAGTGAAATGGATTGTCGTTACGGAGAAGTCACCTGATGACGGCGGTCACATCGGCCTGGGTGTCCGCTCACTCGGCCATCAGGCCGCCTTCCTCGACGCGCATGACGCCCTCGCCGTCGGGCAGGTTCGGCGCGTCGACGAGGCGGACGATCCGCTTGTCGCCCTTGGACTTGCGGAGGTACAGCCGGAACGTCGAGGTGTGGCCGAGGATGTTCCCGCCGATGGGCTGGGTCGGGTCCCCGAAGAAGGAGTCCGGGTTCGCCGCGACCTGGTTGGTGACGACGACGGCCGTGTTGTTGAGGTCGCCCACCCGCATCAGGTCGTGGAGGTGCTTGTTGAGTTTCTGCTGGCGGTCGGCGAGTTCGCCACGGCCGACGTACTCCGCCCGGAAGTGGGCAGTCAGCGAGTCGACAGCGAGCAGCCGGACAGGGAACTCCTCGTCTTGGCCTTCGCTGGCGAGTTCCTGGGCCTTCTCCGCGAGCAGGATCTGGTGGTTGGAGTTGAACGCCTTCGCGACGTGGATCTTATCGAGGATTGACTCGACTAAATCGTCGAAGAGGTCGTCGTTGCCGGCGTCGGCCTCGCCGTCCTCGGCGATACCGTGCAGGACCATCGTGTCCTCGATTACGTCCTCGTCGAGCCCGTCGACCATCTGCTCGATACGCTCTGGACGGAACGTGTCCTCGCTGTCGATGAAGATCGAACTGCCTTCGAGCCCACCGTGTTCGGCCGGGAGCTGGACGTTGACCGCCAGCTGGTGGGTGACCTGGGACTTGCCGGCGCCGAACTCACCGTAGACCTCGGTGATCGACTGGGTCTCGACGCCGCCGCCGAGCAGTTCGTCGACCTCTTCGACGCCCCAGGAGAGCTTACCGATCTGTTCGCGTCGTTCCAGGACCTCCGCGCCACTCTCGAACCCGCCGATGTCGGCAGCCTCGCGGGCGGCCTGGATGATGTCTGCGGCACTGGACTCGCCGATGTCTGCCGTATTCGAGAGTTCACCGGGACTGGCGACTGCGATCCCCTGATAGGAGTCGAATCCGTTTTCCGTGAGTTTCTCGGCCGTTGCCGGACCGACGCCCGGCAAGTCTTCGAGATCTTCTGATGCTGCCATACCACGCCGTTACGCCCCCTGTTATTTAAAGCCTCGTTAACACCAGGGTGAAAGTGAAACGCGGGGCCGACGATCGACACTCGGTCGGATGGTCCGGCGTGTCCCCGTCGATACGTCACCGCGGCTCAGGTGGCGAGTCTTCCCGGCGATCGGGTAACTCGACTTCTTCGGGTGCGGGCATCCAGAAGTAGTCGAAGGTCACCCCGAGGGCGAGCGGCCCGACGATCGTCACGGCGACGACGGCAACCGGACTGGCGAGGTTCGCTCCGAGACCCAGGAACCCGCCCAAGACCAGCGTCGAGACGAGCAACGCCAGCGAGCCCAGCAGGACGGCATACAACGGCCCGGCCCAGATAGTCGTCATGCGCACGCGGAAAAATCGAGTGAGTAGTGCGGCGATCGCCGTGTTCGAGAGGACGATTATCGCGAGGCCGATCGCGTCGACGGCGCTCACCATACCCGACGCGACGCCCCCCACTCCCTTTGCCGTGTCGCTCCCGGCACGATCGTGAACGGCTCTGTCCAGTCGATCTACTCTCGCCCGCTCTCGATCATTCGCACCTTTCTCCTTCTCGTGGTTTACGCGTGGCAAGGCGCTCGTATTTGTCTGTCCCTCGCTGTTCACGGCTCGTTTCACGCACCGTTGGCCGGGTTCGAGGCACTCGTATCCGTTTGCGCCCCGATCACTCCAGACAGATGTACGTCCGCGTGTCGGCGACTCCCTCAAGATCCCGAATCCCACTGGCGACCGATTCCATGATCTCGTAGACGTTGTCCCGTTCGGCCTCGACGATGAGGTCGTACTGTCCTGCGACGATATGGGCCTCCACGACGCCGAGCGCGTCTCGTACGTCGCCCAGAAGCCCCTCGGCCTTGCCAGCCACTGCCTTCACCATGATGAACGCTCGGACCATCGTAGTCTGTGGTACGATGTGACATATCATGAAGGTTTCCCCGATCGACCGATCGAGTCAGGACTAGCCCGTCGTTCGGGATGCTGCTGGGTACGACGCAAAATCGTCGAGAACGGTGTTACTCGCCGACGATCGACTCGGCGATGTCCATCGCTGTTCCGTTTTCGATCTCCCCGTAGAGGGAATAGGCCTGTTCGTCTTCTGCCCAGTGCAAGGACGTGAACTCGTCGCTGTCGTATCGGTATCCGGCCGTCTCACCGACTTCGACGGCTTCGTACCGATCCGACTCCTCGTAGATCGACTCGTTGAAGGGGTCGGCACGGGTGTTGACGCTGATCGTCTCCTCGCCGTCGGTGTATCTGAGGCTGACGCTGTAGTAGTCTTCGCCCTCGACGATCGTGCCCTCTTGGAAGCTGAACGCTGCCGCGAGTTCCTCAGCCGGCAGCGACAGGGTAGCCTGGGTCGAGAGGTCGTCGTAGCTCTCGTAGGCCGAAACGTCAGGGCCGACGTACTCCGACGGTTCGGACGTGTCTGCCGGCACGTCGAGTTCGAACGTCGACTCCGGAATTTCTTCGTTGAGGGTGACGTTACTGTGGGTGACTGTCGAACTGTACGTGTACGTTTCGCCCGTTCTTTCGCTTTCTATTCGGACCGGGAAATACGTCTCCGTATCGACGAAGACAGTCAGCGACATTTCCACGTCTGTCTCCGCTTGTCGTTGCGGCGTCGCCTCCAGCACGTAGGTGTCGTTTCCATTGACGGTGTCCATCCCCGCGAGTTCGTAGCTCACGAACGATTCGTTGGCCAGCACGTCCAGCGTCGGTAACAGGGTCTGTTCCCCGCTGATCTCGTACTCGGAGACGGTGTTCTCGGCGGGATCGTACGTGCGGATCGCACTCTCGTTCATCACTGTCGTTGTGTTGCTCCCGACAGTGGCGTTCACGGTCTCGGTTCGCTTCTGGATGTCTTCGAGGTCAGCGACGACGTGAACCGTCCGCCGACTCGTCTCATTTCCGAACTCCGATTCGGTCGTCCGGGTGAATTCGACGGTTTCGAGTGTCGAAAGGCGTTCGACGAACGAGTCGATCACGTCGTCTTCGTCGGCCGGTTCGGTTGTCTGTACGTCAGTTGTGGCGGGCGTCTCGGCGAAGGCGATCCCTGCGCTGCCGGTGGTTATCAATGCGGCTGCGAGGAGGATCGCGAGGACCGCCGGGCGGCTAGTGGTCGAAGCCATTGCGAGTGCTCTTACGGCTCTCCTTCATAAATCAGTCTGGCGGCGTTGCGCTACCGGCAGGTCGACCCAAGACTTACCAATCCTGATCGTCCCGACATCACATCGACGGACACGAGTGGCCGTCGGCGAGTGTCGTCCTGTCGGAACCGTCTCCCCGTTCCGGATGGCGCTCGGATCGGGTTTCGCCGCCGAGGATAGCTTTATTCGTCCCCATGTAGTTAGTCGACATATGCGATTCGTTATCGTGGGTGCCGGCCGCGTCGGGTTGCGAACGGGCCGGGCGCTCCGGGAGAGCGGCCACGAGGTCGTCTTCGTCGAGACCGACTCGAAGACGGCCAAGCGAGCCCGCGAAGACGGTTTCGAGGTGATCGAGGGCGATGGCTCTCTGGAGGCGGTCTTAGAACAGGCCGACCTCGCGTCGGTCGACGTGGTCGGGGCACTCACCGGCGATCTCAACGACAACTTCGTCACTTGCCTGATCGCGGACAACTACGGCTGTCGGACTGTCATGCGCATCGACGAGGACTATCGCGAGGACATCTACCGGCAGTACGCCGACGCCGTCGACGAGGTGATCTATCCCGAGCGACTCGGTGCGATCGCCGCGAAGAATGCCTTACTGGGCGGCAACAGCGTCGCGATCGCGGACATCGCCCAGAACCTCCAACTCATCGAATTCACCGTCACCGAGACGGCACCGGTCAACGGCTACAGTCTGAGCGAACTCGAACTCCCGGCGAACGCCCGCCTGCTCGCGTTCGGCAAGCGTGAGGGGTCAGTGGATGTCCCGGATGTCGATGCCTCCCTGGAAGTCGGCGACCGGCTGGTTATCCTCGCTGATTTCGCGGTCCTGTCGGACGTCCGTCAGTTGATCGTCGGCGAGAGCACGGAATCACCCGTCATGGGAGAGATCTGATATGGTCATCGCGTACGTCATGGTCAAAGCACACACGAGCGAGGCGGATCGACTCAAGAACACCATCGCGGCAATCGACGGCGTCGTGAGCACGCACGTCGTCGCCGGCGACGTCGACCTCATCACCAAAGTCGACGTTCCTTCACCGGCCGACGTCAAGGGCATTGCCGCCTCCGAGATCCAAGATGTCGACGGCGTCGAGGACACGCAGACCTACATCGCGATGGACTGAGGCCACTCGCCAGGGTACTATACTGCGGCTGTCATCTTCCCCAAGCAGTATTACCGACTCGCGTGAACACCTACCTAGACGGATGTTTCACTTCGAGTACCGTGGGATGACCTCGGTCATCGGCATTATCTTGCTCGTCGCAGTCACTGTTATCGTCGCCGGGACAGTGACGGTGTTCGTCTTCGATCTCGGATCCGGCCTGCAACCGAAGGCGCCGTACGTCGAGACGAGTCACGAACTCGTCGGAGACAGTAGCGAACAGACGATAGCGATCACGCTCGAAGCTGGTGATCGAGTCCCGGTCGACCGCCTCTATGTGGCCGGGTCGAAACCGGTCGATATCGGCGGTGCGCCCGGGAGCGGCCGGGCCGCGGACGACGCCCACGCCAGCCCCATCGAGAACTTCACGGAAACCCCTGGCGGCACGCCACAGGTTGCGATCGGCGAGACGTGGGACGCCGGCGAGACCGTCTACGTCGATCCAAAGGGCAGCGTCGACGGCGTCACAGTGTCGGTGTACTGGATCAGCGGCTCCATCGAGGGGTACAATCCGGGCGAACCGAGCGGTGACGATTCGTATCGACTTACGTCGAAGACGATCCGACGTTCAGATTGAGCTCTTTCTCCCCACGATCGTGGCCCAGTCGGATCTCTGTGTTCTTCTGTATCCGAGCGGCGTGCCATTCCCACCCTGTCCTCTTGTCGGGCCTCGCCTGGTCGTCCCTGTTCAGAGCGGGGTCCCACCACGTTCGGCGTCACTGCCGGCTGTTTTCGCTTGATGCAGGAGGTCGGCCACCGGCGATCCGTAGTCGTAGCCGGGAACGACCCCTTCGACGTATGTCCCCTCAACGAATTCGACGATCGTCTTGGCGATTTCAGTCCCGCGCTCTGCGTCACCATATTCGAAGACGAACGTCGCCTCGGCCTGGCCGTTCTCGTCCGTGACGTCGTACTCTTCGAGGTCGACCTGGCTTCGCGTGGCCATCGTCGCGTCCTCGAGCCGTCGCTCGTACGTCTCGAACCACCCCTCTTCGACCGCCGGGCCGACCACTTCTGCCTCGACGGCCTCCCGGAGCATCGGTGCCCGAACCGTCACCGTGAATCGGTAGCCGAAGTCGTCCGCTTCAGTCGCCGTCACCGTCGCGTCGAAGACAGTCGTCGTCACATTGTACCCCTCCTCGGCGGGTTCGAACGCCTCGTGGTCGTCGAACGCAGAAACGACAGCCTGCGGTAGCGTGTCAGTCATCGCGTTCTCGTAGGTTTGGAGGCCAAAAAAGCACGTCGCGTGAGTCGTTGCCATCCTGTGTTCTCGCTCGCAGTCGTTTTCCGGGCCCGAAATGTGAACCACAAAACCCATACCTGGTTCTTGTGACACTATACCATATGAAACGCCGCCCAGCCCTCCTCACAGCCCTGGTCCTCCTGATCGTCGGTCTCTCGGGGTGTTCGGCGGCCGGGTCTCTCTCCATGGAACCGGCCCCGAACGCGACGGCTATCGCCGAGCACGCCTCGATCGACGTGACCGATCTCGACGACGAATCGCGTCGACTCGCCGTTGGCGCCGTAGATGGGGCAGGCCCCACTGTGACGGACGACCATCCCCCGTTCAGGCCCGACCGACCGGTCGCGGTCGACGGGACGTACTACACCGTCACCTGGTCGGCGGTCGATTCCCGAGAGGTCCCTCTGTTTGTCCTCACACTCGAGAAGAACCCGACCAACACGACTGGCGAATCTATCGCGTATACGGATCTCCCCGCTGTCGATCGCCGTGCGCTTCCCGCCCCCGATTCGAGATTGATCACGAACGACGGTGACATCGGGACCCAGGCCGTCTACAACGAGAGCGAACAGGCGGCCTCCGTGCTGGTTTCGGAGCCACGCTACGAATTGGTCGAGTTCGAAGACCGGACAATCCGTATCACAGTAGACGGACCAACACCGAAGACGATCTACACCTACCGATACGACGCGTCACCGGTGGCCAACAGCAGCGAGGACTTTGCCAGCCGGCTCGAAGCGGACTATCTGTTCACCCTGTCGAATCTCACCTCGGACGAGCGATCGATCGTGACCGAGGCGATCGGTGACACCCACTACGTAGACGACGAAACTGACGCGTGGACACGCCTCGTCCGACGATTCGAGGCCGAAGATCCCGTCTACGCCGTCGACGCAGATGATCCCGAGTACGTCGACGGCGAATATCTCGTCCGCTACGACGGCACGGTCTACTGGGCCGACATCGACGGCTATACGAACTGAAAAATCGAGGGAGGGGAGTGAGCAACCGCGACGCGTTTGCGAACATCGATCGACGCACCGCGCCGATCGGGATTCGAACCACGGTCGCTCCCGTTCGCTCGTTGCACTCGCTCACCTCCCGCTCTCTGATTCGAATCCCACTGCTGCATTTGCTGCTCGCGATTTGCTCGCAGTAACGTGCTCACGGCTCGCTCCGCTCGCCGTTCGTATTTCGGAGACACTCTCTTCGTTCGTGTCTCCCTATGCGAGGGAGGGGATTCGAACCCCTGGACCCCTTCGGGAGCGGGTCTTAAGCCCGCCGCCTTTGGCCGCTCAGCCACCCTCGCGCACTTTGATGATGAGACTGCACGGGGAATGTCCCTTACGGTTCGACAAGACTTCCGGACCCGAATCATTGCGGTAGAAATCACTTGTTCATCTCCCCAGTGGATTACCGTGGCCTCCGGTCCGTTCGCCATTGCTACTCGCGGTTTGCTTCGCTCACTGCTCGCAATCGTGGAGACATTCACTCCGTTGGTGTCTCCCTACTCACGACTCGCTCCGCTCGCCGTTCGTGGTTTTGGAGAGTTCCTTTCGTTTGACCACCCCGTTCGAGGGAGGGGAGTGAGCAACCGCGACGCGTTTGCGAACATCGGTCGACGACCGTCGATCGGAATTTGTATCGCCGGCCCCCTTCGGTACCGGATGTTGAACCCGCCGCTTTTAGCCGCTCTCCCTCCCGTACGCATCACCGTCTGAGCCCGACAGCGGAGCATCGGTTCCGCTACCGATCGACGTCTCACGTCGCCGCGCCCGATACGCTTAAGTTGTTGTACGAAGTTGTACATTACAACCCGAATAAGTACAACAATGTCTACGCTACAGTCACACATCGAGCGCGTTACCGAGGGCGAGGACCTGACCGTCGAGGAGGCCAGAGAGGCATCGAGTGCCGTCTTCGAGGACGCCACGGAGGCCCAGATCGGCGCACTCTTGAGTGCGCTCCGGGCGAAAGGCGAGACCGAAGCCGAGATCGCGGGTTTCGCTCAGGGGATGCGGGAGGCCGCCCGAACGATCGATCCCGATCGCGACCCACTGGTCGACATCGTCGGGACCGGCGGCGACGACTACGACACGATCAACGTCTCGACGACGAGTGCTATTGTGGCTGCCGGGGCGGGCGTCCCAATCGCCAAGCACGGCAACTACTCCGTCTCGTCGTCATCCGGCAGCGCCGACGTCTTGGCGGAGGTCGGCGTCACCGTCGACGCTGAACCGCCGGCCGTCGAAGACGCCATCGAGAGCGCAGGGCTCGGGTTCATGCTCGCGCCGGTCTTCCACCCGGCGATGAAAGCCGTCATCGGTCCTCGACAGGAACTCGGGATGCGGACGATCTTCAACATACTCGGCCCACTGACGAACCCCGCCGACGCGGACGCACAGGTGCTTGGCGTCTACGACCCCGATCTGGTTCCACTGATCGCCCGCTCGCTCGCGCATATGCCCGTCGAACACGCGTTGGTCGTCCACGGGAGCGGTCTCGACGAGATCACCGTTCACGACGAGACCACCGTCGCCGAAGTCGACGGCGAGTCCGTCGAGGAGTACACGCTTGTCCCCGAGGACATGGGCGTCGGTCGGCACGATATTGCCGACGTGGCGGGTGGATCGCCCGAAGCAAACGCAGATGCCCTCCGCGGAATCGTCCGTGGCGAAGCCAACGGCGCGAAGCGAGACATCATCCTCGCGAACGCTGGCGCGGCGATCTACGTCGCTGGCGAGGCCGATTCGATCGAGGAGGGCGTCGAGGTCGCCCGCCAGGCCATCGACTCGGGAGCGGCCGGCGAGAAACTCGCCGGTCTCCGCGGCGTGGTCGCATGACGCGCGTGAAGATCTGTGGGCACACCCGGATCGACGATGTCCGGGCCAGCGTTGCGGCCGGCGTGGATGCGATCGGTGTAATCAGTGAGGTCCCAGTCGAAACGCCGCGAGAAGTCTCTCACCAGCGGGCCACCGATCTCCTGGCGGCGGTCCCGCCGCTCGTCTCGGGGGTGCTCGTAACGATGCCCGGGACTGTCGAGGCTGCCCGCGACCTGATTGACGCCACCGAACCGGACGTCGTCCAGGTTCACGGAACGCTCGGTCCCACCGAAATCGACGCACTCGCGGCAACGATCTCCCAGTCAGTCCTGGTCGCACTCGATCACGATACTGACCTCGACGCATATGCCGACGCCGCCGACGGACTCGTCGTCGACTCACTGGATGAGGCCGGCGGTGGGGGGACCGGCCGAACCCACGACTGGGAGCAAACGGCCGAGGTGGTCGAATCCCTCGACGTGCCGGTCTTGCTGGCCGGCGGACTCACCCCCGAGAACGTCGCTGATGGCGTCGACACCGTTCGACCGTTCGGTGTCGACACCGCAAGCGGCGTCGAGTGCGAGGGTGGCATCAAAGATTACGACGCCGTCGAACGATTTGTCGAGCGAGCCACGGAATCGCGGGTGGTCGCATGACGGACGCCGTCTCCGGAAATCAACTATCGCTGTCCCGCGAGGAGTTCATCGAGCTGGCCGACGCCGAGGATCCGGGGGTCATCCGCGTCGCGATTGAACTGGATGTCGAGACCGAACCGCTTGCCGCCTACGCGGCGCTGACAGGACGAGAGTCCACGACCGCTACCCACGCCGACACCAGCGATGTCGGAACCGATGCTGGCGAGTATGCCTTCCTGCTCGAAAGCGCCGAGAAAGTCGCCTCTAGCGATCCCAACGGTGCATTCGCGCCCTCGACCGACGACCGCCACGCCCGCTATTCGTTCGTCGGTTACGATCCCGTCGGGGTCACGACTGTCGATCCTGACGGAACGACGCTGAACGTCCTCGACGATCGATACGCCGACCTGCTCGAACTCAACGGCGGGGACGTTCTTGATGACCTCCGGGCCGTCCTGCCCGATGTCGAGCGCCGTGGATTCCCGGATCACGATCGCCAGACACTGTCGGGCGGGCTCGTCGGCTTTCTGGCCTACGAGGCGGTCTACGACCTCTGGCTCGACGAAGTCGGAATCGACCGGCCGGACTCGCGGTTCCCGGACGCCCAGTTCGTGCTCGCGACCAAGACGCTGGTATTCGATCACGCCGCCGGGACCGTCTCGCTGGTGTGTACGCCCGTCGTCAAACCCGGGGAAGACGCCGACGTGCGGTACGACGAACTACTCGCCGAAGCCCAGCGCGTCGAATCGTCGCTGCGCGACGCAGGCGATCCCGAGACGGGCGGATTCGCCCGCGTCCACGAAGACGCCGGGTCACCCGAGGAGTACGAACAGGCGGTCGAGCGCGCAAAGGAGCACGTCCTGGATGGTGACATTTATCAGGGCGTGATCTCTCGCAAGCGAGAGCTGTACGGCGACGTCGATCCGCTCGGACTGTACGACTCGCTGCGCTCGATCAACCCCTCGCCGTACATGTACTTGCTGGGGTACGACGACACCACGATCGTCGGCGCGAGTCCGGAGACGCTCGTCTCAGTGGGGGGCGATCATATCACGTCGAACCCCATCGCAGGCACGTCCACCCGCGGGACCAGTCCCGTCGAGGACCGCCGACTCGCCGGTGAGATGCTCGCCGACGAGAAGGAGCGCGCCGAGCACACGATGCTCGTCGATCTCGCGCGCAACGACGTCCGCCGCGTGGCCGAACCCGGCAGCGTCCGCGTCGAGGAGTTCATGAACGTCCTGAAGTACAGTCACGTCCAGCACATCGAGTCCACCGTGACGGGCACGCTCGCCGACGACAGCGACGCCTTCGACGCGACGCGGGCGGCCTTCCCCGCGGGGACGCTCTCGGGCGCGCCGAAAATCAGGGCGATGGAGATCATCGACGACCTCGAAGCCGACCCGCGCGGCATCTACGGCGGCGGTGTCGGGTATTTCTCCTGGAACGGCGACGCCGATTTCGCGATCGTCATTCGGTCAGCAGCAGTCGAACACGGCGTCGACACATTCAACGGGACCGACGAGGATCGAGCGTGCGACCGGATCACCGTCCAGGCCGGTGCAGGGATCGTCGCCGACAGCGATCCAGCACGCGAGTACGAGGAGACCGAACAGAAGATGGGCGGCGTGATCGACGCGCTCGAACGGATCGAATCGTCGAACCGCGACACTGAGGCCCCGATCGAGGAGGTGTCCCGATGAGCGACTCTGACATGGTCGCCGCGAGTGACCCATTGGCTGACCCGGACGAACTCGACGTGCTGTTCGTGGACAACTTCGACTCGTTTACGTACAATCTCGTCGAGTACGTGTCCGAACACGCCAGCACGACCGTCGTGAAAAACACCGCCTCGCTGTCGGCCGTCCGGGAAGCCGACCCGGACGCGATCGTCATCTCGCCGGGGCCGGGCCACCCGAAGAACGACCGCGACGTCGGCGTCACGACCGATGTGTTGCGGGAACTCAGCCCCGCGGTACCGACCCTGGGCGTCTGTCTCGGGCTGGAAGCCGCCGTGTACGCCTACGGCGGGACGGTCGGCCACGCCCCGGCGCCGATCCACGGGAAAGCGGCGTCGATTTCCCACGACGGAGCAGGGGTCTTCGCCGGTTTCGACCAGGGGTTCCAGGGCGGGCGGTATCACTCGCTGGTCGCCAGCGATGTCCCAGATTGTTTCGACGTGACGGCGACGACCGAAGCCGCGGACGGGACGGAACTAGTCATGGGAATCCGCCACCGCGAGCACCCCATCGAGGCGGTCCAGTTCCACCCCGAATCCGTGCTGACGGCTGTCGGCCACGACGTAATCAGGAACTTTCTCACAGCGTTGTGAGGATCGATCGCGGCCAGACCCTTCGGACGGTCAATCAGACACCGACCGAGTCGTTCGTGGCCGGGTGTCGTCACGTCCGATCGGACCCATATCGGCCACGCTACCCCCTTTCGTTTCGGCTGGGCGTTCCGGTCCACTCTGGCGGATAGTTGGGTCGACGTATCACTTTCACTCCGATCTGGGAACCCTTATGTTCCTCCCCGTCGTTGCTCCTCAGCGTACGCGAAGACCCCGACAGATGGGGCTTTCGCGATGACGTATCTTTCCCGTGACATTCACTGGGAACGCATGCGAACGACCAAACCAAAGGGATATCCCGCAGCCGAGCTAATCGAATTCCGACACAAATGACACGAGCGAACGTACTATCGAGGGGACGGATTGCCGGCCGATCGCCCGCGTCGTCCGGGGGGGCCGAGAAGTGAGCGACGCCGAACTGACCGCGGACGAGGTGACCTTGCCGATCAAGCGCACCGACGGCGATACGCTCGCCGACCGACTAACTGACAATGCTTACCACAACATTCTTCCGGCACGGTACCTCCGGAAGGACGCCGATGGCGAGCTTGTTGAGGGCCAGGAGGACCTCTTCGAGCGGGTCGCCAAAAATATCGCCCTGGCTGAGGCCGTTTACGAGGCACGCAACGAGGACATCGAGGTCACCGTTACACCGGGGCAACTCAAACCCGACCACCCTCGGCGTGACGAACTCGCCCAAGAGGTCTTCGGGAAAGGAACGACTGCCCAGGACGACGCCGAAACGACGCTTTCGATCTACAACGTCAACAAGTTCTCCTACGAGACAGTTGTTCCCGAACTCCCCGCGGATGTCCGCGAGCACGTCGAGGATACCGCTGCGGAGTTCCAACGCCTAATGGAAGACCTGTCCTTTATGCCGAACTCGCCGACGCTGATGAACGCCGGCGACGAACTCCAACAGTTGTCTGCCTGTTTCGTCGACAGTCCCGAGGACGATATTGACGACATTCATCAGACAGCAAAAGAAGCCGCACAGGTGTTCCAGTCCGGCGGTGGCATGGGTTATGCCTTCTGGCGCCTCCGGCCGTACGGCGATGCCGTCGGCTCGACTGGCGGGATCGCCTCCGGGCCGATCACGTTCATGCGGACGTTCGACCAGATGTGCGAAACCATCGCCCAGGGTGGCGCCCGGCGGGGTGCCCAGATGGGCGTCATGCGGGTCTCTCATCCGGATGTCATCCAGTTCATCCACGCCAAGAACAAGGACGTCTCTCTGGCTCACACGCTGCGGCTCAACGATCCCGACGACTTCACACACACGTCCTTTGCCGACGCCCTGGAGGAAGCTCGTGAACTGATCGACGACGAGGGCAAGGTCCCCGAACACCTCCGCAACGCCGTCGAGGGCCACCTCTCGAATTTCAACATCTCGGTGGGTATCACCGACGAATTCATGGAGGCGCTCCAGAACGGTGAGGAGTTCACCTTCACGAACCCACGGACGGGCGAGGCCCACATTGTCACCGAGGAGACCAAAGAACTGTACGATATGTTCGGTCTCGGCGAGTACGTCGAGGTCGGCGAGGAACTGTCCGTTCCCGCCGAGGAACTCTGGGACGACATCGTCGAGGGTGCCCACGAGAACGGCGAACCCGGCGTGATCTATCTGGAGCGCGTCAACAAGGAGCACTCCTTCGACGTCGAGGCCGAGCCGGATCACCAGATTCTCGCGACGAACCCCTGTGTCACAGGCGATACGCTGATCAGTACTGAAGACGGTCTCGTCCCGGCTGCAGAACTGTACGACCAGGGCGTCGCACGGGATGTCGTCGTCGACGGGCGTCTGAGTGAAGATCGCGTTAAAGAAGCCAGCAGCGTGTTCAAGACTGGCGAGAAGGACGTCTACGAACTCACCACGGAGGAAGGATACGAACTCCGTCTGACTGCCGACCACCGGATCATGACCGACGACGGCTGGGTCGAGGCCCAGAATCTCGAACCCGGGGACGCCGTTCACATCCAGAACCGAAAGGGCGAGTTCGGTCAGCACGGGTCGGCCGAAGAGGGACGCGTCCTCGGGTGGCTCGTCGGCGACGGTCATCTCAAACACGGCGAGGAGCGCGCTGTGCTGAATTTCTACGACGAAGACACAGCCGTTTCCGAGCAGTTTGCCGACGACGTCAACGAAATCGTTCGTGAACCGCTCGGGAACGCCGACTACGAGGTTGGTGTCAGCGATATCAGTCGTGATGACGACTATCGCGGCGCGCAGGCACTCGAGCAGCGCATCCGATCGGCGCGTCTCTACGAGTACGCCGAGGAGGCTGACCTCGTCGACGAGAAACTGCAGGTGCCCGACGCCGTCATGCGCGGCAGCGAGGAGATGGCCCGCGGGTTCCTGCGGGCACTGTTCAGTGCTGATGGGGGCGTGCAAGGCAACGTCGAGAAAGGCGTCTCAGTGCGACTGGCGAGCGTCGATGCCGACTTCCTCAAGGACGTTCAGCAATTGCTCCTCAACTTCGGTATCGCCAGCAAGGTCTACGAGGACCGGAAGGAGCCTGGAACCGTCGAACTGCCCGACGGAACGGGCGACACGGCCGAGTACAAGACCGAAGGATTCCACGAACTCGTCGTCGTCAAGGACAACCTCGTCCGCTTCCGTGAGGAAGTCGGGTTCCTCCTCGACAGCAAAGACGAGGCCCTCGAGGAGCGTCTCGCGAACTACGATCGTGGCCCGTACAGCGAATCCTTCGAGGCGACGGTCGAATCAGTAGAGGCCGATGGACCCGAGGCTGTCTACGATCTTACAGAGCCGGATACGCACTCGTTCGTCGCAAACGGGCTCGTCACTCACAACTGCGGCGAGCAACCCTTGGAGGAGTACGAGGCCTGTAACCTCGGGCACATCAACCTCTCGACGGTGGCCGACACCGATGCGCCGGACTGGCGTGTCTGGGCTGACCGCCACGCCGACAACTACGACGACTTCGAGGAGGCAATCGATGCCTACCTCGAAGAGGCGATCGACTTCGAGGAACTCGATCACCGCATCGAGATGGGGACGCGGTTCCTCGAGAACGTCGTCACCATGTCTGACTTCCCGGTCGCAAAGATCGAGGAGAAGGTCCGGAACATGCGCAAAATCGGGCTGGGTATCATGGGCCTGGCACAGCTGTACATCCAGCTTGGCGTCAAATACGGCAGCGAGGAGGCAGACGAGATCGCTCGTCAGGTGATGCAACACATCAACTTCGAGTCCAAGTGGACGAGCCACGAACTCGCCGAGGAGCGCGGCTCGTTCGCCGAGTGGGACGACTCGAAGTACGCCGACCCCACCGAGTACGACGAGTGGTTCGAGCACTACGTCGGCGAGGACGCCGACGACTTCGAAGACGGATTCGAGATCCGCAACCACAACACGACCACGATCGCGCCGACCGGCACCACGTCGATGGTCGGCAACACGACCGGTGGGTGTGAACCCGTCTACAACGTCGCCTACTACAAGAACGTCTCTGATGACGTCCAGGGCGACGAGATGCTGGTGGAGTTCGACGACTACTTCCTGCGGGTCTTAGAGGAGAACGACATCGACGTCGGGGCCGTCAAGGAAGAGGCCCAGGAACAGATGGCCACAAACGCCTTCGACGGCGTCGAGGGGCTTTCGACGGTCCCGGATGCCATCGGTGAACTGTTCGTCACGACCGGCGATCTCTCGCCCAAGCAGCATGCATCGATCCAGTGTGCGCTGCAGGACGGCGTGGACTCGGCCATCTCCAAGACCGTCAACGCGCCCAACGATTCGACGCTCGGGGACGCCAAGGAAGTCTTCGAGTACATCTACGAGCACGGTGGCAAGGGCGTCACCTATTACCGCGACGGCACCCGCAGCAAGCAGGTGTTGACCACGCGCGCTGAGAACACGGACTTCGCCGACATGGACGAAGACGAGGCCGCCGAGGCGATCGTCCAGCGGATCGACGAGGTCTTCGGCGGGCTGGAGGCGTTCCTCGACAACGAGGACGTCCGAGAGCGACTCACGGCGGACATCGAGGAGCTGCTGGACGGCGACACTGCCCGCCAATACGCCGAGAAGAAGCCCCGCCCCGATCAACTCCACGGCGTCACCCAGCGCATCGAGACGGGCTACGGCAAGCTCTACGTGACGATCAACGAGGACCCCAAGACTGGCGAACCCTTCGAACTGTTCGCCAATACGGGACATTCGGGCGGGTTCACCAACTCTTTCACCGACGCGCTGGCGAAGACGATTTCGGTGGCGCTCCGATCGGGTGTCGACCCCTACGAGATCGTCGACAAACTCCAGGGCATCCGGTCGCCGAAGGTCGCCTGGGACAAGGGCGAGCAGATCAACTCCATCCCCGACGCCTTCGGGACGGCCCTGCGCCGGTACCTCGACGACGAGATCGACCGGACCTATCCCCAGCAGCGGACTTTAGAGGAGACGGCCGACGAGGATCTCCCCACCGAGGAGCAGGCCGCCCAGTCAGGCTCGGTGGACCGATCGACCGACGGCGGTTCGGCGGCGGCAGAGTCGACAACGCTTGAGGACCAGCAGGCCATCATCGCCAACGGTGAGAGTCCCGAGTGTCCCGAGTGTGGTTCGATGTCACTGTACTACTCCGAAGGCTGCAAGACCTGCGAGTCCTGTGGCTGGTCGGAGTGCTGACCGCCTGCTGAACTCACCCGTTACTTCGCTTCCGGTTCGTTGCTTCGCTTTTCCGCCTCCCGAACTGTCAAGCGTCCACTCGCCAATCGAACTCGTATGGACGACCACGGCGGCCGCCCCTGTCCACGCTGTGGCCGCCCGCTGTTCGAGCGCCACTGCAAGTACGTCTGTCCGGTTCACGGCGTGGTCTATGACTGTGCGGACACGTTCTATTGAGGTGAGTCGGTCGCGGCGGCGACTGTCTGCCCCGTCAGGAACTCAGCGAGTCTAGACTCGGGAGTCGATCCTGTTGCTGGAGGTGGCGGATCGCCGGGCCGGCCAGCACGAGGACGCCCAGCGCGGCCGTTCCGGCGAGCAGCGGGAGACCCGTTGAGGCGCCCTCTAGACTCAGCGTTCGCATCGACGATCCGGTCACTACCCCCGCGACGACCCACGGAATCTCCCCGAAGAAGGTCCCGAGGACGAAACCCCGCATCGAAATCGTTGAGATGCCAGCGCCGTAGGAGATCACGTCCGCGGGCAGCGGGAGCAATCGAGCCGCGACGACCCCACGGAGTTCGCCGATCGCCGCGACGACGTCCTGACTGCGGCGGTGGAGACGACCGAATACGCCCGTTTCCCGCGGTGCGCGTCTGGCGAGCAGGTACGGCGGGATACAGGTACAGACCGCTCCGAGAAGCGCGACAGGGACGCCAAGCGTGACGCCGAGTCCGTACCCCGCGAGGATCGAAAGCAGGGAAATCGGCCACAGTAACAGCGGCCGGACGGCATACAGGCCGGCCAAGACGCCGACGAGCGCGAGGGGCGATCCGGCGACCGTCTCGGCCGCCCCGAGAACTGTGGCGGGCGAACTCGCGAGCGTCGCGACGGCTGTGAAGCCGAGGATACAGGCGATCGCCACGACCTGCCGACGGACCGCAGAGTGCATCACCAGACTGTGGGGGCGAACCTGGCAAACTTCTTGTGGTCCCATCGTTTCCCGGTCGGGTTCGTGCATGGCGCGAACCGCTCCCGGCAAACAGGTGGTCCACGCGAACGCAGTGAGTGTGGGCTCGGGACCGCTTGCGCTCCCGGTGGTGAAAAAGGCCGCTTCCGCCGTTTTCGACGGCTCCGGCGGAGTAACGTCTCGCTTCGCTCGCCGTCAGTCCAGCCCGCCTTCCACTACGAAGGCCAACGATTCTTGGCGTCGAAGCACCAACCGCACCTGTGGACGAGACCAGCGACCCGGTGGAACTTGGCGTGACACTGCTTGCGAACTTCGAGGACGCCGAGCTATCGATGGCCGAGGCGGTCGACCGGATCGAGACGATTACGACCGATCCACATCTGACGCACGAGATCCTGGAGACTGCCGAGCGTCGCGGCATCATCGAACGCGAGTCGGGACTCGTCCGACCGACGACTGGGCAATACGTCTCATTCGAAAGCCAGGTCGTCACACGCGAGGGTGATTTCTCCTGTCAGCGTTGTGGCGCAGGACTCTCGACGGGACACTTCATTCGCTTCGAGGACGACCACGAATTAGGGCCGTTTGGGTCTTCGTGTATTCGGAAAGTGACGGGCCGAGAGTGAAGAGTCCGGCAAGACGGGCGCTCGCTGAGCGTCTCCTCGATCACTGCTCGCGGAGTTCCTCGACGAGCTGTTTGATCGCGTTGTGTTGTTTCTTCAGGAGCTGGTTCTGGCGTTTGACTGCGGTCGAGAGTTCTCCGACCTGTTCGCGCAGCGCGCGGAGGTCTTCCCCGGCGGCGACATCCGCGTCTTCGAGGACTGTTTCCAGCGCTTCGGTTTCGGGCATCGGGTTCGACGGGGTCGAAATGTCTCGTGTCTGTTGGGCGTCCCCGTTCGTCTCATCGTCGGTACCGGTCGTCGAAACAGCGGTTTTTTCGGGTACGTCAGTTGCTGTCGCGGTCGTCTCCGTTGTCCCGGTCGCGTTCGTCTCCGTTGTCTCGCCGGTCTCCACCGTAGCGCCGATGTCCGTGTCGATGAGTCCGTCGTCCTCGTCCTCGTCCTCGGTTACCAGCGGCTCGATACCCGAGCCGAGAGTAAGGTCGTTTTGATCGTTCCCGGTCGATTCTTCGATCTCCGCCGCTTCCTCATCGACGCCGACGACGCGTCGCAACTCCTCGAAGGAAGCCACGTCGTAGAACCCGAAGACGGCCGTCTTGACGGTCTCTTCGACGAGGCGAGCGTCGTCCCGGGGGATCTTGATTCGCTGGGGGCGGCCATCGATCGAGACGACCAGTTCCGTGGCGACGCTGCCCTCTTCGAAGGCGATGTCAGTCACGTTCTGGTAGGGATAACTCTCGTAGTCGTCGGCCCAGACTGTCCCGCCGATGTGTCTGACGAGGCGCTTCTCGGCGACGATCAGCGTCATCTCGCTGAACCGGAAGGCCCCGACGATCGACTCGTCGCCGTCGATGACTTCGTCGGCTCCGAGGATCCCCTCGAGGAGCAGCGTGAGGACGTCACGCGTGTAGTCGGTCGGGACCGAAAACGAGCGTGTTTCGTCGAAGTAGTCGACGTGGAACTTCGACTTGCGGCGTCCTTCGGATAGTTTGAGACGATCAGCCTCGTGCGGATAGGAATCGACACTCTCGTCGCTGATCAGTCCCTCTGAGCGATAGATGATAGTTCGCGTGGGCGTCAGACAGACCACGTCTTCGTCCCCGATCGACACGCCGGCGAGGATATCCTCGTCCCCGAGTTCCTGCCGGACGAGGCCTGGTATGTCCATGCTCAAGCTGTACTGGTCCGAGGCTATAAATCCGCGGGCTTCCCGTCACAGGACCGATTATATTCCGATTGGTGCGACCCAACCGACCTACGAGCCGTTGCCCTCGGGTGGACTGGAGATGAGAAGGTTAAAGACGACCCTCACGCAACAAATGGGTGCGCCCGGGTGGCTTAGCTGGACATAGCGCCGCACTCATAGGGTCTTCCCACGTGTGCGCCATCGCATACCCGTCGGGGTTCGTGACCCCGGACCTGGGTCATGCGGAGATCGAGGGTTCGGAGCCCTCCCCGGGCATACTTCACTCGTGGCTCGCGTCGGCGAGTCACTGCTCTAAGGATGCGCTGCGGAGGGCGGAGTACCCGTGAGGATCTGCACGAGCGCTAGCGAGTGCAGATGAGGTCAGACGCCGTCTGGCCGTCGTTCGGAACCCTCTCCGGAGAATCATATATGAATCTATATACATGCGTAGAATCGACAGCAAGCGGTGTGTCTGTTCCTGTCGGATACGCGGGGGTGCGTCGGCGTGAGCCAGGCCGTCGCTCTGGACGTCCCGACGCGGTCGAAGTTCGGCCTTGACGCGACCGTGGAGGCGCGGGCTACGTTGAATGTGGGGCTCTGTTTAGGAGAGTTTCAAACCATCGCCCACGCGCAGTGCTCCGCGGCCGTAGCACGTGTGAAAGCGTGTTGACACGGATCCAGGGGGGTGGTCGAGCAACACGCCAGGGGGCACCGTCTCCCGTGCCTCCGAACCCGTCCCGCGAGGGACGGGAAAGGTTCCTCCTTGCGGAAGACCGCAGTCATCGACATACCCGTTGTCCGGGCAGCGGTCGGTGGGCGCGGTCGCAATGTTAGGGACCGGAAGACACCCGGTCCAAGTTAGGCTGGGGGCTGAACGTTTGTTAAACCACCGGGCGATTTGCAGAATCACTACACAGCGTCGCATTTTCAGTGTTTGAGAATGGTATCAGACGGGCTTTTAACGAGCGTGAAAACGCCGTTCGACGGCGAACGATTCAATTGGATTTTTATACTATCCTATTGAACGCTCGGTTGCAATGTTCGATTCAGCGAAAGAGTTCCTCCGTTCGGAGGACCGTGGTGTATCGCCAGTTATCGGCGTGATCTTGATGGTCGCGATTACGGTCATTCTCGCGGCCGTGATCGCGACGTTCGTCATGAACATGGGGCCGAGTGAAGAGACCCAGCCCAGTGTCCAGTGGGAATGGAATGCCGACAGTGAGAACGTGACTCTCTCACACACTGGCGGTGACGCCGCGACAGCGAGCCAATTCCTGCTTGAAACCGAAAACAATGGATCGGCCACGCTGGACCAATTCTCCGGCATCAGTGAAGAGCTAACAGCTGGAGACAAAGTCGTGATTAATGCAACCGGTACTGACGGAGAACTTTATGGCACCTTCAGTGGGACAGACGTTGACGCAAACCTGAACTCAGAATATACTCTGATCTGGGAGAACCCGAACAGCGATCAAACGCAGGTCATCACTGACTTCGAACCCTGACGTAGCGGCGTAGCAATCGTCTTCTCGCGGTTTTTATCGCACACCAGCGACCACGTGATAGCTCGTGCCACGCGGCTGCGCTTCGCGGAGGTGCAGGCGCTTGTCGGCGAGCGCACGCAGTACTCCGGCCGCGAAGATAGTTCTCGGCTACGAAGTTCCAGTGTTCCTGACTGAGGTGGTCTGAAATGGTAATATGCTACTCTCAGAGCATGTATTCGCGTCGTGAACGTATAGCCGAGAGAAATTCCATTACGAGATAATGAACTGTTCGACCTTCTCAGCAGCGATCGATATGCCTTGCTTGACCTTTTGAGTCTGCATCTGCCGTTCGATTTCACTCTCGCGAGCGCCGTCAAACAGCGCGTTGAGGAACTCTCGGATCTCGTCCGGATCATCGAGAATCCGGTCCTCAATAATACCCGACTCGATCATCGCATACGTTCCATCACTGGGATCAAACGCGTCAGCAGTCAAATCCAGATCCCGAACGCCCAATTCCTTCTCGGCGACAACGAGTGCCGGGTAGTCGTCGATGTCGAATCCACCGACCAATGCGTCCCATAGCTCGGGTTTGGTCCGATCTCGATCGATAATAGCGACCTCAAGTTGCGCCCGATTCCTCCCAAGCAGGGTTAACGCGTTGTCGAGGTGTTTGTACTTGCTGTCCGATTCTGTGAATTGCGCATCAGTGAAGTAATAGAAGTAGGCGTTGGTCTCACGCTTCGGGAGTTGCCACAGGGTGTGGGGTGTCGGCGTGAGGGATTCTCCGACTGTTTCCGGTTTTTGATCAGCGGGTGGGAGCGTTTCGAACTCAGTCTTTGTATCCGGGTCAAACAGAGCGTCCACGTCGAGATCCGTTGCCGTCACGTAGTCCTCGTAATTGTGATAGACGTACCGGAGGAGATCCTGGATTGGTGTGTTATTGTATTCGCGCTTGATGTCTTGGACGAGATCCAGCGCAGGTTTCCGTACTTGGGTACGAACGAGATCCCGAGCTTTCTGCAGCCCGGCTGTAGTGAGACCGTATATCTCCCGGGGCTTTCCGAGTTCGTTTGTTTGAATGTCCCGAGTTACGTATCCGTGTTCGACTAGCCGGTCGAGGTCGGAAGCCAGCTGGGCGGAGAATGGCCCGTATCGATCCGCACGGAACGAATAAATTGTTTCCAGATCCGTCTCCTCCTGAGCGAGGAACACCAACTTTTGGAATCGTGTGGCACCTTCGATCGCCTTGCTTTCGTCAGTATAGAGCAACAGAAGCGGAAGAGCAAGGGGCTCGGACATGGATTGTCTTGAAACGGTGTGCGTCGGCTTAGTCAGTCAACTGGGTTAAATCCCGGTGATGATACCCAACGATAGACTAACTATTTCGACCAGTCACAGCACATCGAGTTCTGATGGATTGGTTTCTCGGATACAAAAGTGCTTGTCGACAACCGCATACAATACTCCGGGCACATGCCCTGAGTAGATCGTCGAAGACATCATCCGATCGAACCGCGGGCGATTTTCGACGTGATCGAGGAGTACGACGCCGTTGCAGACGTGACGTTCCTGTTGGACGCCCGGACCGGGGAGTTGGACAGCGATCGCGACGCCCAGACACTGGACCGAAGTGGTGAACGGCGCTAGCTTCGTATTGCGGGTTCGATCGAACGGTACTATCTGCCCGCGATCTCGGAGGCCGACATCGAGCGGACGATCGCCGCGATTGCGAGCGCGTATAATACGGCGGGCGGGCACGTCCGCGTCGATCGCTTCGGCAGTGTTGTTTTGTGGATGGGCTTTGTGGCGACCGGTATGCCGGATTTCAAAGTTGAACTGGAGCGAGGGGACTGGCAGTGTTCGGCGGAACTGTCTTGGTTATTGGGACACTCGCCGTTTTTGACGCGTATGCAACGATGCTGCAGATCACCGAGACCGGTGCCGTAGGTCAAGCGCTCGCGCAGTCGCAGTACGACAGTGCGACCCAGCAGTTCGTTATCGGTGGTGCAGGTGTCGCCTTTGGGTTGACGATGGTGATAATTGCCGCGGCGATCATCATCGAACATCGTCTCAAAGAACTGCTGGAGCAGGCGAGTTAACCGGTCGCGGGGGCCTGAAAGTCCGTGCCACGCGGCCGCGCTTCTCGGACGTGCAGGTGCTTGTCGGCGAGCGCGCGCAGTACTCCGGGCGGGCGCGTGTCTGTGAGAGTGGTGTTGGTGTCACTCGGCGTCAGTCTCGTCGGCTGCTGTCGCGGTGGCGACCGCGCTCTCGATGCCCCGGAACAGGCCGTGGACCGCGATGAACAGCCCGAGCACGAAGACCACGCCGAAGATGAGGGCCTCGTCCGCGTAGGTGGCCGTCGTCGCAGCGTTGAACATCAGTAGCGAGAGGACCATGCCGGTGACGACTTCGAGGGCAGCGGGGACGTGGGACATGCAATGCTGTTCTGTCACGGGGGAAATGTTGGTTACGCTTGATAGTGCGTCGTGTGGCTATCGGGTGTCGGTCGGCCCGCGCCAGGTCGGGTCGAGTTGGGTGTCGAGTGCGTCGCGGAGAAAATCGTGTTCGGTGGCGAGTTGGTCGGCGAGGACCCGGGCGCGGGTGGCGCATGGGGGTTCGCGGTCGACGTAAGTGAGTTTGGCGGCGCATTCGTCGAGGGCCTGGACGATGAGGAGCCAGTCCTGGGGTGGAGATCGGGCATCGGCGGGGGTCGGGTGCGGGCTGGTATTTGAAGG
>NZ_CAAHFB010000002.1 GCF_900880625.1 Halorhabdus rudnickae
GGTATGGAAGAGGCCTACCGCGAGAAGGACGATCTCACGCTATACAATGACGAGGCTGTCTTCGTGGACGAGCGAACCGTCACGGTCGACGGCGAGCGCGTCAGCGGTGACAAGGTCGTCGTCGCCGCCGGGAGTCGTCCACTCGTGCCGCCGATCGACGGCCTCGATTCGGTCGAGTATCTCACCAGTCGTGAAGCGCTGTATCTCGACGAACAACCCGAGAGCCTCGTCATCATCGGTGGCGGATATATCGCTGTCGAGTTGGGCTACTTCTTCGAAACGCTGGGGACAGACGTGCGCATCATCGAATCCGGTGAGACCCTTCTTGGCCGGGAAGATCCCGACGTGAGCGAGACGTTCACCGATATCGCACGCGATCGTCACGGGGTTCACACCGGGTATCGCGCGACTGCCGTCGAATCGGTAAACGGTTCCGTCCGGGTCACCGCTGAGAGCGAAGACGACGACGCGATCACCGTCGAGGGCGAAGAGGTGCTGGTCGCGGCGGGCCGACGACCGAACACGGACACACTCGACGTTGCGGCAGCCGGGATTGAGACGGACGACCGCGGGTTCATTCTGACGGATGAACGATTGCAGACCAGTGCGGAGAACGTCTGGGCCCAGGGCGACATCGCGGGTAACGCGATGTTCAAACACTCAGGCGATTACGAGACGCGCGTCGCGATCGACAATGTCGTCCACGATGCTAACCGGCCGATTGACCTTTCTGCGATGCCCCACGCTGTCTTCACAGAACCACAGGTCGCCGGCGTCGGCAAGACGGAGGCCGAGCTCGCTGCCGCGGGCCAGGAATACGTCGTCGGCCGGCAGTCACTCCCCGACACGCCGATGGGGCGGGCAAAGAAGCTGGAACACGGCTTCGTGAAGGTTCTTGCCACGCCGGACGGCGAGATCCTGGGCTGTCACATGCTTGGTGAAGAGGCCTCGACGATGATCCACGAGGTGCTGGTCGCAATGCGGGCGGGATCTGGACAGGTCAGCGATATTACGGATACTATCCACGCCCACCCGACGCTGAACAAGGCCGTCGAGTACGCGTTCCGAGACGCGCTGAGCGAGTAGTGGCGGCGCGGCGAGATCGTTTTCAGCACTCCACCAGCGAACAGTCGAAGACGAACGACTCCTGAACGTCTTCGACGGTCCCAATCAGGTCCTCGGCGGCCGGTCGATCGTCGATCGAGTCCCCACGATGGGTGAACATCACTTCGGCAGCATCGCCGCGCGTATCGAGGACGACGCTTTGGGGAAGTCGCCCCAGTAAGTCGTGCAGTTGGCCGACCGGCCCATACCGCGTCGGCTGGTCGTACTGGTCGGCGACGCGTTTCTCGCCGTCGGCCAGGAGCGGAAACGGGAACTCCTCGACGACGTTGTCCCGCCAGTCGGCCGCGCGCTCGCGCGGTTCAGGTAATATCGGCAGCACGGCCGTCTTCAGTTCGTTGAACGTGCGAGCGTGCTCGCTGATCTCGCTGACCTGTGCCTTGCACTTCGGGCAGTGGTAATCCCGCAGGAAGAGCAATACGGCGAAGTCGGAGGCGTCGATCACCTCCGCGAGCGAGAGGGGGTCAGGACCGATCCCAACGTTCGGTAATTCGAAGTCCAGGGCGTCAGTGGTGAAGGTTTGTTCTGACATGTTCGTTCTGTCTCCCTCAAGGGCCATGAACGACCGGTAGCGTTTGCGTGAGCGGGTGAGGTACGCGTAACTGGGGTTCCGTCAGGCGTAGCTATTTGTGCCTCATGACCGTTCCCCACAGATATGCCCGAAACGAACGATCAAAACGAGTACGACGTTATCGTGGTCGGTGGCGGTCCTGCTGGCCAATCTGCTGCACTGTACACGACCCGGCTCGGCCATCGAACCGCCATTGTCGATGTCGGCGGCGGCCGGGCAGCTATGATCCAGGAGGTCCACAACCTGATCGGCGTTCCCGAGGACGAAAGTGGGATGGACCTGCTCGGGGTCGGTCGCGAACAACTAGAAGAATATGGGTGTGACTTCTATCGCGACCGCGTCACCTCATGTTCGCGCGACGGTGACGCCATCACTCTCGTGGGAAATGACAACGAGTACACCGCTCAGGCGGTCGTTCTCGCAACGGGATTCAACGACGTCCGCCCCGACCCGCCGCTGCCCCGCACAGGCCGGGGACTGCACTACTGTCTGCACTGCGACGCCCACATGTTCGTCGACGAGCCGGTGTACGTCATGGGCCATGGCGAGAGCGCAGTCCACGTTGCAGGGATCATGCTCAACTTCACCGACGAGGTGGATCTGCTGACCCGGGGGAACGAACCCGAGTGGAGTGACGAAACGGCCGAGACGCTTGAGGCCCATCCGATCAACGTGATTCACGACGACATCGCCGGCGTCCAGAACGGCGAGGACGGCTGGCTGAAGGCGTTAGAATTCGAGGGCGGTGATGTCAGGGAGTACAAGGGCGGGTTTGCCATGTACGGCGCGGAGTACAACAATGGCCTTGCGCGGGAACTCGGTTGTGAAATCAACGCTGACGGGACTGTCGAGGTTGACGATCACGGCCGGACGAGTGTCGAGAAGGTCTACGCGGTCGGCGACCTGACCCCGGGCCACAACCAGCTCCCGATCGCGCTCGGTGCAGGCGCGAAAGCTGGCATCGACATTCACTTCTCGTTGCGTGATTTCCCCCGCGACCCCGACGTGTTGGATTCACAGGGACCAGTTCGCGACGAGGAAGTCCCGGGAATTCCCGACCAACTGCTCGAACAGGCCGTTGATTTCCACACCTACGGGGAGTGACCGCTTGACACTGGACTGAAAATCTCACGTGCGGGTGATCTAACGGCGTTTCCATTGTCCGCGACGTTTTCAAACGACTTGTTTGCTCTGGCCAGCAACCCCACTTCGCAAGCGTTCAGTCAGTCACCGGTTGGGCTTGCGCGTCTGTTTGGGATGTTCAGCGATGAACACGCTCGTGTTCTCGGGCACGTCTTCAGTCACCCACGAGTTCGCACCGATACTCACGTGATCGCCGATTTCGACCGTCCCGAGTACGTTACTTCCGGCGCCGATAACGACGTTGTCGCCGATGTCGGGATGACGCTTGTAGTCTTTGGCGAGCATATGCCCCTCGCCTTCCTCCTCTTCCTCGAAGTGGAGCGTGCCCAGCGTGACGTTCTGATAAATACGGACCCAGTTACCGACGGTCGCGGTCTCGCCGATGACGACGCCAGACCCGTGATCGACGAAAAAGTACTCACCGATCTCGGCCCCGGGGTGGATATCGATACCTGTCTCGGTTCTGGCGTACTCGGCGAGTTCCCGGGCGTAGGCGAAGATATCCGCCTCATAGAGCACATGCGCGACACGATGGGTCAGGGTCGCGTGAAACCCGGGATACGACCGGATGATCTCACAATAGCTTTTCGCTGCCGGGTCACCCTTGTACGCCGCCTCGACGTCCTTTTTGAGGGCACGTCGGATCGCCGGTAACTGGTCGAGCGTCCCGTCGATCACCTCCGTCACGGTCTCTTCGTCCTGATCGGAATAGGCGGTGATGCCTGTCTCCATGCAGCGACCGAGCTCAGTCAGCCGACGGTGCGTTTCATCGGGATCGTCCAACAACTCCGTCGCATTCCAGCATCTGGGAAACAAGAGTTGTTTGAGAAGCGGCGGTTCCTCGCGCAGGAACTCGCGACGAGGATACGTCCGTGAGGAATCCGTTGGAAACGGCGACTCGTCTGTTCGATACGACTCGACAAGTTCTCTATGAGTGTCGCCTGCGTACTCGTAGTTCATTCGTCTTGTCTCGACGTTGTCCCCCACGATTCGTTGCTCTGTCGGATCGTGGACTGCGGTCTCATCGCCGTTCGTCGAGGAACGTTTCACACCGCTGGTTCCCGAGGTCCATCAGTTCGGTGATGAAGGTCGGATCGCGATCGATTTTCGTCGAACAGTGGAATCGCTCACCCATGTCGATACGGTGGATGTCGGTCTTCGAGAACTCCTCGGCAGGAAGTTTTCCGTCTTCGACCCACTCATTGATCTGCTCGATGAACCCCAGTTCCTGGTTCAGCGAGATGTTCCCCGACAGCTCGTTTCGTCGGTCGGCGATCTCCTCCAGACTCGTGGGTTCACCCTCGAACTCCTGGGGATTGATCTGGATAATCCAGAGTTCGTCCGGCTTGCGCTCGGGCGGCTGATGCATCATGTCACCGACGGGCGGATTCTGTGAGAAGAGGCCGTCCCAGTGATAGTGACCGTTGATCTCGACGGCCTCGAAGACGTTGGGGACGGCCGCCGATGCGAGGACGGCATCGACGGTCACATCCTCGTCGACGAACGTTTCGAAGACTCCAGCGTTGACGTTGACCGTCCCGACGACGAGTTCTGGGTTACTCATTCGGCAGTAATCCGGAATCGCTTCGAAGTCAATGTGGGCCTCTAGGACGTCTCGGATGCGTTCCTTGCCGATCTCTTTTCCCGGTACCTGGTACGGAGTTATTTGCGGGAGTGGCATTCCGCTCGACTGTAGTTTATTGACTCCCTTCAGCCAGGAGTTGAGCATCCGATCATCGAAACCGTTGGCCGCGAGGTCGTCCCAGATCGCGTTCACGAGATCGGCCGCCCTGTCCGGCCCCTCGGTTACGAGGCCGTACCACGCGGCGAGGGCGTTGAACGCACCGCCGGAGGTACCGCTGATCCCGACAAGTTCGAACTCGTCATCCCAGTCGCACTCGCGTAGCATTTCTTCGAGGACACCTGCGGTAAATGCCGTGTGGCTCCCGCCGCCTTGACACGCGATAGCCACGTTCGTCGTCTCACTCATAGGTAGTGGTATATCCGCCGTCGAATAAGAGATCGCCGCCGTTGAGGTGGCTGGCATGCGACGAGAAGCCAAAGACGAAGAGATTCGCGACTTCTGCTGGCGTCATCATTTCCTTCGTGCGGGCCTGGCCGAGCATGACGTCCTCGACGACTTCCTGCTCGGAGATACCGCGCTTCTCGGCGGTGTCCCGGATCTGGTTGACCATCAGCGGCGTCAGGACGTACCCGACCGAGACCGAAAAGCCCCGGAGTGAGCCCTCGCCCTCGGCGGCGATGGCCCTGGTCAGCCCGGTGATGCCGTGTTTGGCCGTGATGTAGGCCGGCTTGGCCTGTGTGGCGTAGTGACCGTGTACGGAGGACATGTTCGCGATCGCGCCCACGCCGTCGTCGGTCTCACGGATGTGTGGCATCGCCCGCTTGGCGGTGTAAAACGGTGCTCGCAGCATGATGTCCGTCAGGAGGTCGTACTTGTCCATCGGGAACTCCGCGATCGGGTCGATGTGCTGCATCCCGGCGATGTTGGCAACGTACCGAAGGTCGCCCTGCTCGGCGGCGGCTTCGACCACGGCGTCCACCTCATCGTCGTCGGTCAGATCAGTCTCGACGGGGTGATACGGACCGGGCAGGTCGAATTCGGCGATTAGATCACCCGTTTCGGCGAGGCCATCCTCGTCGACGTCAGCCCCGACGACCGTCAGACCGTTGGCGGCCAGCGCGACAGCCGTCGCCTGTCCGATCCCGCTCGCCGCGCCCGTCACGAGCGCGACGCTTTCAGCGGTAAAGCGGGGATCATCGATGACGAGCAAGTCATCGGCTGTCAGTTCCGGTTCGGTCAATTCGAAATCGTCACTCATACGCACTATCTTCACAGCCCCTACAGATAATGCTAGCTCACGGCGAAGTAAGTGGGATCTCGTGCAGAGCGAGGGATCACGCTAGCAACTCCACGCCGAGCACCAGCGCGCCCACGAGCCCGAAGACGATGCCGAGGCCAACTTCCATCAGGTCGCTGGGGACGTACTTGCCGACGCGGGTGCCGATGGTCCCGCCGACGAGCACACCGGGGATCGACCAGGCGACGACGTACCAGACCGGCGACGCCGAGAGGGCGTGGACGATCGCGCCAGCGCCGGCGGCGATCCCGAGCGTGAAAACACTAGTGGCGACCGCGACGCGCGGCGGGAGGCGACACCGGACGATCAACTGCGTCGTGACGATCTCCGGCAGTCCAGCACTGATCAGTCCCGTAATAAACCCGCCGAGCATCGAGAGACTCAATCCGGGCGGTCGCCAGCACGTCTCGTAGGTGAACGTCTCGCCGTCGGCGGCCTTGATCGTCGTCGTGCCGCGGCCGGTGTTCTTTGCTTCGAGGAACTCGTTTTCGCACTCGCCAGGCTCGCAGTCCTCCGGTGGATCGTAGTAGACGAGAAAGGCACCGAGAAGAACCAGCCCGGCCCCGAACAGAAGTTTGAGCAGCGTCGGATCGACAGCGTGGGCGAGCAGCGCCCCGACGACGGTCGCCGGGACTGCACCAACCAACAGCCACTTTGCGGTGTCATAGTCCACGACGCCCTGCTTGACGTACGATCGGAGGCCGTTGCCCATCCCGAAAACCTCCGTCAGGAGGCCGGCACCGATCGCCTGTGCCGGTGTCAACCCAACGCCAAGCATGAAGAAGGGACTGAAGAACAGCGCGCCTGAGACGCCGGCAGCAAGCGCGATCGTCGAGAAGACGATCGAGGCAGGGAACACCCACCAGTGCGCGAGGAACTGGCCGGTCGGGAACGCCGCGATCGAGGGCAGCTGACCCGAGACGGCGACCATGCTCAGCGAAGCCACAACGCCGAAGGCGACGAACCGGTTGGCCCGCACTGGCACGTCCATCCTTACGCGAAGAACTCGGCGATCCGTTCGTCGCTCGGCGTCCAACCGACGAACTCACTGCCCTCGAAGGGGAGATCGACCGATGCGACGTAGTTACACAGCCCCACGTAGAAATCGACGATCAACCCGATCGCGACGATCTCGCCGGGCTCGTAGACGGTCGCGAGCGCATCGTGAATCTGGTCGGTCACCTCGCCCTCGGCGACTGCACGGGCGTACTGGAGCAGGACGAACTCCTCGTCAGAGAACACCGAGAAATCGTCACCGCCGATGGCCCGCATTTCACTGGTCTCGACGCCTTTCGGCCGGGCGATATCGACGTGCTGATGCCACTCATAGCGTGCGCGATGCGTTCGGGCGACCGTGAGGATGACCAGTTCTTTCGTCCGCGGAGTGAGCTGGTCGTACAACGTGTTCAGGTACTCCAGGGTGGCTTCGAGGACTTCGGGATTGTGGGCCCACACGCGAAAGATGTGGCGATCGCCCAGGTAGTCGTCGGTGAACAGGTGATGGTACTCCTCCGGGATGTCGTCGATGTCGAGTAGGTCTAGTCGGGTCACAGCTGAAACTCACGTAGAGGGGTTAAATCTCCACCTCACGTTACGGTAACCTTCTTCCGTTGACACCAGTCAAGTTCAGGTCGGTTCGACCACAAGATGCCGTATGATCGGACACCGTGGTGACTGCGCGTGAATCGTGCCGCATTCCAGACGGGCAACGGCCATCCAGTAACTGCCGTCACGGCCGCAGAGATGCGCGGCGTCGATCGCATCGCCGTCGAAGATGTCGGTCTCCCACTCTTCTCGATGATGGAGAACGCCGGCCGGAACCTGGCTCGGGTCGTGCGGGAGCGAACCGACGAAGACGAGCCCGTGACGATCCTCGCCGGTGACGGTGGCAACGGCGGCGGTGGACTCGCGTGTGCTCGTCACCTCGCCAACCACGGTCGCGACGTCGCGGTTACCCTTGATCGACCCGCTCAAGAACTTAGTGGCGTGACAGCGACCCAGTACGGCGTTTTGGATGCGATGGACGTCCCTGTCACCATCGCCCCGGACGAACTCCAATCGGACGGGATTATCGTCGATGCGCTGGTGGGGTACGGACTCGACGGCCCGCTTGGCGGCACCGCGGGGGATCTCGTCGGACGGATTTCCGCCGAAAGCACCGTCATCTCGCTCGACGTGCCGACGGGAAGGAACGCGACGACTGGCGAGCAACCAGGAGTCGCCGTTGATACTGACCTCGTGGTCACGCTCGCACTGCCGAAGACGGGGCTGCAGGGACTTGATTGCTCCCTGCTGTTGGCAGACATCGGTATTCCTGCCGTGGTGTACGATCGGCTCGACCTCATATACGACGGCCCGTTTGACAGTGAATACGTCCGAGAGCTGATCGATACGGAATGACTGGTCAACGATATTCCTGAACAGATGGCGGCGTGAGTCCTCTCTTTTTTCTCATTCCGAATCGCAAAGGCGGACATGAACAAATTGCGTATCGACGATGTCGAGAACGCTGTTCAGCCGGCGGCAGTGATGCGTCAGCTTACCGACCCCCTCGGGACGACGGATCTTGCAATCAACTACTACGAACTCGAACCGGGGGACAGCTTCGCGTTCGCGTATCACAATCACGAAGTCCAAGAAGAAGTGTTCTATATTCAGGAAGGGACAGCCACGTTCGAGACTGAAGACGGTCCAATAGTGGTTGAGGAAGGCGAACTCATCCGTTTTGACCGCGGGGAATTCCAGCGCGGCTGGAACCGAGGAGACGATCGCGTCCGTGCGCTCGCGCTTGGTGCGCCATTGGCGTACGGGGAGCAACGCAAACTCCGATACTGTTCGAACTGCGACGAACAGACACACAATCGTCTAGCGAGCGAAAATGGCGATACGACTATCGTCGCCTACTGTACCAATTGTGGTGGTCAGACCGGGGAGTGGTACGAGGGGTCAATGCAAGGAGAGGTTCCATAACCCCGTCAGGAAAGTACATCGCCCATACCGGTCGGATGGCCGGCACTTGCTGTGAGTGTCTCTTTTGAAGTCGTGGATTGTGCTGGATTCGTGCGATGGATACCCTATCTTCATTCAGCGAGCGAATCCCGGCCTTCAGGCCGGGCGTGAATCGCGTACGCCCGGTACCACACTCCCCGGGTCTGCCTGACTGAATACCCACTAGCACAAGAGTTATCCAACTTGGGTGTACCATATTTGGTAAGGCCAAATGGAGTACAACCTGCAATCCGGGTCGCACACGGTCTACGCGCTCCAATATCATTTTGTGACCGTCACGAAGTACCGCGCTGACATTCTCACCGATGAGCGACTGGAGCGCGTGGCTGAAGTCGCCCACGAGATTGCAGAGGACTTCGAGGCCGACATTCAGAGCGTGGACGGTGGTACCGACCACGTTCACATCCTGTTTCGGACCAAACCAACCACCACCCTCACGAAGTTCATCAACTCCCTGAAAGGCGTCACTTCGCGCCGGATTCGGACGGAATACCCCGAGGTGAAAGACCGCCTCGAAGATGCTTTCTGGCAACCGGGGTATTTCCTCGCCACGACCGGGCAGGTCAGCATTGACGTGTTGATGGATTACGTGGAAAAGCAGTAGCATGACCACAACAACTACGAAAACGCTGGAGGCCACGCTCGCCCCACCGACAGCCCACAAAGAGCGCAAACTGTGTGACTTGCTCGACACCTACCGGGCAGGACTCCACGAAGCGTTCGAGGCTGGGTGCGAGACCATGACCGCCACCAGCGAGGTGGTGACGCCCTACGACTTGCCGTATCAGGCGAAAGCGGCGCTGTGCAACTACGTTCCCCAACTACACGGCACCTACGACGCACAGGAGTTGGACGACGACCATCCGGTTCGACTTACCAACCAAGCCGCCGAGTTCGACCACTCGCCCGAACGCGACTATGAGTTTACGTGGTGGGTGCCACAGCCCGGTCGGGGAACGAACTTCTGGGTACCACTCCGTATCAACCCTGCCCAAGAGGAGTTGTGGCACGCCCTCGTTGGCGAGGAGAGTGAGGCGTCGGCGGGACAACTCCGCCTGCAACGCCACCGCACGTCGTGGAGACTCCACGTCACCGTCGAGTATCCGGTCGAAGAACCAGACTACGAATCCGCCGACGACGATGTAACACCAGTCGGCTTCGACATTGGCGAAGCACACCTGTTGGCGGGCTGTGCCTGCGAGCAGGGTACTCCGACCGACCCGCTGCTCATCACCGGTGGGCGCGCTCGTCACCTTCGCAAGGAAATGTTCATGACGCTCAAGCGACTCCAAGAGCGTGATGCCGCCGAGTGGCGGATTGACGAGCGATTCGACCACTACCAGAACGCACTCACTGACATCATCGAGAAGGCGTCTCGGCGGGCCGTCGAGTACGCCTGCCGGTTCGAGAAGCCAGTCCTCGTGCTGGAAGACCTCTCGGACATCCGCGACGAGATCGATTACGGCGAGTGGATGAACCGACGCCTCCACGCATGGGCGTTCGCTCGGCTTCAACAACGCATCGAGGACAAAGCGCGAGAGGCTGGACTTCCGGTCAGATACGTCGAACCATCCTACACGAGCCAGACGTGTCACGAGTGCGGCCACGTCGGATATCGGAACGGCGACGAGTTCCGGTGTACGAACGAGGAGTGCTGGGTATCGGAGTATCACGCAGACATCAACGCCGCGGTCAACATCGCTGACCGCCAGGACCCGTGGGGTGAGAGCCTGCCGCTGAAACCGGCGGGCGATGACATCTCACGGGATGGGAGTGCCTGTGACAGCACCGCGACCCCCACCGAGCAGAGCCACCCACGGCAGATGACGCTCGGAGAGGCCGGGTCGGAACCCTCTGCCGGTAGTTAGCCGGTATTCCCATGCAGGGAAGCCGCGCCCTTTAGGGCGCGGAGGATGTCACGCTGGACCGGTACGAAGGTCGTGGCGAACAGCTGGATACGCGGCGACTCCCACAATGGCGAGTGCAGTCCCGAGATTCAAGAAGACGGTCGGTCGAGTGAACCCGATACCCACCTCAAGTCCGATCCAGATGAACAGCGCAAGAGCCACGAGGAGTGCCCCGCTCCAGGCCCACCCTCTGTTCGCATAGATGCCATAGCAGACGATCGCGGGCACCACTCCGAACGCCAGCAGGAGCGCCAAGCCTGGCAGGAAAAAGTCACCAAGCGGGGTGTTCTGAAGCGGAGCAGTCGAGAGTCCAACGAGTGATCCGGACGGGGCCGCCAGTAACGCGATGCCGCCGATACAGGCGCGAACTGAAAGTTGACCGAGCAGTAGTCCCAGAAGCCAGATCGAACGAGGTCGGTCACGAATCGGCATCGGTCGCGATTACTGGTCATCACACTCGAAAGTTCGGGAGATCGGTTGTGGTGAGTTCGGTATGCATCTGTCCAGTCGCTATATTACAGCGCTCGGCGGGTTACTCGACGGTGATCGTGTTTCTCATCCCTCAGCAAGACGTTATGGGGAGGATCCCGTTGGTATTGCTAACGTGACCTGGGAGACCGGGCACACAGGAGATACACAAATGGTCGAAATCACGCTGCTCGGCGGGCTCGTCGGTGGATTGATCGCGACGGTCGTCATGACCGTCTTCATGATGACGCTTGGGGACGACTCCCCGCCGCCCACGGCGCTATTCTGGTCGAAATACGTGGGCAACGAGGGTCCTGAATCGTACATGATGCAGGGGATGGTCCTGCACATGCTGTACGGCGTCGGGGCCGGTGTCGTCCTGGCTGCGCTGTTGCCGGTCGCTGGGTTCGGGGACGTGGCGCTCGTGACCGCCCTCGGTGCCGGCCTCGGCTATGGCGTCGTGCTGTTCATTGGGGCCGCGGGCTTCTGGATGAACGTCGTCCTCGCGCTGGATCCCGAACCGAAAGATGTCGGCCTTTTCCTCTTTTTCCACCTGGTCTACGGGGCCGTCCTGGGTGGCGTCCTCGGCGCGGGTGTGGTCTGATCAGTTGACTGTCGCGCGTGTACCGCCCAATCCAATCGACAACAACCGACTTCTCACATGGAACACGAAAACTGCCCGGTGCTCGCTGCGGCCGTCGAACACTACGACACCACCGGCGGGCCCGTCACTCCGGCGGCGATAAGGGGCCTCCTCGAACGTGACGAGGCGGCGATCGAGACGAGATTTCGCCAGCTGGTCGACTGCGAGTTGCTTGCACCCGTCGAGAACGGGTATCGACCGACGGTGACTGGGCGGGAGTTCCTCGACTTAGATGTCGAGTGTGGACCGATCATCGTCGATACCGAGGATTCCTGCTGACTGGACGCGCGAAAACCCTTTAGCCAACCCCGCCGACAGTCCACTCACGCAACAACAATCAATGAGCGACGAGCAATCCGCGGACGGTCCCGCATTCCGGTCCGAGAACGGCGGGGGTGGTGACATCTCCGATCGGCCGTATGCAATATATCGCTGCACCGACTGTCGGAACATCGTCCTCTCGATGCAGGACTGTGAGGGCGGCATGACCTGTCACAACGAACCGATGGAGCGCGTCACCGAGGCAACGATGGACATCGAACCGCCGGACATCAGGGAGGTGCTTCTTGACGCCTTCGGCCTCCCGAAGGCGGGTCTGGATATCTGCCTGTGCGTGATTGGTGAGGGACCCCTCTCACCGGCCGAGGTGGCTGCCGAACTCGACTACGACGAGAGCACGATCCGGTCGTATTTGAACGAACTCGTCGATCTTGGACTGCTTGAGAAGTCACAACTCAATCGCGAGGGCGGCGGGTTCGTCTCCGTGTTCCACTCGGTCGATTTAGAGGAAATGCGCAAGGAAACGTTGACAGGATTTTACGCCTGGGCAGGTGAAGCCGCTGCGCTGATCGAGGAAGCGAACCTGACGAAGGCGGAGTATCTGGATGAGGATCACGAGGAGTCACTTGATACGATCTTCTGGGAGGAGTTCGACGGCGCTCGGGCCAACGATCCGTAATCACTTATATAGTTACCGGAGACCTGGCGGTGAGTTACCCGTCGGAGCCATCTTTACGGAGTCCCCCGCCTTCATTCCGGTAATTCATGCGTTGTAACCGTCACAAAACGAGGTGGCTGTGATGCGAACCGGTCGATGGCTGGGGCGGGCGGAATTCCCCGGAGTTGGCTGTTCGGAACCTACTCGAACTTCTCCTCGTAGAGATCAGGATGGTTCTCCTCGGCATGTGCCTTCAATTCATCGAGGGTATCGAACGTCTCACCGCACTTGCAGGCGTGTTCGTCGTCGGACATTGCTGTTAGACGTTCTCACACGAGGTGCAAAAGTGGGACTGAGGTTCGGGTTACCCGATCCGAGTTTCATATCACTCGGCAAGATCAGGGAGCGTGATCGTCAATGAGTGATCCGAAGACCTCTCCCGGATCAACCGACAACGAACCTCACGCGGGCAGCGTCGACGGTCGTCTCCCGGAACTGGCGGTCGAGCACTCTCGACTCCTGTCGGTCATCGGTTCGGAACTCAGTGAGTCCAGCGATGCCATCGAATCCCTGTCACGTGACGCCGCGGCGGCCAACGAGTCCAGCTCCGAAACGGCCGACCTGGCCGAACATGCCCAATCGTCGGCCCACGAGGCACACGCCGAGGTACGCGAGGCCCAACAAGCGGCTGCGACGGCCTGTGCGGAACTCGAGGAACTCCGGGAGACGATGACCGAGATCGACGAGATCGTCGCGCTCATCGACGAGATCGCCGATCAGACGAACATGCTGGCGCTGAACGCCTCGATCGAGGCTGCCCGGGTGGGAGAAGCCGGCGAGGGATTCGCCGTCGTCGCCGACGAGGTCAAGAACCTTGCCGAGGAGGCACAGGAGCACGCGGCGAGCATCGACGACATCGTCACGGACGTCCGTGCGGAGACTGCCGACACCATCGAACACATCGACACCGTCGACGAGAAGACGACGAGCGCAACCGACTCGATCTCCGAGACCGTCGGCGATCTGGACGCGATCGCCAACAGTGCGGTCGAGACCTCCGAGAGCGTCGATTCGATGGCCGAAACCACCCAGACCTACGCCGACGACATCGAGGCTCTCGCGAGCAAGGTCATCGACGCCATCAGCCAGGCGAACGAACTCGCGGACGGACTCGACACTTCCACGGAGTGAGGTTGCAGTCCGCGTGGTGTCTTCACGCGACGCCGAGCCCACCGAGGACGAGCCGCGTGCCGATTACAGTTAGGAGTGTCAGGACCACGACTCGTCGCCCGCGTTCGTTAACGACCGTCCGCAGTCGCTTCCCGACGGCGACGCCAGCGACAGCCGGGAGGACGGCAACGAACGAGGCCACTGCGAGCCCGAGGCTGGGGTAGAGGCCGAGCGCGCCGGCCGCGCCGATCCGAATGCCATTGAGTCCCAGAAAGACCATCGCGACGACGCCGACGAACAGGCCATGGGAGAGATTACAGCTCCGGAGATACGCCACCAACTGGACGCCGACGTTCGTCCCACCGAAGAGCAGCCCCGAAACGGCACCGACACCGAGCATGCCGGCTGTCGATTCGACGAAGCAACCCTCTTTTGCGCGGTCGAGGCCCGGGATCGGGATGATTTCCTGGGTGCTGATAACGAAGCCCAGTGAGACCATGCCGAGGCCGATCTTTAGTGGGCCTTGTGGCACGCGATCGAGGACGACGAGGCCGGCGAGCGTCCCGACCAGTGCTGCGAGCATGAGCGGCCAGAATCGGCGACCGCAGGTTCGGAGATCTTCGACCGAGAGGTCCCCGAGGAGCGAGAGATTCACGCCCAGTATCGGCGCGATCATGAACACAACGGCCGTCGTCGGATCGATGGCCGTCGCCAGCGCCATCGTCCCGACGAGGGCGAACCCGAAGCCGGCCAGGCCGTTGACGGCGCCGGCGACGACGATCACGACCGCCATGACCGCGATCAGTTCGGGCGTGAACGCCGAAAGCACACGCTCGCTACGGGGAGCTTTATCTAAACAGTGTGGTTACTCCCGTGTAATCCGGGCGTGGAGGGCGACCGTCTGCTTATCGAGAGTATCATTCGTTCATTTGTGACAGCGCCTCGCCCGGAATCTCGTCGATCGTCTCGAACCCGACGGAACGAGCAAGGCGACTTCCGTCTAACCGCGTCGTAACCCGATTTCCTGTGCCTCAAGAGGGTTGAAATAGCGGGTCACCCCACGTTGGACGTATGTCCGAGACCGAGCGAGGCGACAGATGGACAGCGGAGTTCGACGATGGCGTCATCGTCTTCGAGTTCCTGCCAGGGATGGAACTGGAGACGTTCGGCGAGGAAGCCTACGAGACATACGAACGGCTACTCACAGAACACGACGCCGACGGGTTAGTGACTGTCGTCGAACTCGACGATCCGTTTACCCCTGAAACGTTCGAAGTCTGGGAGCGGACGGCCCAACGGGCAGTCACTGGAGGGATCAGTCGCTGGGCAACTGTCGCAGACGGGATCAAAGCGCTGTCACTCCGGGGTAAGATGGACACGAGTGGCCTGGAGATCACCGTCACTGATGACCGGGCAGAAGCTATCGAATGGGCACACGAGGGTTAATAGAACGCGTCAGGACCGTGGTCGTCTTGCCAGGCGAACGCGAACAGTCGTCTCGTCGGGAGTCGTTGTAGTCGCCGCCCGTCAGCCGATCGGCCGGTTGCGGGATCCCACGTCGTGCCGTCGCCGGCGAGGTGATCGTCCTCCCATTCGAAGGCATGGCCCGGATCGAGGAACCCGTGGATTCCAGTCGTTTCGTCCGCGAAGACGACGATGTCCCGCCCACCGACAGTCGTCCGGACGACGCCGTCGGCCTCCTGGACGCGCGGGAGAGGAAACCCGCGTGCGTCGCTCCCAATTTCGACACCGAGGACGATCGTTTTCGGCGCGATGTCGTTGGTCCGATCCCACTTGCGAGACCCGTCGCCACGGTGTGCGTCCAGGCCGAACCCGTCCATCTCGAAGTACGACTCGTAGGGAGACTGATCGTACTCGATCGACGCGGGCGAATCGTCCTCACTTGCGGCTTCGCTTCGCCCACCAGGTTTCTGGAGAACGATGCCGTCTGGATAGGACACCTGGAATTGTTCCCCCGTCACCATCGGGCCCGGGCGTACCGAGAGTGACTCCCCCTCAAATCGACCGGCAATACACTCGCCGGTGGACTGTTTCCACTCGCTGCCGGTTTCGCGGTCGTACATGACGAGATCGTCGTCGGCGAGCTTTCCGGACACGCCGAACTCCAGCGTCCGTCCCGCGTGTTCTCGGTCAAAGACGACGGCGCTCCCACAGAGCGGACACCAGGTCACGGCGATCGGCTCACCGTCAACGACGTCGTTGACAATCTCGTGGTAGTTGAGGTACCGAATGGGGTAGGCCCGGGGTGGATCGACGTCAACAACGAGGATTCGATCGTCACTCGCGCCCACGTAGTGATCGCCGAACGTCGGCTCATCGACGCTCGGAATCGCGTCTCTCGGGACGACCTGTCGAACGTTCATAACTGTCGTTACTCGCTACGAGAGGAAATTCCCGTCGCTGGATGACGAGTGACTCCTGTAGACCGAGGTTTTCGACAGACGCTTGTGGTATAGCTGAGGCGTTATTTTCTCGAATAGACAGCCGTGACCGATCCAGACGGAAGAAGCGCGGAACTACCGGCCGGCGAACGTAACACCAGAGATCTCGAACTGTGCGCCCCCCTCGGTCCCCTCTGTCAACCAAATGTCCCAGTGATGAGATTCGACGATCTGCTCGACGATCCGCAATCCGAAGCCCGTCCCTTCCTCGTTCGTCGAGTACCCGGTGTCGAAGACGTCCTCACGCGCCTCGACCGGAATCCCCGGGCCGTCGTCTTCGACGTAGAAGCCGTCGTCCAGGCCGCCGACCGTCACGGTCACGTCCTCGCCGCCGTGCTCGATCGCGTTTCGGTAGAGATTCTCGAAGAGGTGTTGTAACCGCTCCGGGTCGGCGTCGATCACCGGGGCGTTGTCCGTTCGCATCGTCGCCTCGGCCGTGTCGACATTTCGCCAGCACTGTTCGGAGAGAGTGGAGAGATCTACCGACTCGGTCTCGCCGACGACCTGTCCACTCCGTGCCAGCGTCAGCGTCTGGTCGATCAGTTCGTCCATCCGATCGAGCGCCCGGTCGACGACGTCAAGGTGTTCGGAATCGCAGTCCTTCTGGGCTATGTCGACGCGCCCAACGGCCACGTTCAGGGGGTTTCGCAAGTCGTGGGCAACGACCCCGGCGAACTCCTCTAAGCGCTCGTTCTGCCGTTCGAGTTCCTGCTCGTGGACACGGAGCGCTTCTCGTCGATGCACTGCCTCCAGCGCGGCTTCCATCTGGGTGATCAGGATCGAAGCGAGTTCCCGATCGAACGGATCGAATTCAGCCGGCTCCGGGGACGCACTCCCGAAGACGCCGACGTCGCCCACCGGCGCGATGATTGCCCCCCTGATCGGCAGGTTGCTCGCCAGGTCGTCCTCCGCCTGCACGTCATCGTACCGTTGGATCGTGCCCGCCTCGAGTGCCTTCCAGAGTAACCCGTCACCCCGGTCGAACGCCGGGAGGTCGCCAAACCGGTCGTCCATCTCTTCGGTCGCTGCGATCGGCGTCAGTCGCCGCCCGTCATCGGTCAATCTGTAGAAGTGCGTGTAGGGCTGTTTGAGGATGTCACGCCCCGCTTCGACGGCCAGAGCGGCGACCTCCTCGGCCGAGGACGCCCGGATGAACTTCCGGGTCACGTCGTGGAGTTCTCCGAGCACCCGTTCGCGCTCCTTTCGCTCGGTGATGTCGGTGTACCAGGCGTACGCGCCATTGGAAACGTCGCCGATGTCGATGGGGATGACCCGAAGGTGGAATTCCCGAACCCCACGGGTCGTTTCTCGGCGGACGTCCGTCTCCACAGAATCTCGTTCGAATACCTGCCGTTTCAGCCGCTCGTGTTCGCCACGTTCCTCGTCCGGAACGACGACGTCGTGGACTGGCTGGCCGACGGTATCGCTTGCCTCGAATCCGAACGTTTCCTCGAATGGGGTGTTGACAGCCGTGATGATCGGCGTCTCGCCGTCGAATTCGATCTCCATGATCGGATCCGGCGAGTTGTCGAACAGTGCCGCCCGGTGGTCTCGCTCGTGTGCGCGTTGCGAGCGGCTTACGGTCCGGCCTCCCCGCTCGATGGCATCCGTGATCCGGGTGGTGAGCGACCCAGACGTGTCGATGAGCGCTTCTTTCCGGAGGTAATCCGTCGCGCCCGCGAGGAACGCATCCCGGACAATCGTCTCGGATTCTTGCCCGCTAACGAGAATACACGGAAGCTCGGGGTACTCACCTCGAATCGTTTTGAGGAACTCGATCCCATCCATTTCGGATAGCTCGTATGCTGAGACGACACAGTCGATAGCTTCCGTCTCGATGTATTCGATCCCATCGTGCGGGTTCGCTGTCTCCAATACTTCGAATCGGTCGTCTATCTCCTGTAAACCATCCACGACTAAATCCGCAAAATCCGGATCATCACCAACCGAGAGAATCCGGAAGGAAATGTCCATACCGATAGTTGAATCTCGACTATTATATGTATATCTATGGTCGTGTCTGGAATTCTGGGCACTAACCGATCCGTAACCAGGGATTTAGTTGGTTTGCCGGCACACATCGTGCTATATGTCCGCAAACGACATTGGCGACGATCCCACGGAAATCCACTGGCACAAGGCGCTCGATCCAGGCGAGCTCCCGGAAGGGCGGGTCGAACCGGTAACCTGTGACGGAACGACGGTCGCGATCACCCACTACGACGGTACGTATCACGCACTCGACAACGAGTGTCCTCACCAGGGCGGGCCGCTCGGCGAGGGATCGATCGAGAACGGGCTCTTACGGTGCCCCTGGCACGGCTGGGATTTCTACCCCGACTCTGGCGAGACGCCGGGGGAGTTCGACGACTGTGTGACGACCTACCCCGTCGAGGAACGTGAGGACGGCGTCTACGTTGGCTTTCCGGTCGAGTCACCCCGGGAACGAACGGTCTCGGACGTCATCGTCGAGACACTCAACAACTGGGGTGTCCGGCAGGTCTGGGGGATCGTCGGCCACTCGAACCTCAGGCTCGCCGAGGCGCTTCGAACCGCCGCCGAGCGTGGTGATCTCACGTACTACGGCGTCCGCCACGAGGGTGCCGGAGCCTTCGCAGCATCGGCCTACGGCAAACTGACCGGCCGGCCCGCCGCCTGCTTCTCGATCGCGGGACCCGGCGCGACGAACATGCTCACGGGGTTGTGGGACGCCACTGTCGACCGCTCGCCGACGATCGCCCTGACTGGCCAGGTCGAGTCTCAGGTCCTCGGGACCGGCAACTTCCAGGAGGTCGATCTAGAGGCAGCCTACGGCGACGTCGCCGAGTTCGAAGCGACGATCCTCCCGGACAGCCAGCACGCCGAACTCGCAACGCGGGCGGCCAAGACCGCGATCCTCGACCGCGGCGTCTCACACCTGATCTTCCCCGACGAGATACAGACGATGGATGCCCAAGGAGTCGAACCCGGGACTCCCGAGGGGCGTCTCACCGACCGCGACATCACGCCACCGGACGACGACATCGCGAGCGCGGTCGAACTGCTCGAAGCCGCCGAGCGGCCGGTGATCGTCGTGGGCCACGGGGCTCGCTTCGAGATGGACGGGATCGTCGCTCTCGCCGAACGGCTGGACTGTCCCGTCCTGACGACGTTCAAGGCCAAGGGCCAGATATCCGACTCGCATCCGCTCGCCGGCGGCGTCCTCGGTCGTAGCGGGACGCCGATCGCGAGTCACTTTATGAACGAGTCCGACCTGCTCGCGGTGTTCGGTGCCAGCTTCTCGAATCACACGGGGATCGCCGAGTACAAGGACATTATCCAGGTCGACTTCGATCAGATGGCACTTGGGAAATTCCACAGTGTCGACGTTCCCGTCTGGGGTGAGATCGGCGTGACTGTCGGCGAGATCCGCGATCGGCTCCCTGAGAACGACGGGGATCTCGCCGCGGAGAGCCAGCGCGAGGAACTCGCCGATCGGTGGGCACTGTGGCGTGAAGAGAAGGCCACGCGACGCGAGCAGCCGGCCGAACGTGGGGTCAATTACGCGACGATCTTCGATGTGATGACCCGAGTCGTTCCCGACGATGCGATCATCCCGGTCGATGTCGGGAACAACACCTACGCGTTCGGTCGCTACTTCGAGCCCGAACGCCAGACAGTCCTCATGTCCGGGTATCTCGGATCGATCGGCTTTGCATTCCCGGCGGCGATGGGTGCCTGGGCCGCGACGCAGGAAGCCGACACTCCGTTCACCGGACGGCCCGTGGTTTCGGTGTCGAGCGACGGCGGGTTCGGGCAGTACCTGAGCGAGTTTACAACCGCCGTTAAGTACGACATGGATCTTACGCACGTCCTGCTCAACGACGACGAACTCGGCAAGATCAGCAAGGAGCAACGCACTGGTGGCTGGGACGTCTGGCAGACCGATCTGGTCAATCCCGACTTTGCGGCCTACGCCGATAACTGCGGGGGATACGGAGTGTCCGTCGATGCCGGAAGAGACCTTGATGACGCGCTTGAGGAGGCGATCGCCTACGACGGCCCCGCACTCGTCGAGATCCCGACGGATTCTGACCCAGTCTAAGAAGAGAGAGGCTACTTGTCCGTGTTCCCATTACGCACGGGTAAGCTACGTTCAAGCCAATCTATCACGATTCCTCAGACGATGGGCACCGAGACAGTTCCCGCACCGCGATGGACCGAGACGCCGCGAGATCACGATGAATGTCCGGAAACGAACGTCCACGTCTGGGGCTCACCGCCGGAGGCACTTCGATGAGTTCCGACACCAGCGGACCCGATATCACGCCGGACCGAGAGGACGTCATGCCGGAAACGTACGCCGTGTACGTGACCGACGAACACGTCCATGTCTGGCAGTATCGCATCACGCTCTCTGAGCGCACTGAGGAGTGGCACTTCGTCGAGACACTCGACCGGAAGGACGGCCCCAGGCTGTCTCTGACATATACGACACCGATGGAACCGGCTGCCGAGGGGTACTGGCTCTACAGCAAAAGCTACGACTGCTCACTGACCTGTGCGTGAGAACTGACTACAGACGAAGACATGTCGGGCGGAACGCCCTCCCTGTTCGGATCGACGACGGAGAAGCAGCCCGGCTGAGGCTCCCGACTGACCCCCTATCGTTCACTCGACACAGCAACTCATCGTCGAGGCGTCCCGACGGAACGCCTGGCAAGCCGGCTTGAACGCCTCGGAAAACGTCGGGAGCGGGTAGACTGTATCGATGATGTGATTCCCGGTTGTCGACTTCATCCCTCGGCGAAACCACAGGGGAGCGTGCAAGAACGGAACACACGCAACGGAGAATCACGTCCCCTCGACGAGTCGCTCCAGTTGTTCAGGCGGAACTGCGCCCCGAGCGCCTGCCCCATCGTATACGAAGGTCGGGACGCCTGTCACACCGTCTTGCCGTGCTTCAGTAAATTGCTCTCGGAGGCAGTCACGAAGTTGCTCGTCCGCGACCGCAGTTCGAATCTCGTTACCGTCCAGTCCAGTCTCGTCCGCGATGTCCGATAAGACATCGACATCGCCGATGTCTCGCCCATCAATCCACAGCGCCTCGAAGATCGCTTCGTCGAAGGCAAGCCATTGCTCGGGATACTCTTCGTCCACATAGAACGAAGCAACCTGTGCACCGAACGAATCCAGGTTCTCCGGAAGGTCATCGAGCTCGAGCATCTCGTCGGCGTCGTACTTCTCTTTCAATCGGGAGACATTCTGTTGTACCTGCTCGAAGTACGCGTCGTCTTTGCCATCGTCAATCGAGTGGTCAATCTCCCCATCCGGTCCGCGTTTTTGACTCCGAAGATCGAACGGTTGCCAGTCGATCTCGAGGTCACGGGCGCGTGTCTCCTGATACTCCTCCAGTGACCGCCGACCAAGGTAACAAAACGGACACACGTAATCGGAATACACCGTAATACGACCGGCGTTTTCAACCATCGTGTGACAGTATGGTCGGCGGCCGGATAAGCATTCCAGTGAGCAAGAGGTTATCCCACGTTGGATTTCGATAAGTTACTGGCTCTCGATACCGATGAGTTGGTGATCATCGATTCGAAATGCGGATTCGCAGCGGATTGCGCAACTAGTATTTATCGGCTCGGGGCCTAACAGACGAGATATAAATGGAGGATTCGACGAGCGATGTCTGATCAAAGTACAGTCCAATCCGATGAACAACGTGACGAGGTCCAATACGATCCGAATTCCGGCCGGTACGACATCTATGAATGTACCGTCTCCGAGTGTGATAACGTCGTTCTCGTCGTCGGAAGCGACGATCCGCCGATGTCCTGTCACGAACAACCGATGGAACAGGTGACGGATCTAGAGATGAGTGTCAAACCACCGGATGTGAAACAGGTACTTCTCCAAGCGTTTGGGCTCCCGAAAGCCGGACTGGATATCTGCCTGTGCGTTATTGGTGAAGGTCCACTTTCGGCAAACGAGATCGCCGAGGAACTCGGCTACGACCGGAGCACTGTCACGCGGTATCTCAACAAACTCGTCGAGTTGGGATTGCTCCGACGGTCTGAACTCAATCGAGAGGGTGGCGGCGTCGTCAACGTGTATCACCCGGTCGACCTGGAACGGATGCGTCGGGAGACACTCATCGGGTTCTACGTCTGGGCCGGCGAGGCCGCCTCACTCATCGAAGAGGCAAATCTGACAAAAAAGGAGTACCTCGAAGCGAATCCTGGCCGCGAACTTCCCGACATATTTTGGGAGTCTTTCTCGGATGAATAGCTGTTGGAGCCAACATCGTGACCCGTATACGTCGAACTACAGAGAACACAACGAACAGCGTCATCGGAGACCACATGCTGACGTCTGTGGCCAGCGACTCGAAGAATCAGTTCGAGTTTCGAGTCGCATGTATTTCCCGATTCTCAACACGCTTGACGAGCACTCAAGCGTCAGGCACCCGTCACCTGAAACTGACTGCAAAGTGAATACCCTCCCCCTAATGCTGAAAACTTCGGACCAATGATCCGACGTCGAACGGTGCTGAAAGCCGGTACTGGGGCTCTGTTGTTGCTCGGAGGCTGTGGAGCTCGCGAATTTGAGCCGACCCCCACGTCCACGTCGAACCCAGCGCCAGCTACTGACATCCCCTCTGGCCCATACTGGTACACTCATCCTCTGCCGACTGGTAATCGACTCCTCTCCGGGGCCGCGGATCTCCGGAACACCGAACCCGTCCGGTTCGCTGTCGATGGTCGGCCAGTGTGGTTGGTCGCCCATCCTGCACCGCGAGGGAGTTACTGGACCGTCGTCACAGCTGCGGGTACCGCTACCCGATGGCAGGTCTACGACGGGACGATATCCGACGAGACGCGCCTGCAACCACAAGCGTCCGGACGTCCGCCGGTAGTCGCAAGTGGTGGATCCGAGCCGGAGCTTCTCGATCACCCGTCGAGTATGGGGCAGAAAGCAGGTCAGATGGGAGCGTCTGTGGAAGGGATTTCTCGTCGGCTATTCGTGGCAGCGAACGGTGATTTCGTCGTCGACGGTGACAACCGCTCTCGACTCTCTATCGACGCACCGCCCGATGTCCGACCGGTGTCACTCGGCGACGGTACGTATGTCGTCTACGGTGACGTGACGGACCGTTACCGTCACGGCGCACTCGGTGACACATTGGAACCGTCGTCCCTCGTCGTGGTCGATCCGATCGGTCCGGAGGTGGTCACTCGAACGGTACTCGATGCCCCCCTCGTTTTTGAGGGGGTGCAACCGCTGGTCGCGGATCTCGACAGCGATGGCGACCCGGAGATCGTTACCACGATTGCCGACGCCGAAAACGGGGCACGCATCGCTATCTACTCGCCGACTGGTGAACGCATCGCGACCGGCCCCGTATACGGCCCCGGCTGGCGCCACCAGCTTGCGGTCGCACCGTTCGCTCCCGATAGCTCCACGGAACTCGCCGCCATTCTGAAACCACACGTCACCCATACGCTGGAGTATTACCGGCTCGAAGACGGTGATTTGAGCGTTTCTGCCACCGTTGACGGAGTTTCGTCCCACACGTATGGGTCACGCAATCTGGACGGAGCCGTCGCAGCTGATCTCGATGACGACGGGGCTGTTGAACTCTTCGTCCCGACGACCGACCGTCGCCGACTCGTGGCTGTCACCCGCAGATCTAGCGAAGCCCAGATTCAGTGGGAATGGGAGTTAGGTGGCCAGTTGACGAGTAATCTCACTGGCGTGGGTCTCGATGATGGGGGTGTTGCAGTGGGCGCCGCCACTGCCAACGATGTCTTCGTCTGGACCGGGTAATTCACAAGGGATCCTTCACTGCGAGCATCGCCGCTGTGATTGTGCCGGTATACGAGAAGTCCTGAATGGATGCCGACAATCCCTTTGGGTTTGGTTTCCTCGGGGAGTCACTCGTTCTCGTCTTCGAAATACGAGAGCACGTTCGCTTTGATCTCGGTGAACGCGTCACCGGTCCGGTCCCGGGGGCGGGACAACTGTACCGGGATGGTGTCAAGAACGGTACCGGGAGCGTTCGAGAACACGACGATTCGGTCGGAGAGATAGACTGCTTCTTCGATGTCGTGTGTCACGAAGCAGATCGTCTTTTTCGTCTCTGCCCAGATGTCCAGAAGCTCCTGGTGGAGCGACGCTTTCGTTCGGGCATCGACACTCCCGAACGGTTCGTCCATGAGGAGTATCGGCGGGTCGACGGCAAGTGCGCGTGCGATGCCGACCCGCTGGCGCTGACCGCCTGACAGTTCTTTTGGGTATGCGTCGGCCTTGTCGGCTAATCCGACAAGGTCGAGGCAGTAATCGATCCGTTCGTCGGTCGTGAAGCCATCGGGTGGACCGACCTCTTCGAGGCCGTAGGAAATGTTCCCCGCGACGGTCCGCCACGGGAAGAGCGCGTCGTCCTGGAAAACCATACCGCGATCGGGACCAGGTTCCTTGACTGGGGCCCCATCAACGAGGACGGCTCCGTCTGTCGGGGCCTCGAGTCCGGCGATAATCCGAAAAATCGTCGACTTGCCCGATCCTGACGGGCCGACTATCGAGACGAACTCGCCGTGGTCGACATCGAAGTTGACGTCGCTGAGTGCTTCAACAGGCCCACTCTTGCTCCCGTAGGTTTTCGAAACACCATCGGTGCGGATCTGTGGGTGGTCACCGGTTCGTGGTTCCTCTTTCGACTTAGAGCGGGTGGTTGCGGTTCGTGAGTCCATGTGAATCACCGCCAGGCTAGTGTCCGGGCTTCGACGAGTTTGATCAGGCGATCCGAGAGTAGAAACAGGATTCCGATGACGAGCATATATGCGACGACAACCTGCATCTGGAGGAAGTTCGCGGCGTCCCAGAGGTGTTTCCCGATGCCGGGAACGCCCAGCAGTTCGGCCGCGACCATCACCATCCACGCCTGGCCGGCGGCCGTCCGGAACCCGGTGAACAGCTCCGGCATCGCCGATGGCAAGACGATACGTTTGATGAGTCCGAAGTCCGACTTCGTCCCCAGAGACTGACCGACTTCAAGTAATTGGTCATCGACCCCTCTAACTCCACTTTCCGCGTTGTAGTAGTTGATCCAGAAGGCGACGATCGCGATAATGAACGCAGCGCCACTGTCGGTCAAACCGAACCAGATGATCGCAAATGGGATCCACGCCAGCGGTGGGACCGGGCGAAGGATTCCGGCGACCGTTCCGATCGAGAGTTCCGCGGTTCGCGACCAGCCGACCAGCATACCGACGGCCATCCCGAACGCCGACCCAACGAGCAAGCCGGGGACGTAGTGACGGAGACTCTGCCAGATCAGCTCGAACATCTGGCCGGACGCCGCGTCGGCGACGAGCACTTCGAGAACAACTGGAGGCTGTGGAAGGAGGTTCTGTGGCGTCACGAGTGCGCCCGCCCACCAGACAAGGACGAACAGGGCGAGCGCACCGACCTGAATGCCGAGTGTGCGGCCCTGTGCCCGGCGGAGGCTTCCAGTCGGGTAGCCCGCCGTGTCTGGTTCGGTACTACCCGCCACTGCTCGCCTCCTCGTAGAAACTGTGGTCGAACACATCGGACTCCGATAGATCGGTATCAACCGACCCGATTTCTTGGTGGAAGTCGTTGTAGACGAGCGACTTATCCACGATTCGTCGCGGATTGGAGATGAAGTTCGACGCCGGTGAGTTGATCGCTCGCGTTGCAACCGCTGGCGTGAGAATGTCGGATCCGATTACCTCGCTGGCCATTTCCGCGGCCCGGGTCCGGTTCTCGTGGATGAAGCCCGTCGCACGGATGTGAATGTCGACCAGTTCCTGGACAAGGTCCGGGTTGTCGTCGACTAGCGACTGGGAGGGTTGGAGGACTGCACCCGGCTGTCCTGGCATAATCTCGCCAGCGTATTTGAACGGCTCCATGTCAGTGTCCGGATTCTCCTCCAGTATCGTCGGGACCGGTTCGATAGCGCTCCCGGCATCAGCATTACCGGTCGATAGGGTCGACTGGAGCGCGCTCGGACTCTGTCCGACTATATTGATGACGTCCAAGTCGAGCCCGAGTACCTCCGTGATCCAGTATCGCAGGAACACGTCCGGCGTGGACCCGGCCGGGAGCGTTGCGAATCGGGGTTTCCGTCCTTTGTCAGACCGGAACTGCTCGAAAGCGTCTGCGCCGTACTCAACCCAGTACGAGCGGAATTCGGAACTCCCGACCATCACGTTCGGTTCGAGCACGTTTGCCGCCACGACCTTCGACGAAACACCGTTGGCGATAGCGACGAGACCAGGACTGATACCGACATACGCGAGGTCGATGTTTCCGGAGGCGTACGCTTGCACGAGTGGAGGGCCGCCACCGAAGGTTTGTACTTCGATATTTGGACCGAGCTCGTCGTACCATCCCTGCTGGTCGATAACGAAGTACTGCATCATTGGAAAGACGTTGAGCGTCCCGAGCGTCAGTGAGTCGGGGTTCGATCCTCCGAATCCGAGACAGCCAGCCAGTCCGGTTGTTGCGCCAGCCGCGAGGCCGCCTGCGGCACGCAACGCGTCCCGACGAGAAATCCCACGCTGTGTCATGTAATCTCTACGTTACCAATCGGTGTTAAGGGTTGCAGCGGTCAACAGATTTACCGGTGACTATGACGCTCGGAGTGTGGTGGGTAGACTGGTCGTTGGACTTTCAAACCTATTGGGGAGTTCTCCCCCGTCGTTCGATCCGATCCGGTTCCGGGATGTATCGGTGTCGAACCTCCGGTCTCGCGGCGTAGAACTCCCTGTACTCGAATCCGGCAGTTGGCGCCAGGACTCTGAGAGAGCGGTGCCTACTCGACGCAACAGCTCATCGTCGACGTGTCCCGCCGGAACGCCTGACAGGCCTGCTTGAACGCCTCGGAGAACGTCGGGAACGGATGAACTGTATCGATGATGTCGTCGACGGTGAGGCCGAACTTCACGGCCAGCGTCGCTTCCATGATCATGTCGGCGGCGCGGGGGCCGACCATGTGGACACCAACGATCTCGTCGGTCTCGTGGTGTTTGACCACCTGGACGAGGCCGTCCGTGTTCTTGACGGCTTTCGCCCGTGGCACGTCTTCCATCTGGACGGTCCGGCACAAACAGGTGCCGTGCTCGTCCATATACTCCAGTTCGGTCGTCCCGACCGCAGCGACTTCCGGGCTGGTGAACACAACTGCTGGGACCGCGTCATAGTCGATACTGGCTTCCTCTTCACCGAACGCATTCTTCACAGCGTGATTGCCCTCCTTGGCAGCTACCGTTTCGAGTTCCGGATCGCCAATCACGTCGCCGGCCGCGTAGATGTCTGGATTGGTCGTCTGGAAGTGCTCGTCGACCTGGATAGTGCCGTCGTCGTTCGTTTCGACTCCCACGCTTTCCAGCCCGATTTCCTCGCTGTTCGGCTGGACGCCGGTCGCGACGAAGAGTGCGTCCCCGGTGACGGTCTGCTCGCCACCGTCGACGGCTGTGTCGACCGCGACGCCTGTCTGTATTGCCTCGGTTTTGCCCTCGGTTGCTGGTGTGCGAATTCGTTGGAAGTCGTTCCCGGTAATAACCTCGATGCCCTCCTCCTGGAAGGCACGCTGGATCTCGCGGCTGAGTTGCCCTTCCATCCCCGAGAGTACGCGGTCTGAACGCTGAAGGATGGTTACGGTGACGCCGACACGGTGGAGGATCTGTCCCCATTCGAGTGCGATGTAACCACCGCCGATAATCACGATGCTCTCGGGGAGGTCGCTCTCTTGGAGGATACTCTCGCTCGTGTAGTAGTCGATGTCGTCGAGACCGTCGATAGGCGGCGCCCACGGTGAACTTCCAGTTGCGACGAGTGCCTTCTCCCCGGTGATGCGTACTCCTTCGTCAGCGCCGTCGACGACCTCGATGGTCGTGTCGTCACCGGACTGTGTCCGGTTGTCGTCGGCCTCCTGCCGACTGCCCAAGGAGCGCTGCTCCTCGCTGTCTACCAGTTCGCCGTAGCCCTCGTAGATGTCGGTCTCGAAGTGTTCGGCGACGTCGACGTAGTTCTCCTGCCGGAATCCCTCGACCAGTTCGTCGGTGCCGTCCAGTGCGGCTGCCCAGTCGACGGTCGGTTCGCCATCACTGTACTGGACCGCCTCGAACGGATTCTCCTGCGGTGTGGCTGCCTGGTCCCCCAACGCGAGCAGATGCTTGCTGGGCACACAGCCCACGTTCACGCAGGTCCCGCCAATCGGTAGGCCCGTGTTCACCATCGCCGTCGAGAGATCTCGACGGCTTGCTTCTGTGATTGCGGCGAACGCAGCAGCCCCGCCGCCGAGAATCACGAGATCATAGTCAAACGTGCTGGTCATTCGTATCAATACTTTATGACGGGAAGTTCTTATACTTCGGAGTCCAAAGCTATTGAGTAAGTTCGAGGTCGTAAAGTTATGGCAGATACCACCTCAGACGCGCCCGTCTGCAATGTCGACGGAACCTGTTACTGTCCGCTTACAGGCGTTATTGATTTGCTGAGTCGGAAATACGCGATGCAACTTGTCAGCATTATCGGAGCGCACGACTCGCTTCGATTCGCGGAAATTGAGGCGCACCTTCCGACCGCGAGCACCTCGACCATCTCGAAACGGCTCGATGAATTCGAGGAAGCAAGTCTGATCTCTCGAACCCAGTATAACGAGATCCCGCCCCGAGTCGAGTACTCGCTGACCGATGATGGAGGTGAGGTGCGAACCCGGCTCGAACCATTGTTGGAGTGGGCTTCAGCGGCCGAGTGACTCTTGAAGAGTGGCCGGTTGTGTAACGTATCCGCACGTTCGATAGACAATTAAATTGATTCCGCTCCCAACTGATATTCATGCCTGAACAGCCATCTCTGTCGACTCAGGAAACGTCTGCTGACCTTGAGAATCTCTCGCCGAGCGCCAAACTCGTCGCGAAAACACTCGAGTACGAGGGAGACAGTACCCAGTCGAAACTCGCTGAGTCGACGCTGCTCCCGCAACGTACCGTCCGCTATGCTCTCTCCCAGCTCGAGGAGAACGATATCGTCACCTCCCGTATCTCGTTCGTGGACGCTAGACAACAGGTCTATTCACTGGAACTGGGTGACGGCGAACGTATTGGTACCGAGGCCTAAATTTGTCCAAATCCACTACTGATCAGAGGCAATCCGACGACAGTCAAGAGACCGAAGACGACGAGTCTGTGAGAGTGTTCGTTGGCGGTTTTTCGGAGAAGCTACCCGAGAGCGAACTGAAGCCAGTGAGCCCGTTTGTCGTCCCGGCGACCAGTATACCGAGCGTCAACAGCACGACTACCGGCCCCCTATAGATGCAATCATTCATCAGCAGTCGCGTGTTGCTCGTAGAGGACTGGGAGCGTGCCGTAGCTGATGGCGTTTCGAACCAAGGCCTCGGTCGTCGTGTACTCGTCAGTTCCGTGTGCTGACTGGGTGCCAAAGCCAAACTCGACTGTTGGAATCCCTTCGTGTCGAAGCACCTTGGCGTCGCCACCCCCAGTTGCGCTCCGTCGATAAACCTGCTCGTCGACGACGTGTTCGGCTGCCCGGGCACTCGCTTCGACGATCGGACTTCCGAGGGGCTCGTAGGACCCACGAGTCCACGAGATATCGGTAATCTCGATGCCGTCCATCCCGGCCAGGCAGTTCCGTATTCCACTGAGCGCCTCCCTCGTGTCAACGCCAGCAGTGAGACGGATGTCAACTCTCGCGCATGCAGAAGCTGGTACCGTGTTGATCGCTGTTCCCCCCTCGATGATCCCGAGATTGATCGTCGGGTACCGATAGAGGCTGCGAGTGGCCTCAGCTCCGGCCTCCGGTTTGTAGAAGTCGACGGACTCTTCGATGATCTCGTCCATCGATGAATCGACCGAGAATTCCTGTTGTCCGAAGTCGTGTCGCAGTTGTTCAATCGCCTCAGTCAGTCGGTCGATCGCATTCTCCCCGATCATCGGCCGCGATCCGTGGGCAGCAGTTCCCGACGCTTCGAGTGTGAGCCAGATGTTCCCGCGATCGGCGACGGAGACAGAGTATCGACCGTTTCGGGCGGTGGTCTCGCCTACAACGCAGGCGTCGGGGTCGAACTCTGTCGTCTCTAATACGGTCGTCAGGCCGGCATCACCCCCTGTCTCCTCGTCGCTGACGAACGCGAACTGGAGTGTTACTGGTGGCTTTGTTTCGGTGCGAGCGTAGGCGATCGCGACCTGCAACATCGCGGCGACAGCGCCTTTCATATCCGTCGTTCCGCGTCCGTAGATGCGTTCGCCGTCTCGCTCCCCTAGTGGGTTGTATGACCAATCGCTCTCATCGAACGGAACGGTATCGACATGGCCATTAAAACACAGCGTACGATCGCCCCGACCGGGTAGCGTCGCGACGAGGTTCGGCTTTTCAGGATCCACATCGAAGCGCTCGACGGACAATGCCGGCTCCTCAAGCGTGGTTTCAAGCCACTCGACGATATTGACTGTTCGGCCCGGTGGGTTCTGTGTGTTGAAGCCGATGAGTGTCTTCGTGAATTCGAACAGCTCACTACGATTGTCTGTGAGGTACTCGGCAACGGCTGCGGGCAAATTGGACGTATCCATAGTTGCTGAGAGATGTTCACTAGTTCTGTTCTCGCACCCACTCCTCGAGGGTGAAGTCGTCATATGGCGTGCGGTCGACGACGGTCCACTCGTTCGCATTCCACTCCGGGAAGTAGGTGTCACCGTCGTATTCACCGGGAATCCGGCTGAGTACCATTCGGTCGACGACGGGCTGGAACAGATCGTAGATACCTGCCCCGCCGATAACGTACGCCCGGTCGTACCCGAGCGATTCGATAGTTGCGACCGCATCATCGATTCCCGCCGCGTAGTGTGCTGATTCGACATCGTACTCGGACGCTGACCGACTCAAGACGACCTGTGCCGTTCCGGGAAGATCCTCCCGCATCGAATCGAACGTCCGCCGGCCGAGTATCACGGGCCAGTCTGCGATCCGATTTCGGTACTGTCGTTTGTCGGCCGGAATGCTCGGCCACGGGAGCTCGCCGTCCCGGCCAATGACGCCGTTCGCAGCCACCGCAGCCACTGTAATGAGTTCCATATTGCTGTTTGTGCTTACCGCTGACGGCCGACGCCGGCGTATTCGACACCAGCCAAGTCGGCGATTTCTTTCTTCCAGGTCGTCAGGTCGCGACGCTCGAACCCGGAGAGGCTATCGTGTCCACAGGCGCGTGCCATTACTTTCATCAGTTCGACTGTCGCCTCGAAGAAGTTCTGCAAGCCGTCGGCGGCCGAGTCGATCACGAGCCGGGTCCTCGGTCATGTTTCCAGTGCGAGTGCAGATGTCCGCAGCATATATAGTATGCACTCCAGTTTGCAATACTCCCGAACATCCACGTGAGTCTTTATTGACTGTCGTTTGAAAACCAGCGTGATGGATACGGAGTCACTAACAACCCCGCAGAACACAGTGCCAGAGCCGGAGCAGGAAGGGAACACGCTGAGTCGCTATCGTGTCCTCCTCGTTCTTGCTGTGGCCGAACTGTTGGCGATGACGCTGTGGTTCAGTGCCTCGGCGGTCGGGCCAGAACTCGCGACAGCATGGAATCTTTCGAGCGCCGAGACAGCATGGTTGACGAACGCCGTACAACTGGGATTCGTCGTCGGCGCCGTCCTGTCCGCCACACTTACCCTCGCAGATACGATTCCGCCTCGGTACCTCTTTGCTGTCTCGGCTGGCATCGGTGCAGGAGCAACGACACTGATTGCTCTCACCGTGTCCTCGTTCCTGCCGGCCGTTCTGTTGCGCTTTCTCACCGGTGTCGCACTGGCCGGTGTGTACCCAACCGGGATGAAGATCATGGCTGGCTGGTTTCGGGAGGGACGCGGTTTCGCTATCGGCGCGCTTGTCGGTGCACTCACGATCGGCTCGGCCATGCCGCATCTGCTTCGGGCGATCGGTGGCGTCGGCCGTCCTCGTCTCGTCTTACTGGGTGCGGCTGGCCTTGCGGCTGTCAGTGGTGTGACCGTTCTCTTTGTGCGTCCAGGGCCCTATCAATCTCCGGCAGCACCGTTCGACCCTGGTGCCGTTCGCCGGATGCTTGGTGACCGCGGGACGATGCTCGCAAACCTCGGATACTTCGGTCACATGTGGGAATTATACGCTGTCTGGGCGTGGATTCCGGTGTATCTGACGGGGAGTTTCGCGGCCCGTGGCGACCCGGCACCGACACTCGCTGCCCTGCTCGCGTTCGCAACCATCGCGGTGGGAGGTATCGGCGCGCTCGTCGCCGGTGTGTTCGCCGACCGGATCGGACGGACCACTGTCACGAGCGGTAGTATGATCATCAGCGGTGCTGCCTGCCTCGGTGCCGGCTTCGTGTTTGGTGGGTCCCTCCTCATTCTCGTCCCGTTCCTGTTGATCTGGGGTTTCGCCATCGTCGCCGACTCCGCACAGTTCTCGGCGGCCGTTTCCGAACTTGCCGAGGACAGTTACGTCGGTTCAGCCCTGACACTGCAGACTGCCATCGGTTTTCTCCTCACTGTTGGGTCGATCCAAGTCACCCCGATCATTGCCAGTGCCGTCGGCTGGCAGTGGGCGTTCGCGCCACTGGTCATCGGCCCGTTTGTTGGGACTGTCGCAATGTTGTGGCTTCGACGGCTTCCCGAGGCAAATGCACTGGCTGGCGGTAAGAGATAACCCCATCCGCTATCACGCTGAGGGGGTGATAGAGCAACCAGCGCATACCCCTGTCTTCCCGTGAGTGAGAAGTGTTCCGACAGCCGCCGGGGAAAGAACGAAGCTGCGAGCGTAGACGATTCGCCGGTAGCGAAAGAATACGACTCCTCACCGTCCGATGCGTATTTTCCTAGGACGGGTTCAGCCTCTTGTCGGTATCCCTGGGCTTGAGGATCCTGGAATATCGTTCGCTTTCACCGACAATGGCATTGTCGCCGATGGAACGATCTGGGATCGCGCAACCGGTCACGCGGCGGATGGTCGCCATCTCGAGCTACTGCCGAGCCGGCGGCTGTTCGCGTTCGCCTGGCAAATGTTTCCGCCCCGAGTCGTTCTACAGGCGGAGCAGGCCGAGGCAGTTCACCGACTCGATTGATGCCCACGCCCCTACTGGCTGATAGCGTGCTCACAGAAGGGTCGGATCGACCCGCCGACCGACTAACAGGAGGGCCCCGAGAAGCATCGCCACCGCCACGGGAATCAGGAATTGGAATCCCGTGATAATCGTTGCGCTGGCCTGAACGCCGATCACGAGCAGAATTGTCGGTCCGCAACAGGCTGCGCCGGACAATAGCGCCGGGATACCGGCGACGATCCCGACCGACGACTCCAGCCCACAGGCGCGTGGTTGCACTAGACCGAGATACGTGAGTGCGGCGTTCGCGCCGACGAGGCTCGACAGTACGAGCGCGACCAGCAGATTGAGCGGTGAAAACAGGTATGTCAGTGGCCCGAGTGAGATGACAGCGATCGAACCGTACCGAAAGAACCCGAGGCTGGCGAACGCACGTGAGAGGTCGTCAACCGTTCGAATCGCGAACGGGCCCGTTCCGCTGCCAACGAACGAGAGGTCGCCTACTGTGAAGAGATACAGAACGAGATAACCCACCACGGCCACAAGAAACACGCCTCGCGAATCCCAGCGCTCTGTAACAACTCTGAGGGCGGCGCCTGTCCGACCGAGTGTCCCTGCGTCGTTACTGGTCGTGTCGGAATGGGTGGTTTCAGACATATAAGGTGGTATCGGGATAGAATCCACTCCAGGCGAACCACATCGCGTCAAAGGCGTGGATCCGTTCCAGGGGGAGTGTCGCCGGTTCGTGGGTCTCTCCAGTCTCGTCTACAACCCGCCCATTCTGATACTGGAACTGTTTGCGATCGGGATTCCGGTAGACGTAGCCCGTGTCGAGATCCGTGTCGTAGGTCCCAATCACTGGTGAGCTGCCTATTTTACCCTCGACGAGTTTCATCTCCCTGAGCGTTTGTTTCTCGAACGCAACAGCGCCACTCGTCGTTCGGGCTCCGATGACGACAGCCTTGGGCTGGAGGCGGTCGTCCTCAGAGAGTGGGGAAAACATCGGGGCTGCGTCTGGTGAATAGTACCCACCTCGCGGATTGTACGATCCGTAGGGGTCTCGCTGGTAGTTTTTCGCGTACCCCGTGTTGCGTGAGAGGACCCGTGTCTCCGGGTGTTTGTCCACCCACTGTTCCCACGTCGTCCAAATGACGCGAAACTCTTGGAGAGATCGAGTTTGCGGATCATCGTTCCACGGTCCCGGAATCGAGGTTGCGAGCATTTGTGGCCACCACGTCTCTGTCGCTCGATCGTACATGATGAGGTTGTTGTTCACGAGGCGTCCGGAGACGCCGAATGTCGTCTCACCACGTTCGAATCCCAGTACGGTCCCAGTTAATGGACAGTATGTGACACTCACGGGCGTGCCATCGACGATATCGTTACAGATCTCGTGTAAGACAAGGATCGATTGCGGGTACGCTTTCACCGTACTCCCTGTCGCGAGGCCGAAGACAGGATCGCCAGGGTTGATCTGTCCCGAAGCCTCTTCTACGGAGACAAATTGTGGGTCGTCGATCGAGGGGATCCCGTCTTTTGGTGGGCCACCGGAAACTGCCCGTTCCCGGAGCGTTGACGGCTCCATCGGAAGCGGAAGGTGTTCTTCTTTCGTTGAAGACATGTTTCCGTCAGTACGTGGTTGCCTGCCCTCTTCCGGCGATCCACTCATCGACGTGTCCACAGGACTTCTGGATGGTCTCCTCCCGATACACCCGGAGAGGGAAGCGACTCCGATACCAGCAAGAACGGCTCTCCGGGTCATGCGTCGCTGCATGAATACTCATTTTATTCTGGACAACCAAAACTCCGCCCTAACCACGACGTAACCCCTTTTTCACGGTGATACGGCCCATCAGAATTTTCCGCAGACGGTCTGCTAGACGAATTCGGTACTAGATCGCAGGTGGAACCGATTCACAAGGAGTTCACGTACTGGGAAGAATCAGGGAACGTACCGCTCATCACGGGACAACTCTCGATGAGTGGTTCACAGGCCATCTTTCCCAGAAGATGCACTGAACTCACCGATCGATGGATGGTTACTGGCCGTTCGTGTCGAGTCAGAACGCGATCTGGCGTTCCCTCGTGAGTACTGCTGTCACGGTGCCTACCATTTCGTAACCCCGTTACTCCGTCTTCAGGGTATGGTTAAGAGTTACCAGACAATATGTGGTAACCGACGGTAATTCGTATCATGTTCGAACCATATCTGGCCGAAGGATGTCCGTCTTGTAAATTCGTTAGAGAGAAGATGACCGAGATTGGACAATCGCCCGTCCTTCACACCCCCTGTACTGCCAGCGGTGCGGTACGGAACGAGCAAACATACGCGGAGTTGACAGTCGTCGGTGGAGCGGATCAGATCCCATTCCTCGTCGCCATGTGAGTGTGTTCAAGCGATGAGTGCCAACTACGACCTCGCGGAACTTTCGCATGAGTTTCTCGCTGCGGTGAAACGTGATGCCAAGACAGATAATTACCGATCGACGCTGGCAGCGTTGAACGAATCTGACCTCGCCGACTTTGAGGAGGACGTTGCCACGGCATTCTGGGTTAACCTCTACAACGCGTTTGTCCAGATAGATCTCGAGCAGGACCCATCACTGTACGAACGAAAGCGCCAATTCTTTGGGGAGACTCGCATCGATATCGCCGGCACAGAACTCAGTCTCGACGATATCGAGCACGGCATTCTCCGGTCGTCGAAGTGGAAGTATGGGCTCGGATACATCCCTCGCTTGTTTCCGAGCGACTTCGAGCGCAGACACCGGCTCTCCCGAGTCGATCCTCGAATACATTTTGCACTGAACTGTGGTGCAGAGAGTTGTCCACCGATTGTCGCATACACGGCAACTGACATTGGCAGTGAATTGGAGACAAGTACCCGGTCGTTTCTCCAGCAGTCGTCGACGTACGATACCGAAGACGACGAACTGAGGGTGACCCGACTGTTTCTATATTATCGCGGTGACTTTGGCGGCCGATCCGGTATCTACGAGCTTCTCGAACGATACGATGTCATTGAAGAGGGTGCCCGTCCCCGCATCCGATACGAACCCTATGACTGGACGGTCCACAAAGGAATGTATCGTGAGTGAACCGCCTCGGGGTCAAGTGGTTCGAGACGCCGTAGGCGTCTCGTCATCACGGAAATCGGAGATTTCCGGACGACCCCGAGGCACTCGGCCTGCTCCGCCTGTAGACCGGCTAGGGCCGGTCAGCGACCGCCACTTGCTCGGCTCGGCTGTCGATCTTGTCGACTACGGAATGTGACACTCCCCGCTCTCTGTCGTCGGCTTCGTTGTGCTGGTTAACCGTTCCAGGCAGCGTGAAGTTCGCTGCAGTGGTTCCAGCTGAGAGCATTCGGAAGCGCTTCGGTCTTCGATCAGACAATTGACGCGCTCTTGTCTGCCGGTTCCGTGATGTGTTCGAGGCCCCAGTCACGCATGGCGTAAATCACGGGTTCCAGCGATTCGCCGTGCTCGGTGAGGGAGTACTGGACGCGAACGGGTTTTTCGCTGATAATCTCGCGATCGACCAGTTGTTTCCCCTCGAGATCATCCAAACTATCGGAGAGGACCTTACTCGAGATGCCATCGACATTGTCTTTGAGTTCGTTGAATCCGCTTGGCCCGTGTTCGAGGAGTCGATGTACGATCACCGGATGCCATTTTTTGCCAATAAGTGTCGCAGTCGTTGTGACAGGACACCACTCCTCGCCAGCACACCAGACCTCTAATGTATCGCCGGTCTCCCAATCGGTGGTTCTGTCACCCATACCGTCTGTTACGAACTCGCGTTTTAATAAGAGTTACCTATAGAAACCAAATAACTATACGTAACTATTATCGGTTCATCCCCCGAACACAGGACTATGAGCGACCAGCGAACAAGCCTCGCTGTCAGTAGTTGCGCTTCGTGTGGCGCGGTCACGTTCGGTCGTACTGATGCGACCTGCTGTGGAGAGCAAATGGATCCAATCGATGTCGATCACGACGGAGTCGAACGCCCGGAACTTGAGGAACTCCTCCGATTGGTCTTCGGGATGTCCCCCTCAGAACTTGACGTTTGTCTCTGCGTGATGGAAGTTGGTGAAACCACCACTGAGGAGGTCGCAGAACAACTCGGAGTAGATCGAAGTTTGGTTTCTCGGCATCTCAATCATCTCGTAGCTATCGGCGTCTTGGAAAAGCGTCGACGGATCCGAAAAACCGGTGGCCAGGTCTACGTGTTCACACCAAATTCAGTCGAAGAGGTCCGACAGGGGTTCAAACTCGGCCTCTATGCATGGGTGGACGAAGCTCTCCAGCAGATCGATGCATTGAGCCGAGAAAAAGTCGAATCCATTGTTGAACGGGCAGACGACGAAACCTGGCGGATTTACGCTGATGAGTAAAAACCAAGCAGGAGATTGAGCCCCCTATATATGTGTTTCCCGGGTGAGAGCAAACTTATCATACTCGCCAGCGGGTCTTAATGATAGCCTGCGTCGGTATTCGTATGGAGCCAAATCGACGACGATTTCTGAAACTGAGTGGGATAGCAGCGTTGAGTTCGATCGCAGGATGTAGTACCCCACAACAGTCAAATTCACCGACATCGACCGAAACGTCGACGAGAACTGCCACCTCGACCCCGGAAAGTGGAAGCGTCCAGGGTCCACCTGGAGGGGATGTCCTCGGCGGTCCGAACGCCCTCCAATCGTCAGCCACAGTCGAGGCGACGATCTTGAGCGAGGACGAGGGAGCGGGGAAGTACGTTAATACCCCGGCAGTCGTCTGGCTCGAGACCGGTGGAACCATCACCTGGGAGATTGACGGCGGATCACACTCGGTGACGGCGTACCATCCCGACAATGATCGACCACGTCGCATTCCTGAGAATGCAACCACCTGGGATTCCGGTGTGCTGTCGGACGGGAAGACGTTCGAGCACACCTTCGAAACTGCAGGCGTCTACAATTACTACTGTCTCCCACACGAGTCACTCGGGATGGTTGGACTGGTAATCGTCGGCCAGCCCGGCGGTGGTCCGGGAACGACCACGCCGTCTAGCGAAAAGATTGCAGGCACGGCCCAGCAGAAACTCTCACAGCTGCTGGATGCTGCCGGCATCTCGGGACAGAACGACGATGCGGCAACGTACGGGTGGCAGGATTCAACGTGGGATTCGTACTGGTACTCGCTGTACAACATGAGCACGAACATCGCGATGAGCGGAAACGGCGTCTTGTTCCCCCATAACGAGGAACAGAAGAAAGCGTTCCAAGAACGTTTCCCAGCGATGTTAGAGGCAGCCGATCAGAAGCAACCGCCGGTGAAAAACCCCAATCTCAACATGGCCCCGTTCACCAAGGGGGATCCACACTTCACCCAAAAGCCAGTCTTCGACGCCGGCAACGGGCGACCTGACGCCTCGACGCTCGAGTGGGATCTCTCGAAATCGTCGAAGGTCGTCAGTCCGAAGTCGCTCGCCTGGACCCATCTCAAAGGCGTCACGTGGGCGAAGAACTTCCAGAGCCACTTCGATGTACTCCCCGAATCGATCGCCCCACGCTTCCGTTCAGAGGTGCTGTCAACCCTCGCCCAGCTCGGTATCAAGTTCAGTCTTGCAGACGGCAACCTCAGGGCGAACGACGAGAACATGCTGCTCGTCGGTGGCTGGAATCCCGAGAAAGGTGTCGTCAACGAGGGACCCCGTCCGCTCGATCACTCGGCGATGTTGTGGTTCATGGGCGACATGGTCAGCCTCGCGAAGGGTGGCTGGTTCGGCTACGAGAACCCGAAGCCGTTGATCCCGCCCAAGAAGATCCAGCAGATGGCCGACGGCGTCGGGAAAACGGTCATGAACGCCTTCCCCCCAGGGAAAATCGTCGAAGCCGGGTCGACGCGCGACCTGGGTGAGTTTCTGGCAGCGATCGGCTGGTACGGCACCCACGCCGGAAACGACGACCTTCGCAGCAAGGCCGCTGACTATGCGAACGGCCTGGCGAACGCGATCACAGATGCCACGGATGGAAACGGCAAAGTCGGCAATGGGGCGGCCAATCAGGCGGCTACGCAGGGCATCGTCGGCCAGGGCCTCGTCTGGGCTTCGCAGATCGACGGTGTGGATCACACCGACCAGGCCGAGACCGTCCTCGGCTACCTCGTTGACTCACTCTGGGACGCCGACGCGGGGACGTTCGCCTCCAGTGACGGTGCCTCAACATACACGATCACGGCGCGCGACGCTGGTGATATCACGGGCGGGCTCAACGCTGCCGATGCCGAACTCGGCATGGGCGTGAAGGACATCTACGCCCAGTATTTCAACGAGACGTTCAATCACGGCCGACTCCAGCGTGCCGAGCGACCGCCGTCTCGCGACCCCGAAGCCGAACATCCGTTGCCACTCCCGCCCAAAGCGGGAGGCCAGCACGGCCAAGCTGCCGTGTACAACGCGGAAGTACAGTACGATACTGGCAGCGGTGAATGGAGCGTCACCGACTCGACGTTCGATACCGAACAGGCGCTGTACCTGGCCAACCAGGACATCTGGGTCGGTCAGTGGGGTGGCGAGTTCTTCCACGGGCGCGGAGTCCCGGGGAAGAGTGACTCGCCCGAGTGACCGGTCTTCGGTGGACTGCCCACCAATCACGGACTCCTCGGGTATCACTACGGGATATTAGACTCAGCCCCGAGTTGTGTGAGATATGGTTCTGGACTCGTTTCGCACGTCGACGGGGCAGTCCGTTACTGCGGTGACCGCCGACGAGATCGAAACGTCGACCGCGTTGCCGTCGAGGATGTTGGACTACAGGTGCTTCAGATGATGGAGAACACGGGTCGCATACTCGCCTAACACGTACGCGAGATTCGAAATGGAGACGTGGTGGTCGTCGCTGGAAACGGTAGGAACGGCGGTGGCGGCCTACCTGTGCACGACACTTCGCTGTCGAGCGCAAACCCCCCGACGAAGTTCACACGATATCGACCGACGGCCGTGCGGAAATAGTGGAGTGGGGTCGGAGTAGCGTTGGGCGTGATCGACTCTCACGTCCGGTCCGGTTCTCGCGCGGCCGGCAGCGAAATAGTCACGAGGTTGCCGTCATCGGACCGATCGAACGAGAGGTCGCCACCGGAGCGGTCGACGATCCAGTTGACCAGCCAGAGGCCGAGCCCCTGGCCATGATTGAGCGCGTCGATTTCCGACCGTTTGAACGCATCGACCTCCTCGTCGGGGATCGGCGGTCCCTCATCGGCGACGCGGATCCTGACAGTCGATTCAGACCGGGTGACAGTAACGGCGACGGTCGCGGCGTCCGCGTCGGCGTAAACAAGCGCATTGTCGACGAGTTCGGAGATTGCGCGGTCTATCGACGGAAGCGCTCGGACCCAGGCCTGCGCCAAGAGGTCACAGGAGACTCGATCGCCACTGTCGGTCACGTCGGTGAGAGCGTTCTCCACAGCAGTGACGAGATCGATCGTCTCGCGCTCCGGCGGTTCGGAAAGCACCTCGACGATCTCGCGCTCTTTCTCGACGGTGTCGAGCAGTCCGGTGACCGTCTCACGGATCTGCGCGGCGGCCTCGGCAACTTCAGCATCACCCTGTGACTCGGCGTGGTCGGCCATCCCCAGGACGACGGTCATGTCGTTGCGCATATTGTGCCTGAGGAGACGGTCCATCACCCGGAGGTGTTTGCCGCGGTCGGCGCGTTCGGTGATGTCGCGGGCGTTGATGATGATTCCCTCGACTGCGGGATTGTCCAGTTGGCTGTTCACGACTGATTCGAAGACGCGCCAGGAGCCGTCAGCGTGACGAAAGCGTGCGCGACCCCGGGCCACTTCCTCGGGATTCTCGGCGACACGCCTGAGTCGGTTCGCCAGCGCCTCCCGATCTTCAGGGTGAACGATCTCGGTGACGTCTTGGCCTTCTAATTCGGACGGCGCATAGCCCAGATACTGCTCGATCGACGGGCTGACGTACGTGACTGTCCCGTCGGGCTGAAAGACAGCAATGATTGCCATCGCGTGTTCTAGCATTGCGCGGATCCGATCGGCCTGGCGTTCGCGCTCGGTAACGTCAGTCTGGATCGCAACGTACCCCTGGACATCGCCGGCATCATCCTCGATGGGGGCGATGGTCTGTTCGGCGTGATACTGCTGGCCCGACGCCCGTTCGTTTATGATCTCTTCCTCCCAGACCTCGCCCGCCCGGAGCGTGCTCCACAGCGCCTCGAAGTATTGGCCGTCATGGACACCAGAGTCGAGGATCTCAGGCGTCTCGCCGATCGCCGTCGCCCGGTCGTATCCCGTGACAGTTTCGAAGGCCGGATTGACATACGTGATCGTACCGTCGGTGTCGGTGATGTAGACGGCGTGACCGGTCGCCTCAATCGCCCGGCGGAACTGCTGGAGTTGGGTCTCGGACTCTCGTAGTTCGGTGATGTCCCGGACGGTCGCGAGGACGCGTTCTTCGCCGTCGATCTCGATAAGACTGATGTGGACACGCGCTGGAAATGTGGTGCCATCGGCAGTGAGCAACTTCCACTCGTCAAACTGCGTTCCTTCAGCACGAAGGCGATCGAGGATGTCCTCGGCGACACCCATTGCGAATGGTGGCTTCTCGGCCATGAGCAGATCGACGCTCTCGCCGATGATGGCATCGCGCTCGAACCCTGTCATCGCGCAGAACCTCTCGTTGACGTCGACGATCTCACCCGAGTCGGGGCAGTGGATCAACAAGCCGTCGGCCACACTGTCGAAAATGTCCCGATTACCGGGCAATGCCATGGGGATCAATATGGAATCGGCCGCAATAAACACGGGCGGTGAGCCGGAAGTACGCGATGCAACTGGTCAGGGTCGTGGGTTCCCATGAGTCGCCTCGCTTCGGTGGGATCGAGGCCCACCTGCCGACGGCGAGCAACTCGACGGTCTCGAAGCGACTTGCGGAGTTCGAGGAGAGGGCTTGTCACGCGCACCTAGTACAACGAGGTCCCGCTGCGGGTCGAGTACGTACTCACTGACGAGGGTGAAGAGCATCATGAGCGACTCGAACCCCTGCTCGCGTGGGTATCAGCCCGATCGGATGGATCCTGACGACACTGCTACCTCAGTTTGATCGTTCCAAGGCCCAGGTTACCCTTGAGTTACCGTGTTGGCGCTTCACGTACCTCTTTACGTGCTCCGACGTTGCTCTCGAGCATGATCTCGAATACGAGACTGTACGGCGCGTCGATCGCCTTCGCCTCCGGCCTGTACTCGCTGTGGAGTGCCAGCTCGGCCACCGAGATGGTGACCAGTGGTTGGCTCATGCTCGGTCTCGGCGCCGTCGTGCTGGTTCATGGGACAGTCTTGCTCACGGAGTACGCGGACCAGCTCGGGAGGGCCAGCGGGCCGCTGATGATCGGCTATGCGGCGCTCATGCTCCTCAACCAGGCGCTGTTAGCGAACGGGATGCTCGACGACGGCAGCGGGATGGGAATGGACAGCGGCATGGGTGGGAGCGCGATGATCGCCGGGATGGGCTGGGACGCGGGCATGGTGGCTCTCGCCGGACTCATGCTCGTCAGCGGCCTCATCATGACCCGAAATAGCTCCGAAATGGCAGGGACTGGCCGGATGTGACGACAGCCGATCTCAACGAGCACCTCACTCGTCGTAAATGTCGCTACGGATGTCCGCGACGAATTCGGTAAGGTTACGAGCAGCGGTGGTATCTAGAATGAGAATTGTGCCAGTCTCTCCATCGCGCGGGAGGTGCAAAATCACCCGTTCGTCGAAGACATGGGCACTCGCGCGGTGTTCACCCTCGTGCTTGCTGGCCTCCGCGCTTTCACGTTGCCTACGATCCGCACGCACGTCTTCGAGCACCTCCTTTTCTAAGTCCGAATCGTGGAGTGCGTCGATATCCTCACGTCGGTAGATATCACGATGACGCGTCTCGTCGTAAACGACAATGGCTTCCAACGCCTCTCCGGCATGGGCCTTCACGTGTTCGACAACATCCTCGAATTCTTCGGGCATATCGTAAGGTTCGCTAGTCTAAGTCATTTGTATTGGGGTCTATAGAAACAATCAATTCCAATCAGTCACCTTTTCCAACCAGTAATCGCAGCAGCAATGAGTTCTAATGGTGCCACACTTCCGTCTGCTTCACCTTTCTCGAAGTCACTCTCGTACAGCGTGGTACCGCGGTCTGTATCGACGAGGTACGGGATCTGGTCTTACCCAGCCGCTGTGAGTTCCTCGTAGGTGACCTCGTTTGTCACGTCGCCACCTTCGTCACCCGGGAGATGCGGATTGTGGGCGACGTAGGAGACGCCGAGTTCCGACAGTTTTTCCCGAACCTTCGCGCAGCACGGGCAGCCTTCGGACTGATGAGAGGGTTACAGCATTCGTGCTTACTATCGCTGCGGTTCGTCTGGTGAGTACTGATAGGTCGGACGGACGTCGTCAAGGAGTCCTTCGACGATCTCCCAGAGAATCAACGATGGAGTCTCATGGTCGAACGTGATACCCCATCGGTCTTCCTCATCCCCGACAGAGTACTGGAAATGTACTCGTCCGAGATCGGGGTGGTCCTCATCTTGGTGCCAACCGGCGTGAAAGCCCGTGTTTGGATCGGTGTAGTTGATACGGAACCAATCGTGTGGATCTTGTCGATACCACTTGACCGTTAGTTTCGGCGAATCGGGGCCTGTTGGAGGATCCAGGCGCGTCGGCTCGAAAATCGCTCGCAGCTGCTTGGCCTCGATATCATCCGGAACGAACTCGACCGCAGCAATCTGTGGGACACGGTCAAGGACATCCCGCTTCAGCTGAGCATAGAGGTTCGCGTTCGGATCACCACCTGGATGCGGCACAGACATCGGTTAGGCCTCGGTGGGCTCTGTCGTTGGAGCGAGAAAGTCCCATTCGCGGATAGCGAAGCCAACAATCTGAATACGACGCTGCAGGTGCTCCCACTCACGGGCAATCTTACGGCGGCGATCTTCCTCGTCAGCGTCCAGAGACTCGTCAGCGAGCGTCCCGCGAAGTCGATTCGGCGACTCAACGTCAAATTCGTCTTCCCAGTCTCGGATTTGCGTCTTTATATCAGCAAGACGGTCCGTGAGTTCTTCGACTGTGTGTCCACTATCTCGAAGACGCATCGCCTCTTGCATCGCCTGGCGGCGATAATCAGGGTAGTACGTCGTGTGAGTACCGCTTTCGTCACGGTGGAGAATGCCATCGTCGACGAGCCGTTCGAGGACCCGTTTGGTCGGTTCGTGTGACCAGCCCGCTTCGGAGGCGATCCAGTTTGCCGTCTGTGGTTCCGACAACTGCCTGGCGACCATCCGCACACGGTCTTCTCCCGTGGTCTGGCGGTTCATCAAGCGCTCGGAGCCCGATTCGTCTTCTGTCATGCGTGACTCTTCACGCCCAATCTACATATAGATTGGGGCGATTCGATCTATATCGAAACTATGTGTCCCACCAGTTCCTCGATCGTGTCCGGATGAGACCAGCGCAACCTCGAACACTGGTCTCGGCGGCTCAACCCCGGGAAAGCACCGTTCTGAGCCGTTTCCAGTTTTCGTGCTTCACCAAGGGCGGGAAGGTACTTCAAAGTGGTCGTGATTATTGGAGTAATCAGGACCAATTGGTATATTCAGCCTATCGGGAGAATTCGGGAAGCTGGAGTCTCCTAGAACCGGAATCCTGCACTAAAAGAGTTTGTATATCATATGTCGCTATACAATATCTCGTCTCTTGCAACCAGCAGACCTTCGCGGTACAGATTTCTACAAATCAGACGCTGAAGGACAGGTTGTCCGGAGTACCGGTTAGTCAATACCGGCAACGCAAAATGTCACACCAAGCGAGCCAACACATCAGGTAGTTATAAACCTCAGTTGGAGGCTTTTGTTTGGAGTCAGGGCCACCTCGGACTGGAGTATTGTGAGTCATACATGGTGGTGATAGAAGGTGATCGTCCCACGCCTGTTCGCGGAGGAGGACTTTGGCATCTACAACTGCACTCATTCATCGACTGGCCACGAGGGATCGGCGAACTCGTCTTTGATGTAGACGACTTGGATTCCTAACTCAGCACTGATCCGTTCGTGGTGCCCGTACATGTCTGATTTGTCTGCGGTTACCACCGTATTGACGAGATTTCGGTCGCTCTGATGCGCAGCGTCGGATAGGATTACCTTGTCCATGTACCCGTCCACGAATCCAAGACGCTGCCTGCGCTCCGACTTACTGAGGGATCCGGACGGTCCCTGTGTAACCCGGTTCTGAAGTTCTTGCCTCGTCTCATGGGCTTTGTTTATCACCGTGTCACACAGGCTGTCCAAAGCACGTCTGCCCGACGCGGGAGTGACCTCTTCGTCAGCGAGTGTATCCTCCAACTCGTTTCGGATGTTGGGTTCGATGTGTTCTTCGATCAACCTTTCTGGCTTGATGCTACCCATCACATCCGTCTCCTCGAGGAATGCCTCAACAAGCGTTTCAATATCCAGCTCGTCCTCATCGTAGCCATCCATCCGGAAGTTGAGATTCATCTGGGCGGCGCGAACCTTCGCTAGGGTCGCGCCGAAGAGACCGGCATCCGTGTCCCAGTCCACGACCGTGTCCTCAAGTCTGCTTGAGTTGCTGTTGTTGCAGTACTCGTAAACGACTGCTCGGCTCGTGTAGAGGCCGTTATCGGTATCGTAGAGTCGTTCGGCGTCGTCGTGCCACAGGTCGTGTAGGAACGTCAGGCCAACGAGAACGCCGGTGTCAAGAAAGTACCGAGCCATTAGTGCTGGAGTAGGTCGTTGTCGATGAATGGCGCGACGAAGGCGTCGGCTGCCTCCTTGGCGACCCGAGTATCCTTCGAGTTCCGTCTCGCCTTCTCGCGCTCCTTCCGGCGGAGTCGCTCTCGAATTTCTTCCTTCGCGCTCTCGACACTGTCGACACCTCGTTCTTCGGCGATCTCCGACCGCGAGAGGTTGTCCTCTCTACACGCGAGTTCAAGACAGTACAGTCGCCAAAATGACTTCGCAAGCGTCTCTGCGGTCTGAGGGTCATAGTCCTTCGAGTCCAACTCAGCACTCATCAACCGGTACCAGATGTGAAGATCGTCTTCGTACTGCGGAAAGTCGTCAATCGGGAAGCTCTGGATAAATTTGTGGAGCGTTTCCCGGGTACGCTTTTCGTTTCGGTCGAGGGTGAGCGTCATCTGTTTGGAGTCGCCAGCCGCGTCGAGCTGCTTGTCCAGTACCCGGAAGTGGCGTTGAACATCGTACGGCGCCTCGTCGTACATCTCGTCGGTTAATCCCTCGATGCCGCAGTCATAGTAGCGATCTAGTGTGTTGGAGATCGCTCGTCGGGCGCGCTGAATAGTGGTACGAGAGGCATCAATGTCGGAAACCTCCGTCTCACAGACCACCCGTTGCCCGCCAGTCCCCTCTGTGATTTCGAGAGACGAATCAGACGTCGCAACCACCGCACCCCACATATACCAGTACGTGTTGATGGTTTCATCAACACGTTCTCTTTCTAACTCTTGCTTTGCAAAGTAGAGGATCTTGTGAAAGGCCTTAGGCCGGATGTCGCTGTTGTAACGCCGCTCGTCGAACAACAGTGCGGCCACATCGTCCAGATTGAGAGAGTCGGGCATCGCGGGACTTCTGATTGCTCGTTAACACGCCTCCGTCTTATCCGCTACGGGAGCGATTGTTCGCTGCACCCGACATTTTTTGCACTGGGCCGCGGTAAGCAGCGTTAGTGACGTTCGAGAACCTTGAGGGGGAACAAGAGTCCAGTCACCACAAAGCGGAGATGTATCGGCGCCGGGTTCGGGACTACCTCGAAGCTGGCGAATATTTGGAGGTTGGTGACAGCTATGCGGGCACATCTGATATTGTCTTGTCCCGACCGGCTCACGCAGAGGACAAGAAGTTCCGCGTCGAGACCAAGAACACCAAACTCTCTCTGTTCGACGACGGTTTCATCGACGAACTAGCCCGTCAGTTCATTGACTTTGCGCGCTCTGAGAGGCCAGAGTTCGAATTCATGGTATTCGCCGACGACTACGCCAGTCAGTCGCGGTGGAAAGACATCTTCCACGACCGAATCAGGAAAGAAGAAGAGGTGCGGACATACTACGAGGAGTTGGATGATAGACACGATCTAAACGAAGCGGAAGCAGACCAATTCGAGTCACTCGAATTTCGAGACTTCTGGCGGTTTCTGGAGCAGGTAAGCATCAAAAAAGCGGGATATGAGCGACTCGGCGAACTCATTGAAGATCGCGAGTCACAGAATCGTGGAGACAAGAAGTGGGACTTCTACACTCGTGAGAACGAACCTGTAAAGGAGCGCGGGAATCCCACTCCGAACTTCGTCCGAATCGTCGGTCTACCCAACGAGATCTGGACACTGCGGAGTCTGGCCCCCGAGTACCATGACGTGTATGATCAAAACCCGCGTTATCTTCCAATCTGGTTCCAGAGTGGTCAAATGTACAGCCTGATACCACCTGGAGAAATGCCCGATTCACTCGTGAAGTTCGTGAACACGGACACGGCGGAGCGTCACGACTTTACGGAGTGGATGAGTCAGACCGGCGACCAACACAACCGCCGAGTTATCGCCCTGTTGAATCGGCAAGTGCTGTGGCGCGGTGTTCGCCGCCACGACCGCTGCGTCGGCATTCGCCACCGTGGCCAACACAAGCTCATCATTCAGAGGGATAGAGAAATCGACCAAAATTCCGATGAGACCAGGCAACAGGAGTTGTCAGGAACTCTAATACCCTCAGAGGAGGACGAATCGGGGGCTAATCAGGAGTTCAAGGGATACGTCGCCCTGAAGGACTGGGGTACTGCCTACGCACACCGGTACGGGACGCCCGTGGTGAAGCAGTATGGCGACCAATACTATGTCTTCGTTGAGACAGGGTGGTTGTTCACCGAGCGTGGGCGTGGCGACTCGTTCATCAGTGGCGACCGTGCCGACGAGCTTCACAATCAACTGAACAAGAACTCACTGTCTCGGAACCCCAATCAAAAAAGCCAGTTCAGACAGTGGCGAGACTATCTCGGTCTCGACGAAGGACGGGGTGGTCACGCGAGCATCCCAGGAACGGAAGGGCAGCGGATGACCTTCGAGGACGCAGTTGACATTCACCTCCGAGAGCGGCCACCGAAGAACACCGAGGAACGGGACGCACTGATGGCTGGAGAAGCCGTGGTGGAACGATGAGCGACTTTGACCTCCGCCGGATAAGGGAAACCGAATTGCTGTTCGCCGATGGTGAAACGGCGAAGGATCCCCGCGGAGGGCTTCTGAAGTACGGCCCCCGCCCTCGGGCGAATACAGAGGAGGAGGTCGTGAACGTCGGGATTGTCGGGGACAGTCGGTCGATCTCGATGATGGAGGAACTGCTCCGGAAGATGCGAACCGGCATTCCGAACAATTCTAATCGGAAGCGATGGCGACAACCATTCCCGGGACTCGGAGTCGACTCGCGCCTCCAGTTCGACTACCAGACGCACGAAAAGTGGAAGGGGCGGATCCGTCAGAAGGATATGGACACGATTGCCGAGATACCCGACCGAGAAGAACGCGTCCAACCCGCCATAAGACACCTGAAACACCAAATCGCCGGGCTTGGGTCACAAACGCCCCCTCCCGACATCACGTTCGTTGCCATACCCGAGCGTTTCGTGGAACTCTGTGCCGACCCGAATACGGATACCGACCGGATTCAAACCAAGAACAGCGATTTCCGGAGTCAGATCAAGCTCGCGGGGATGGAAGTTGGTACACCCACGCAGTTGATGTCGCCGAAGGCGCTGCGCGGGGGTTCTGACGTACAGCACCGCTCTGAGTTCGCGTGGAACATCGCCGTCGGGATGCTCTACAAAGCCCGCGAGGGCAGGCCTTGGAAGACGGCGAGTTTCGACAGCCAGCAGTGTTACGCCGGCATCTCGTTCTACAGAGAGCGGGGCACCGACCCAGACGTCAGGGCATCGATCGCACAGGTCTTCATAGAGGGCGGAGAGAACTTCGTCATTCGCGGCGACCCCGTGCAAGACATCGCTAGCGACGAAGCGCAGACTCACCTCTCGTACGCAGACGCCAAGCGGTTGGTTGAAAGCATCCTTGAGAAGTACGGCGACTATCGCGACTCACAACCGAATCGGCTCGTCCTTCACAAGTCGTCCAACTTCTGGCCGGAGGAGAGTGAGGGGTTCAATGACGGTGCCGCCGATGTGAACGTGAAGGAATTCGTCACCATCAGAAACCATCACCCACTCCGTCTCTTTCCGGAAGGTGACAATCCGCCGTTGCGGGGGACGCTCGCCCTCCCTCCTGACCGGAGCGAGGGGTACCTCTACACCACCGGATACGTACCAGAGCAGTCCGTGTACAACGGGCCGGGCGTGCCCACCCCCATCGTCGTCAGACCTCACGAGGAGTACTTCAGCGGCGATTACCGGCGAATCTGCCGTGAGATACTTACGTTCACCAAACTGGACTGGAACAGTTCGGATTTCTGCAAGCGACTCCCCGTCACTATCGGAATCGCGAATTCCGTGAGCGAGATTCTCGCCGAACCGAACGCGGACGACATCAACCTAGAGACCCACTATTACTATTATATGTGACCTGAACGGCGACTTGCGATTTTAGGTACTGTCTTGATTAGTATGTGGAGTTAGAGTTTCTTCTCGATGACGTCTTTCGAGGTGACGAATTGGCGGACGAGTTCGCCCAGCTCCCACGTCCGGTGGACGTCCGCGAGGTTGCGCTCCAAGACGGGGAAGAGATCGCCCTCGCAGTAGCGGGCCGCCGCACTGCCGGAGTCCTCGAAGGGGTCGTACGGCCGGTCGCGATACCAAGCAATCCCTCCACATCCATTAAGAGCCCCGACAGTCCGTCTTGCGGTTGAACAGGAGGGCGTACGCGCCCGTCAGCGAGTTGGCGTCGTCCGAGGCGCCGTACGCGGTGTGCGTTGTGTTGAGCCGCTTCTTCACGGACTCTCACAGGTCGGCGAACAGCACGCCGTCGAACACCCAGTCGACGCCTCGCCTGATGCACCGCGTGCGGACGAAGGCAGGTCGAACCCGCCCTTCCACGACTCCGCGTGGTACGCGACGAGCCGATCGTAGTCTCGGTTGAGTCGCTCGAACACCACCTGTCGCAACTCTTCGAGAAGTTCTCGCTCGTCGCCGGCGAACCCGATCGAGACGGGGGCGCTACAGGTGTCGGACAGCCGTTCCTCGAAGACGTCGCCGGTAGCCGCGTCGGCGAGCCACCAGAGATAGTCTTCGGCGACGGCGTCCTCGTAGACGCCTCATTCTGCGCGGCATCACTCCCCGCCGAGTTCCGAAAGCCGAGCCTGAATTTCCTCAGCATCCGCCTCAGAGAGGGCCTCGATACCGAACTGCACGAGTAGGGGGTAGAAGTGGCGGTTCTTCTTAAATTCGTCCTGACCCGCCTTGCGGAGCTTCAGCTGGGACTCGAGATAGATATCCTCCATCTCGTCGAGGACATCGTCGGGAATGTAGATCGTCCGCCCGTTCCACTCGTCCTTGATATTCGTCTTCGTTTTGCTCGTTTCGTTCGTTTCACTCGTTGAAGTCGATTCGGTCGTTTCGGTCGATGAACTAGTTTCCACCGTTTCACTCACCTCACTCGTTTCGCCGGAATCGACCTCATCGTCCTCCTCTTCGTAGTTGCCCTCGATGCCGGAAGCATCACCCCAGCCGTCGCTCATGCTTCCACCTCCTCAGGTGCGGTCTTTTCGAACGTCTCGTCGAACAGGTCGGCGATCTCGTTGAAGAGCTCACGAGCGTCCTCGACGCGCTTGTTCTCCTTCCCGAAGCCAAAGACGGACACACCTTCGCCAATCGACTGAGAGAGATCAGTTCGCTTCGGGATCTCGAAGAGGGGGAGCGAGTATGCCGATTTGATCTCCTTGATGGTGTCATTGTGCTCTGCATTCTGCTCCACACGGTTGCAGACAATCGCGAGACGGTTGATGCCACCATATGCCGGCTCCAGAGAGCTTAGCTGCTTCGCGAAAATCTGGAGGCTGTTGGCGTTGAGCTTCTCGGGAATGACGGGGATGACAACGTTGCCGGTCGCGACCAGGGCGTTGTCGGTTAGGACGTTCAGGGATGGCGGTGTGTCGATGATAATGTAGTCGTAGTCCCTATCGAGTTCGTCGAGAGTCATCCCCAGTCGTTCTCGACTCTTCGGCGCCTCAAGCAACGTCTGGATGTTCTTGTTGTTCGCGAGCTTTTCGCTCGCAGGGAGGATGTCAAATTCCTCGTGCTCGACGATGATATCGTTAACCGATTCCATCTGGTCGAAGTCGAGGACGTCGAACAGCGTTGTGCGGTCGGTATCGTAGTACAGATCGTTGTAGCCAAGCGAGCAGGTGAGCCCACCGTGATAGTCGATATCGACCAGGAGGACATCGTGGTCTCGGGCAGAGAGTGCGCCGCCAGTATGAATGACATCGGTTGTTTTCCCCGCGCCTCCCTTCTGATTCGCCACCGTGATTCGTGCGGTGTTGGTGTCGGTCATATTCTTCGTTTCTCTCGTTGTATTCGTTTCGTTCGTTTTTGTCGTTTAGTTCAGTGCGTTCGATGAGGCCGTTTCGCTCGGTGAGAGGATTACTACGATGTTAAAACCAACTGTTCGTTTTGTTCATTGAGGCAAACACACTCGTTGCTATCAACCTATTCGTTCTATTCGTTACGTTCGTTTCTTTCGTTCTCTTCATCAAGTATGAGCCGTCCAGCCTATCCTCAACCAGTTCGTTCCTCAGAATTCGTTCAATCCATTCATTTTTCTCGTTCTGTTCGTTTTGCTCGTTGAATTCATTAAACTCGTTCCGCGTATTTTCAGCGGGATCAGGGCTACCTTCGAGATAAGTGGAAAGATCGTGCTTTACGGCCAGTCTAGTAAGACTTTTAACTATTACCAGATTATTGGTAACCAACAGATGTATGAGGTACTCGACGATACGGCAGCACAGACTATCCTCGCCATCGATAGTGGTGACTCCATCCGCCGTGTCGCCCAACACCTCCACACGCCGTACGAGACGGTACGACAGGCCGTCAATCGGCTGGAAGACGTAGGCTACGTCCGCTATGATGACGGCCTCTCAGTCGCCGATGACCGCGTGAGAGACGCAGCACGAGAGCTCGTCGCTGCCAGCGCCGGCGTCAGTCCACCCACCATCGAAGAAGCCTACGTCATTCCACAATTCGGCGACTGGCCGTTCGCATTCACGCGGATCGACGCCGTCTACGTGTGGACCCAAGGGGGCTACCAAGTTGGACGGAATCCGGATGACTATCCATTGTTCCTCGCTGTTCGTGAGCAGGACGTCGACGCCTGGGAGACATTTTTCGAATCGTTCAACCTCCCCATCGCATTCGAGCGAGAGCCCCGAGACGAGTTGGACGGACCGCTGCAGATCGTTCTCGAACCACGCGCGTCACTCGAAATCGAGCACGTCGAGGGGTACCCGGTGGTCCCGAGAGCAGAGACGATCGAGTATATGCGCGAGAACTACGCCCAGTTCCAATCGGCGCTGGCGATGATCAACCGGATGTACGAGGACCTCGACCTCGGCGTCACATATCGAGAGACTAAACGGGCACAGCCATGAGCTTCAATAACCGAAGTGACGCACTCATCGAACTACTCGAAAAGCTCACCCAAGAGGGCCACGAGTACGTTCTCGTCGGTGGCTACGCAGTCTCAGCATTCAATGCTCGCTTCTCAACGGACCTCGATATTGTCGTCGCGCCGAACTCCAAGGCTAACTTCGTCGAGTTCCTCGAACAGCGGGGCTTCAAGGAAACGGACAGCCACGCAAAGGAGTGGTTCTACGACACCGAAGTGATCGAGCACGAGAAGCGGCTCACGCCGCAACAGCCGATCGGCTTCGATCTCTTGGTAAACGGACTCGGGTGCCGCCAGACCGAGGCGCAGTGGTCGTTCGACTACTTGTACAATCACAGCCACCAACAGGAGGTGAGCGGAGGCACAGTAACGACGACGGCTAGAGTCATCGATGGGGCTGTTCTCGTGGCGGCAAAGCTCCACAGCGGCCGCGAAACAGACCTTCGGGACGTCCTAGCAGTGGCAGAAGAAATCGACCTCAACGCTGTCACGCCTCACCTGCTGCGAGGGGACGACGATGCACTACGGGAGCAACTTGAGCGGGGACTGAAGATCCTGGAAAGCGACGAACTCAAGCACGGATATCGAAGTGACTTCGGGGCCTCAGCGGTCTCAGAAGAAACAGTCAGCGATCTCCAAGAGTATCTGACAGAGAAGATAAACAGGTTGAATTGAGAATCAGCCGTGGCTACAAACCATTCTGCGGACAGCTGATTGTCGAATAGCCGTATAACTACTTGACAAAGTCCATCATCAGTCGAAGTTCAGATTCTATTTCCGCCATCTGATCCGGCTCCCAATGGAACCGTTCCTCTATCCCCTCGTCAGTAAACCGGAGTGAAGCTCGTACGTCACGATTCCGGTCATGTTGAAGTAGTGCGAGAGCGTATGCGAGCATCTGCGGTCGATAGTGTGCCGCGAGCTCATCCGATGTCGTAGCTGAGAGGTCGTTGGTCTTGTAGTCAATAATGTGGAAGGCATCCGGTGTAACGAGCAGCCGGTCGATATCACCGACAATCCGCGACTCCTCAATTCGAGCTACAACTGAGTACTCGTCGTAGACCGCTTGGAGCTGGGCATCGGCCTCTACGTGATCCACGAATTTGACTGCATCAGCAGCGTGGTTGACAGCATCACGGAGGTCTGCTTCTGTCGGCTCCTCACCGGTCATCTGACTCAAACGGCGGATCAGAGTGGTCCACTCATCTCTCGGCGGTCGGAGTTCGTTGATCCGGTGGACGACCGTCCCGAACGTCGTAGGGCTCAGGCCCGCCGACTCCTCACGTTGAGAGTAGCTGTGACCGTCTGTAGACGCGTCTGCCGCCGCATTCACGAGCGTCGTGGCCGCGATCCGTTTCGCCGGCGCTAGCGACGGCGGTGACGGAATCGATATTTCCGGTGCTGGATCAACAGCCTCGTCGTCGGTATGCCAATCTACTGGACGTGGCGGCATGCGAACGGTATAACTGGCCCCATCCATCTCGCCACGGGCCTGTCCATCTCGAATCGCCTCGACGACGAGTGCTCTATCGAGGATGGCTGGCTGTAACCAGTCGCGCCACCGGTCCGCATCGTCAAAGGCAGCAGACTCGCCGAGTTCGATTGCACCGGATTCATCGACATCGATGTCGTGTGTGCCGCAAAGAAGGAGGTGATCCCGTGTTCGTGTACACGCAACGTAGAGGAGCCGTTTCGACTCCGCCCTCTCCTGTGGACGGGACTGTCGGTCGGCGTACTCGTGGACAGCCGTCTTCTCGATCGAGAACGCATCGCCCGGATTCGGTCCACCGACCGCCGGCACCGGCGGTGCGTCATCAGTTCCGTCCACGAGTCGAACGTACCCGTGGTCATCCACGGAGCGACCGAAGTTGAGACTACTCCCGAGATCAGGGATGGTAACGATCGGGAACTCGAGTCCCTTCGCAGAATGAATCGTCATAATTCGGACCCCTTCAGCGTCACCCGGAATATCTGCCTCCCCCTCACGAGGGTCGATCTCGGCTTGGCGGTCGATCCGATGGAGCAGTCCAGCAGCTGTGTGGACCCCACTCTCGCTCCACGTGCGGACCTGGTCGCGAAACTTCTCAACGTTCGCGACGGCCTGTCGACCGCGTTCGTCAGCACTCACACTCGCCAGATACCCGGTGTCGTCGATCACCCGAGACAACAGGCGGTTCCACGGGAGCACACCATTTTCGGACGGCGTCGCACAGCCGCTGAGGATCCGCCACGTAGTGAGGAGGTCAAAAGCGTCCGCGAGCTGTGGATCGTCTGTCTCGGCGAGCGCGTCCCATACTGAATCGGCCTCTGCGACCGCCGGCGCGAGGCGATCATCCGCGAATCCGAACAGCGGCGACCGAAGCACCCCATAGAGGGAGACATCGTCCTGTGGATCACCGAGTACTCGAAGCAGGTTCGTGAGCGCCTGGACCTCAGGCGTATCGTAGAACCCGATGCCACCGACGACAGTATAGGGGATGTCGCACTCCTCAAGCGCGCGCTGATACCGGTCCAGATGTGTTCGCCGGCGAAGGAGGATTGCCGTGTCGTCCGGCGTAGCGGACCGATGAACGCCCGTGTCGGGGTCTTGGACTTGCGGCGGATCGTCGAACAGGTGGGTCAGTCGAGCAGCGAGCGCTTGTGCCTCGGCCTCGATGGTGTGGTCGAGTGCGCCTTCGGCGACCGGGTGGTCGTCGCCAAAGAGCTCTGCCGCCGTGTCAGCGTCGTCGGGGACAGCGAGATACTCGACGCTCCCGGTCAGTCCCTCGATGTCTTCGACACGGTCGCGCTGCGTGGTCAACTCCTGCGGTGGTGCTTCGTACGGTTCGTGCGTATCCCCTTCCGGCTGGAACAGGTACTCGAAGAGCTCGTTCAGGAACGATAGCGGCTCGTCCAGTGTCCGGAAGTTCCCGGAGAGTTCGAGTGCGGTCGGACTCTCGGCCTCGCTGTCGGGGACGTCGTCGACAGCACGGGCTTCGTTGACGGTCTGGAGTTCTCTGCGTGCATCCCCAAACGTCGTCACATCGGCGCCACGGAACCCGTAGATACTCTGTTTCTCATCGCCGACCAGGAAGACGTTCGACGCCGTCCCCTCGTCGACGCCCGTGAGGAGTTTGACTAACTCCCACTGGCGCGGGTCCGTGTCCTGGAACTCGTCGACCATCACGGCCGCGAACTGCTCTCGTAGCCGCTCTGTGACGGCATCATTAGCTCCCAAGAACTCGAGCGTCGTCTCGATCACGTCAGGAAAGTCCAGCGTATCGCGGCGGTCCTTCTCGGCAGTGTAGGCTGCGAGGACATCGTCGAAGACTCGCATCAGGGCGAGCGCGTAGTGAGCGCTATTCGCTTCCAGTTCCCCCGGCGTCGTCTCGACTGCATCCGCGTGTGGTTCGACGGCCGCGATGACCGCGTCGATGGCGTCCTTGAGATCGTCGTAGACGTCACCGTACTCACCCCAATCGTCCCGGTCACCGACGACGTACCCCGAACTGCTGTACAGGCCGCCGTTCTTCTTCTCACAGGCCTCGTATAGCTCGAGGATTGCCCGCTGACAGTCGCGGGGATCGCTTTCCTGGGAATTGTCAGGGAGTGTCGTCGCGACCTCGGTGAGGGTCCGGTAGGCCCGAAGGCCGTCCCCGTCGTCGATAGCGCCCTCGCGGTCGACGCGGTCCGCGACCGTGCGTAGCTGTTCAAGGAGTCCCTCCGCATACAGCGTCTGTCGAGCGTCGGCAACGTCGAGATCGCAGACGACCTCCCAGCAGATATCGACGTAGTCGTCGACGTCGGCGTCACGCCACGCCTCGAGAACGGACTCGCTCTGGGGGCGCTCATCGAGTAATCCAGCGAGTACATCGACCAACTGGTCGCGACCCCAGAGCTGGGCAAGGAGCGCAACATCGTCATCGTCCTGATTGCGTTCGAGGAACTCCGTCACGACTTCGCGCTGGAGTGTCGCGGCGCCGTCTTCATCGAGCACGTCGAAGCCGAGCGGGACCGGAGCCTCGACGGCCCGTTCTCGCAAGAGTCGCGTACAGAACGCGTGAATTGTGTGGACGTAGCCGTCCTCCAGGTCGTCAAGGACGTTTCGCCAGCGGTTGTAGGCCTCTGGTGAGTCGACAGCCTCGAGCCGGTCGTACACCTCTTCCCGAACGCGCTCGGTCAGTTCGGCAGCCGCCTTTCGCGTGAAGGTGATCGTGACGATGTTCTCCGGCGTGAGCGATGGGTTTTCGGCCAGGATCGTCACGTAGCGCTCGGTGAGTGTTGTCGTCTTCCCCGTCCCGGCGCCGGCAGTGATCGCGACGTTCCGGCCTTGGACGAGCGCGTCCTCCTGTTCCTCCGTGAGCTGAATCTCCTCGGGGTCCTCAGTCATCGCTCATCACCGCCTCGATGTCCTCGTCGTCGCGAACACGGAGCGGGACGTACGCACCATCGTCCTCGTGAACCTCGTCGACGAACTCCCGCTTGCGGTGGTGGCGGACATCGCACGCCCGTCGGTAGTCACAGTATCGGCAGTTCGCACCACGGGCCGACAAGAGCGTCGTATGGAACCGTCCGTTGGCGATTGCCTCGTCGATCTGTCCCAGCCACTCCGGAACGACGTCATTCAGGAAGCGACGAAGGTCGACCTCTGAATCAAACTTCGACTCGACCCCGCGTGGAACCTTGAGGTCGTTGGGGGGTCGCACCTGGTAGTACGTCGCTGAGAGCGAGCCCTGCTCGAATAGGTCACCGTCGACAATCTCGGCGGCAGCGAGTAAATAAATGGGGAGCTGGAACTTCGTGCCGCCGGTCGTCTTCGTCATATACGGTGCTCGACCAGTCTTGTAGTCGTACAGCGTGAGCGTCGGTTGCTCACCGTCACGGCTCACGTCAACGCGGTCGATGTACCCACGAATCGAGACAGTCGAGCCGTCCGGTCGCACAACCGTGAACGGCCCAGCATCCGAGTCGGGAAGTCCCTCGCCGAACGGGGCTTCGAACAGGTGTGGGCGGCCGGCGCCATCCCGTGAGAGTTCGTTGTTGAGGAAGGTAGCGAACAATCCTTGTTCCGGTGCGTCGTGGGGTTTGCTCCCGGCATCGTACGGGGCGGTCTCATCGTCAGTGAGGCCCGCGAACAACTCCGCTTTCCACCGTTCGTAGAACAGGCCGTCGTACTCAAAGTCAGTATCCCGGAGTTCCTCGACAGCGATCTCGCGAAGGTGCGTCGCCAGGTCGTCCCGGTCGAACGCAGCGAGATCGACACCATCCTCAGTCTCGTCCTGCAGATCCGCGAAGAATCGTTCGAGGACATCGTGGACATACGACCCGGTTTCGAGGGGCGTGGGGACAACTTCGACGTCGTCGGGGTCCTCGATTCCGAGTACCTTGTCGGCGTAGAACTTGAACCCACACTCGACATATCGCTCGATTCGACTCGCGCTGTAGGGTTCCCGTTCTGACGAAGGGTATACCTCATCGACTGTCTCGGGTTCTAACACGCCATCGTGTTCGGAGAGGCTAGCCGTTCCCCTGTTGTCCGCACAGTGGAGTCCACGATCTGTACGCTTGGTCTGCTCGGGGGAGAGGTCACCTCGGTCGCCGGCGCGGCTGACTGCCCCACGCCGGTCGTCCGTCGTAGCGACGCGCCGCTGGAGATCTTCGCGGGAGCCCACGCGGTCGTCGACGCCGTCTTCGGGGTCGATGCCAGTCACGCGCTGGAGTTCGTCGAGGACCGGCGACCGCACGACGGCTGATTCGTCGTCGCCTGTCTCCGGTGTGGTGATCGTGAGCTCGTCGACGTTCGCGAGGAGCGTCGCGAAGAGATAGCGGCCACGGAGGCGCTCGTCGCCAGTGTCGAACCGTGGGTGGGCGTCGGTCATCTCCTCGAAGAAGGCCGGGCGTTCCGGCGTCACCGGGAAGTGCTCGCTCGTCAGGCCCACGAGGAACACCTTCTCGAACGACCGCATCCGGGCGTCGAGCAACCCCATCACTTCGACGTGGCCGCCAGCAGCACGCTGCGGAACCCGGATCGGCACGCCGTCGAACGCACGGGTGAACAGTGCCAGCGGAGAGAGATCACTATTGACCGCCGCCAGCGACTCGAACGAGGAGAGAACCTCGTCCACGATGTCGTAGGCTCGCTGTTCGACGGCTTGCTCGGCGCCGCTGGCGTAGTCCTCCGTCGCCGCCTCCAAGTCGAAGCGGTCGTCAATCAGCCGTCGGAGAATCTCGGTTGCGTCCTCGACGTCGCCCGTTCGGAGGGTCTCCAGCGTGGCCAGCAGCTCTTCCACCAGTGACGTGACCTCGCCGTCGACGTCGTCGAGCAGGGGCGACACAGAAACGGTGTCGCGCCGACGAGCAGCTGCCGTGACGGCGTTGGCCTGGTCGGTGTCGACGATGTCGACCAGCGGATTCGCCAACAAGGATGTGAGATCCTCAGCACGCGGATCAGGTTCGGCCAGATTCAGCAGATCGTGAACGACGCTCCCGGTAAACGTCTGGTTCAGCTGTGATGCGGCTGTCGTGACGTGGGGAATGTCGAACGTATCGAACGTGTCCTCGACGTACCCCGAATAGGCCTCCGTCCCTGGGACAACGACAGCCAGGTCGTCGGGATCGCGACCATTAGCCAACTCAGTCCGTAGCTCGCGAGCGACGAAGCGAATCTCGCGCTCGGGCGTCGGGAGTTCCCGCCACCGGAGACCGTCTGGAACAGAGACGGTGGCGGGATCCGGGCGGTAGAGTGACTCGGTGATCGTACCGAAGGCCCGCCCGGACTCGTTGACGGGCTCAATATCCACTCTCTCAAAGTCAAGTGCTTCGTAGACTTCCAAGGCGTCCTCCGCAACAGTGTCGACTCCGCCCCGACCATCCTGGTGGAGTGGCAGCAGCGCAATCACCGGGAGTTCGTCGACGATGCGTTCGATGAGGCGGCGTTCGACAGGACGGAATTCATGATACCCCGATAGGACCACGACGTCCAGTTCCGGAGAGAGGGCTGAGAGTGGCTTCTCTGTCGTCGCGACTGCAGCGAACATCTCTCCCCGGGTACAGACCCACTCATCAATGTAGTCAGCATTGAGGTCCTGGTAGTAGCGGTACGCGTCGACGGTAGCTGTCGCGATACGGTCATCGAGGGGTGAGCCCTCGAACTCCGCCGCCAGTGCGTCGGCAGTCCCGACACCGGCGTCATCGAAGAGTGAGAAACGGCTACTGAACGAATCGGCGAGAGCAGCCGAGGCGGGTTCGCCGACGAGAGCCCCATCTGTATCGGCTGTCGTTCTATCGAGCGCGTACTCCGCCAGCCGGCGATTCAACTGCCCGGAGAGTGGTTGGACCGGGCCCAGGAGATCCTCGTACCACTCTCGAACGACCGCATCGAGCGTTTCGGCACGAAGACGGAGCGGATCGTGCGACGCGGCCCAATTGTCCTCAACTTCACTCCTACGAGCGTCATTCCGGGTAATATATAGAACTGAACCAAGAATGTCATCAGCCACCTGGTCCGCCCGTTCAAAAGCAGCTTGTTCCAAACGTGAATGTTGGGGACCAGTTAGAAGCGTTTTGTGCATCGAATACAATCCAACAAGAGGTTCGCCCCACTTCACTTTTAGCGAGACAATTCATGAAAGCGTGGCGGCATCCGCGGTGATACGAGAGGAGGGACAGTACTCGGAAGCAGTCATCTTTCAAGGCTGGCGGAGACAACGATCCGGCAACGGTTGTACGGACTTTTTAAGTTCGCCGGTTCCAAATCCACCGTTGAATGCCGGACGGCGAGAAAATTTATTCGGTCGACAGGGTTGCCGGGGGATTCCGGAGGAGTGGGTATTCGATATTTGAGGACAACCGCGAGAAAGACATTGTGCTGTGGCAGCCCGGGACAGTCGTCGAAAACATCCGGTCGCTACCCAGACCAAAGGGGGCAAAACAGAGGGCGGAGTCGTTCCTAAGTCTGGCTGGCGACTCCGACCTCGCGGTTGCCCCCGAGTGGAGTTACAGCGTGGAGTGGGTGTGCGAGCACGACGAACTGTTCGCCGACGAGAGCCCATTGTTCGTCCTCGGCTGTCGCCCGGTGGAGATCGAAACGATGCAAGAGACAGTTACGGACCTCCGCGAAGACTTCCGCGTGATCGGGGAAGACGTCCCAAACGACCACAACAAAGAATTCGTCACCCCGACAATCGTCCCGCTGCGAGCGGACGCACTGGCCGACATCGACAAGCCGACAGTCGTGATCCAATATAAGACCCACCCGATGAGTGAGGGGGCGAACCCGAACGAAGCCGACAACCTCGCGACGGGCGACCAGATACACCATATCGGGCCATCAAGCGGAACCGGAATCGTCGTCTGGACTTGTTCGGACCTACTGGACGAGGACCTCCAGGATCAAGTTGTCACCTACGCCCGGAGAGGGAACGTCGTCGTTCACCCACAGTGTAACCCGAAGCCGTTTCACTCCGAGTGGACTGACTTCCGCTCACGCATCTTCAGTAATAGGAATGACGTGACGTACGTTTGTGCCAACTGGGGTGCTATCCCTGGAGTGAGCGGAGAGGATGTACTGTGGGGGTACTCTGGCGTGTACACGAAGGCGAGAAAATGGTCATCCCTCGAGAACTACAACAGTACATACAACAACAGTGGCCTACAGGGTGTGAGCCCGTCTTATTGCGCTGAGTACGTCTGGACACTGGTCGACGACGGGGTGAGTAGACTGCGTGTGCGACGCAAGGGGAATGGTCCCGCCCCGGCACAGGGACTTAGACCGGAACCACAGATCCTAAGTACACGTGTCTGGGGCGATTCCACGTATGACAAATCGCCGGAAGGGATAAACGAATGCGGATGTGGGGTTTGCGATGACTGCGACTGCCAAATGTGCTCAAACTGCAGGCGTGTGGAAAGGCAGAGTCGACTTCCCGACAAGCCTCGTGACGCGGAGCTAGTCACTGCGGTCACACTTTGGCGCCTCGAAGTAGACGAGATGGACGGTCTCGATACAAGATGGGACGTGCCGCTGGCGGCACTCAAGAATCTCCGGGGGAACAGAGATGAGGAACTGGGGCACTCGTTCGCGGTTCACGAACACCGCCGCGGCAACAGTGTGGAAAAGAACTCGAAACGACTCATTGAGACGTTCCAAGCAGCCAGCAACGGATATGATCGTTCCATTGATCCAGCAGACCAATGTGGACCATTAGATATCCCGATTAATGCCACCGACAACGGTGAACGTGGCGTCGATATTTCGCTCTCGCGACTTGACGATCCGACAGCTGGGGCACGCCGACAACGTCTCACTGACATCGCTAAGTTAAGAATTAGTCAAGAGAAGAGGAGTTTCAAACCGCTTGTTTTGATGGTATCGGCCACTGAAACTCAACTGAAAGGAATAGACGGACTAGAGGACGTGACAAATGGCAAAGTTGAACCAGAAGACGTCACTGCGAATGGTTCGCAGGTCGAATTTGTAGAGGTGAATCGATGACCGATGTCCCTGCGGAGCTGGGAGAGATTGGAGAAGTAACCCCAGTCCACCCAACGAAAGACAGCGATGGCGAGCCAAAACGTGCTGAGAGCACGGACTCGCTGTACCGGATAGAACGGACTCGCGAAAAGGGGTTCGATGATGAGGTGTTTTTCGTCCGGCTGCTGGGGAGTAGCGATCACGACTGGGAGGCGCTACTGGAGACCGACACCCGACAGCTCGAACTGGAGTTCTACGACGACGACACGCCGAACCAGTGGAATATTCAGCTATTTTGGGCTTACGAAGACGAGAGTGAGCCAGACGACAAGATTCGTCGCGAACTCGAAAAAGAGACGAAGTTCGCAATCCGGCGGTGTGTTCCTCGCGAGTCGCTAGGGCAGTTCCTCCGCCCGTTGGAACGCAGCCGCAAGACGCTGTCCGAAGTAAATGCCGAGTTCGGGCGCGACACGCTTGTCGAGCGGGTAACAGGTAACGGTTTGGGATTCCTGTTCGATCAGAGTAGCAACCGCGACCAGAAGTTAAACCGACTACTGGAGATAGATGTAGATGATTCCGGTGGCGCTCGCGGCCGGTCGTCGCCGACGACCAATGACCGCCCACCAGCCGTCGAAACTGTCGAACTAGGAGACTTCCGAAAGGGCGCATCCAGAAGGCACCTCGACACGTCACAGTTCACACTCCTGTACGGCCGTAACGGGACCGGAAAGACGAGTATCCTCGACGGGATCACGATGGGACTCGTCGGCCAGACCCGACGTGACGACGACCGTGTCTACTCCTACGACGGTCTGGGTGTCACACTGGAGGGCGATGACGAACCGCTGCCTACGGACTCGAAGTCGATCAACGACAGAATTGCCGACTGGTTCGGATTCCGGCCGCAGGGGCGAGCGAGACGGCACGTCGAGTTCTACCGGGTCAACTACCACGAGGCCGGCGAGACGACACGACTGCTTGAACCATCGACCGACTTGGAGATCGAGCGGGTATTCAAGAACTTTCTCTACGGCGAAGACCTCGCGTACGCCACGAAAGAGAAGGACAAACTTCTAGACCTGCTTGATGGAAAGGTCAAAGATGCAAAAGAGAATATCGAGAAGTTCAAATCGGATCGAGAGGAGCTCATAGATCGACGAAACAAGGTGAAAGAAGCACTCTCAACGCTCGGAAGCGCCCGACGTGACCTTTCGCCGGCTGCATCTGCGCTCGTGGAGAACGACGATTCGAGAGACGGAGAAGAATGGAAAGACGAGGAGCCGCCACATGAACAGATCTCACGGTGGCGAGACTGGATGCGACGGTTCGGACGACTTGAGATGGCACTTGACGCCACGATATCAGACTTGACCTGGGAAACTGCCCGCGACCTGCGGTCGGAGCTTCACAACGAGATTGACATCCTTGAGCAGGGCAAGAGAGACCTCAAGGATCTTCGGGAGCTGAAAGACGAACATCGCCGGGTCTTCGAAGTTTCGAAACACGTCAGGTCTGAAACGATGACAGAACTGCCGTTCTCGACGTTCTTCACGGGACTCCTCTTCGTCGCCAACGGAATCGGGCGCCAAGACGTACGTCGACTCGTCCGGGGAATCGGGGAAGCAAATCTCAAGGTCGACGAGATCGAGTCGGTACAGTCTGCCGAGTCTTGGTACGCGGCTGTCGAAGCGGCATTGCGCGAACGACACGAAGACTTAGAGGAGACTCGAAACCGACTGGCTGAACTCGGTGATCTGGAGGAACGTCGGCAAGAACTCCGTGAACAGATCCGTTCGGATACGGAAGAGTACCTCAAGATCACCAACGACGAAGACGTTCAACACTGCCCAGCCTGTTACGTCGAACAGTCTGCCGAGGACATCCGGACACGCAAGGAGCCCGAGCACACACACGACGCGGGCGGCGTTCCGGAGAATCTCATCGAGTCGCTAGAGAATATTGAGCAGGCACTGGAGGTAATCGAGAATTCCGACCTGAGGGCTATCGACGATGACATTCGTCGGTATGACGACAACCTGTGTGGCCTCGACGACATTTCGCAGCTGTTCGGTCTCGTGGCGGACGGTAAGGAGGAGTTTCTGTCCTCCGATGTGACTCTTGAGATGGTGGCGGGGGTCGCCAGGCTAGGACAGAGTCAGACTGTTCACAATCGGTCAGCCGATGCAGTGCTATCGACGATGATGGAGAAGATCGAGGGCGACATCGAAGAGCAGACCTCAAAGATATGTGAATTCGATCCCAGCACAGAGGTATGGCGACAAATCGACGACTACGAGGACCGACTGTCAGCCGTTCAGCGGGGACTCGACGTACTAGATGATCAGTGGCCGGAAGAGCTGCTCGACACCAGTCTCGCGGTCGATTCCGACCGTCGGATGCTCAAGTTCGCAGTTGAAGAGGCAGCGGATGGGGCCGTGTCGAAGCCTGCCTCGAAGTTGTCGACCGAAATCGACACAAAGACGGACGAGATCGACCGTCTGAAAGATCATATAGAGCAGCTGGAAGAGGCCCGCGATCACCTCAGAGGGACGTTCGAAGGTGTTGAGGAAAGTCTCGACGAGGTGCTCGGAGAGTACACAGAGATTGTCACGACACTGTTCAAAGTGTTCCAGCGACCCTACGAGTTCAAGCGCGTAGAACTTACCGACGACAACGAGGAACTCCAAGTCATCCGGCGAGAAGGTGAGAAAGTGGCAGGAATCGATGAAATGAGTTCCGGCCAGCGGACGGCGCTCGTGCTGGCAATCTTCGTCACGAATAATCTCGCTCACGACTCTGCGCCACCGCTGATGCTACTAGACGAGCCGTTCGCGCACTTAGACGAACTCAATACGCTGTCATTTTTCAATCTCGTGATTGAGCTTGCGGTCCGAGGAGACCGACAGATCATATTCTCTACCGCGAACGACAATCTCGCCTCGCTTCTAGAGCGCAAGGTTGGCGAGACCGAGTCTTTCAAGCGGATCAATCTGGAGAGCCGTCCGAGTTAGGTGTGGAGCCTCGCTGATAGCCAGCAGATTGCAGAAATTCACGAATATGCTCAACCCCCTGCTTCCCCTCAGAAGAGCTCGCGCCGAGTAGTTCTTCAACCACCTGCTCTCCATCCTCGCAGAGAGTGATTGATTCGCTGAAGAGAGTATCCTCAAGGGGATGTCGTCGCTCATCGACAAGGATCGGCTGCCGACCACCTTGGTACTGGTATCGATAGAGGGTGATCGTACGGACGGTATCATCGTCGACGAAGAAGCGTGTTTGTTCACGTTTGCTGGCGACTGCGAGCTTCCCGCTTTCGAGATCTTTAGCGAACTCTTCATAGTTGTGGAACTCAGCAGGAACCGGTCCATCGATGACGTGGGTGATAATACCCGGCCAAGTGAAACCGTAGACACGTTCAAAGAAGTTGACAGCATTGTCGTCGGGAGGATCAAACATCAGGAGAAGATCACCAAGCTGGAGTTCAGTACCGTCTACGCTGATATGCGACGAATAGGGATATGCTTCGCCGTCGTCAAGGACTTCAATGTCCGGCTTCGGCATACTGTTCGTGTCTAAACGAAGCTACATAGAGCTGGCTAAAAGGCACATAAATTAGAGATGGGACGATACAGAGGGACAATACTACCGTTTATTCATAGGATGGTCATGGAAAAGTCATTTTAACATACCAAATCACTAAGTCAACTGTCTGTATACATCGTGATAAGCTACTGTGCGCGAAGCCCAGTGGACCGGACATTTCGTGATACAATTATGCCGATGATACGGGTACAGGACTGGACGAAAGAACAGCTAGAGGAGATCAAGGACGAAGAAGACCACACGTCCCTCGATTCAGTAATCAAGACGCTCCTTAAAGAACGCGCCAACGAAACCACATTTACCAACGAATGAGCGATACGCCCACAACCACTGGCACGACGAATCGGACGCCGAGTATTTTCGACACCTGTGAACCTCGTCAGGACGTTCTCACCGGAGAACTTGCCGAGGACCAATTCGCAGCCAGTCTCGCGGACGTCGCCCACAGCGACGACGCTCCTGATGTCTACGCTGACCCTCGGCTCTTCTTCGAGAAAACCTACCCCACTAGCGGTCTACAGGAGCTTCTCACACGTCTCGCAACCCGTTTCATCGGCGCGCATAACGACGACTATACCGGCACCAACGGGATTCTCCGGCTCGATACCAGCTTCGGCGGCGGGAAAACCCACAACCAAATCGCCGCATATCACCTCGCAGAATCGCCGAGTGCCGTCCCCGATCTGTCTGACTTCATCCTCGACCAGGACATCGCTGACGAGTATACTGACGCCGCTGCACTCGGTCTCGACGTCAACTCGGCTGTCTTTGTGGGTACACACGTCGACGCCGAGGACGCCCGCTCGAACTACGACGACCCTGACGCCCCTGCGACGAAGACGATGTGGGGCGAAATGGCGTACCAGCTTTTCGGACGGGAAGGCTACGAGTTCCTGCGCGAAAACGACGAGAACCGAACGCCCCCGGGAACTACCAAACTCGAGCGTCTCTTCGAGCGGAACGACAATCCGTCGCTCATCCTTATCGACGAGATCGCCGCATATCTCGAGCAAGCTGCCGCTGTCGAAATCGGAGATTCGACTCTCGCAAAGCAGACGAATACCTTCCTGATGTCGCTGCTGTCCGCGACACAGAACAACGACAAGGTTACTGTTGTCCTCAGTATCGCGGATACCGCCTTCGCCGACCAAGCCGAAGACGTCCGCGGTCTCGTCTCCGAGACCATCTCTGAGTTCAACAGTATCAGCGACCGTGTCGAGAGCTCCATCACACCGACGGAGGACAACGAAATTGCAGCTGTCCTACGACACCGCTTGTTCGAGAGGGTCGCAGAAGATGGGCGCGATGCGACCGTAGATGCCTATATGTCCCTCTATACGGGTGATCGTGACTCCTTCCCCGATAGTGCGACAAACCCGGAGCATCGAGACCGCCTCGAAGACAGCTATCCGATTCATCCGACGGTCATCGATACACTCACAGAGGAACTGGATTCCCTCCCGTCGTTCCAGCGCACTCGTGGCGCGCTTAAACTCCTCTCTCGCGCCGTCTATCGCCTCTGGCAGCACCAGAGCGACTACCAAGAACGTCACTTCGTCCGTCTATTTGATATGCATCCCTCCGATGGGGACGTTCGTTCGACCCTTCTCCGACTATTCTCGTCGGTTGACATGGACTTCGAGGCCGCAATCAAAGCCGACATCTTCTCGGAAGATGGCACGGCAAACGCAGAGGAAGAGGACCGGAATTGGGTCAAGAACGGACACCCCCCACTCGGAACACATCTGACGACGGCAATCCTCTGGAAAAGCATCGTAAAGGGGGCCGACGGTCGCGGCACTACACGCCGGCCTCTTCGGCACGCGATTGCCAACACCGAGGTCGAGTTGGCGCACTACGACGATGCGCTGAATAACCTTCTTGGAGAGGGGCGCCGGTCTGCGTGTTTCTACCTGCACGGAGACAGCGGTGAGAAAATACAGTTCAAGTCAGAGCCGAACCTCACGAAACTCATCGATTCCGTCGTCGAACAGCTGCAAGACGGGCTCGCTCGCCGGCATCTCGAAGAAGCCCTCGACGAAGCGCTCGGTCAGGGTAGTCTGAGCGTGATTGTCGGTCCGGAGGAGCCGCACGAGATTCCGGATACAGCCGACGAAGCGCATCTGTGCGTGATGGACTTCGATACGGTCACCATCACGGACTACGAGACCGTCCCTGAGGCAATCCAAACGCTGTTCAAGAATACAGCATCGTCGAGCGGAGGGCAGAAGACGCCACGGGTGTTCAAGAACAACGTCGTCTTCCTCGCAGCGAGCGCGAACGACGTGACTGACGCAAAGCGGACCGCAGAGCGCGTTGCCGCCATCAAACACATCCAGAATAATCTCGACGACCAGTACGAACTCAACACTGAACAGCAAGACAAGCTCGAAGAGCGTCTCCATAGCGCAAAGGGCACGCTCGATCAGGACATCAAAAAGGCGTATACGCATCTTTACTTCCCGACCGAAAGTGGACTCGGCCATCGGAATGTTACCACCGACAGCACCATCCATCAGAGTGTCATCGAGAAGCTCGATGAAGCAGGTGCGATCATCCCCGAAGGAGAGGACGCCTACGGTGTTGATTGGTTTGAGGCGACGATCTGGAACGTCGGTTCGGCCTCAATGACGACGCGAGCGATAGAAGAACAGTTCGGGAAGCGTCAGGATGCAGAGATTCTCCTGTCACCGATTCCCCTGCGAAAGACGATCGCCCAGCTCGTCCGTGAAGACGGGTACGCATACTGGGACGAGGAACAGAAGACCGGCTATTACACGCCTGAGACGACACTCACGTCGACCGATCACGAACTCGACGACGCGAAGAATCTGCACGCGGGCCTCAGCTATCAGGACGTGAAACTCTCTCAGTCGCACACACTCTATACCTCGCTCGATGAGCTGGTCGACGACGTCGGGAGTGAGATCGACTGGGAGGAACCCGACGAAGACGAAGAGCAAGAGGACGAGACTACTGACGACGATGATGAGCCCACTGGCGGGGGTGGGGGCATTTCAGGTGGTGATGACGAGCCTGAACCGTTCAGTAAACTCATCGAAGTTCGCACCTCCGAGCCTGCACACGTCTCCCGAGCCCTTCAGGAAATGCGGGCTGACATCGCAGACGAACTTACCAGCGCTCGTGAGGAATACGGCGGACACCCTGACGAACTGACGCCTATCGTCGAATGCGTCTGGATTCATCTGGACGGGGCTGATGCGTGGAAAGGTACGTGGTTCACTGCGAACAAGCTCAGCAACTCAGATGATTTCGCAGACGACACCACAATGGACTTCGATTATGAAGCCAACGACGGTGCTGAATCGAAATCGGAGTTCGAAGTCGATTTCGAAGGCAGCCCGGACGTCTTCGCGAACCATCTCCGGTTCAATATGGAGCCAGAGGACCTCGCGAATCCGGATGGTGGTCGTACCGCAGAGGCCGAGTTTGCCATCGACTTCAAAAGGGATGACGACCGAATTTATGGGGAAATGTTCGATGCGCTCGACGAACTCCTCGCTGTCGACAACGCGTTCACCGTCACGATGCACACCCAGATCCGTGTGATCGAATCCAGCGAGGTCACCAAAGTATGAGCCAGGGGATCGCTGAGGGGAATTCGTTCGCCTTTACCACTGGCGCGTACGGGAATCGACCGACGTTCGTGTTGACGCGTGATCGAGTCGATGACCAGCACGAAATCACGCTCTACGAGCTGGCGCCCCGTGATATCGCAACGGCTCGGCGAGAACGGTTCGAGAGAACCCAAAAAGCAGTAAGCGTCCCAGTACACGAACTGGAAGAAGCCATTATCGGCGACCGTTCTCCGTCCGAGCTCCCCGGGGCAGATGACGCGGCATACGACTGGGATGACTGGTGTGCGATTCGTATCGCGACGTTACGCGGTGGGGCGTTCAACGAGGTGAGCTTCCTCATCGAATCCACCTTCCGGGAGCTAAGTCTTGATCCTGAAACCGTCTGTACAGGAGAGCCAGCAAGCGTGAGTCTCCCCGAAGCTGCCGGTGTTCGGCTTTCGATCGCGTTCCGAGCGATGAAGCCGATGCGACGCCGGGATCGTCTCCGTGAAGTCGCAAAGGGAATCGATCAGATGAGCCTGGGCGAATGCTACTACTGGCACGCCAAGGCTCGCTCGCCGTCCTCACCCAACGGTACGAAAGCACTTCGCGTCCTACTTGCCGACCACATCTAAAGTTACCAATGTCTGAGAAATCATTCCTAGACGAAGCAGAGGTTCCTGAGAACGTTGCAATCGAGTCACAGCTCCCCCTCAATGCAATCGACATTGAGAGTCAGAAAGATATGGAATCCGGGCGCTATCACGCGCTTCGGAGCCTCCACAAATGGTTTGCTGCGCGACCTACACCAGCAGTCAGACTGGCCGTATTGGCTTCTGTCTACCCCGGGGAAATCGACTCTGACGAACTCCTTCGTCTGATGAAAATTGGGCCGAAGGAGATGGACACCGGTATTGCGGACTACGTCGAAGAGAAATTCACCGAAAAGAAGGGAAACGGCACTCTCGACGACCATTACGATTATCCGAACCCCAATACCCAATCTCCGACAGAGGCTGAAATCAAGAATCTCCAGTCGAAGCTTCGAGAAGCGTGGGGTGGAGAACTACCAACAATTCTTGATCCGACCACAGGTCGAGGGATTATTCCATTTGAAGCGATTCGGTACGGAATTCCGGCGAAAGCGAACGAGCTGAACCCAGTTCCATCGCTTATTCTGAAGGCGGGTCTGGAATACGCACCAGAGGTGGGTTCGCTCGATCCAGCCATCCGTGAATGGCGAGACAAGATTCTCGATACTGCCAGAGAGAATATTGAGCCCTACTATCCCACAGAAGATCCGGGTCGCCAAATCCTCAACTCGGCGATGACCTATGTCATACAATGTGAATCCTGTGGGGGAGAGATACCTCTCGTCTCCAAGTGGTGGCTGAATAAAGACTCGGACGGTGGCGATGCGATACTTCCCGTGTACGAAGACGGAGAGGTGCGATACACATACACCCGAGTAGAGGATGCGCCAGACACCTATGACCCAGAAGATGGCCCACTACGAGGGGAGAGCGCTGAATGTCCCCACTGTGACGTTGTTAACGAACAAGAAGATGTACAGGAGAAAATCCATGATGGGGATTTTGAATTCAGTATATACGGAGTGAACTACGAAACATCGACCGGTGAACGAAAGTATCGAGCGGGTAATGAATACGACCAGAAGGGAATGGAAAAGGCCAAGCAACGTGTGGAATCTGATTTTGACCTCCTAACATTCCTCAGCGAACCTGTTGATGTGAGTAGTCGAATAAGTGATCCCAGTAGTTACGGGATGCATGAGTGGCGAGATATTTTCACACCCCGCCAACTCGTTGTTCAGTACGAGTTTCTCCAAGCATTTGAGGAATACAAACCAAAGATAACGGATGAGTATGAAGAACAACGGGCGACTGCAATTCTAACAGTATTATCTCTGGCAGCGAGCCGTGCGATGAACTACAATTCTCGACTAAATCAATGGCGTGATTCTAGGGGATATGGCAGTCATATATTCACAGATAACAATCTAATTATGAAAAAAATGTCTGTTGACAATAACTTATCTGCTCCTCGTAGAGGATACCGCAAACACTCAGAACATGTTATTGATGCGTACGAAAAACTGGTGAACTATCTTCCAGACACAAATTCGGCAGAAGTTGTATCTATGGATGCTGGTCAGTTAACGACTGAATTTGAATCCGGATCTGTTGATGCAGCGATTGTTGATCCTCCGTATTATAGCAGTATTATGTACGCAGAACTCTCAGATGTGTTCTACGTCACCCAGAAAGAGTATCTGGAGGATATCCATCCCGACATTTACAGCTCAAGTCTAACGGACAAAGATAACGAAGCAGTTGCGAACCCTTATCGATTCGAGGAAATCGCAGACGACGAACAATCGAAGGACGATCTTGCCGACCAGCATTACGAGAGTAAGATGGAGGAGATTTTCGCAGAGGTCCAGAAACTCCTCAGTTCCGGTGGGGTGATGACGGTGATGTTCACCCACCGAGAAATGGATGCTTGGGACACTCTCACCTCTGCCCTCATCAGTGCGGGATTCACCATCACGGCGACGCACCCAATCAAGACAGAAATGTCGGATCGGATTGGCGTACAAGGTAAAGCAAGTGCGGATAGCTCCATCTTCCTAGTGGCGCGTAAGCAGGATACGGAGTCACCAGAACGGACACTTTGGGAGGATGTCCAAGATGGGATCCGACAAGCAGCACGTAACCAAGCCGAAGAGATTCTTGATTCTGGATATAACATTTCTAAAACCGACACGGCGATTGCTGCATATGGCCCAACGCTTCAGAAATACGCAGAAGCCTTCCCAGTAGTGAATAAGAAGGGGGAAGAGATTCGCCCCCGAGAAGCTCTTAGTCAGGCGCGGGAAGCAGTGACGGGCGTTCTTGCTGAACGCTTCCTCAAAACTGAGGGGCTTGAGCAACTTGACTCTCTCACACGTTGGTATATCCTCTCTTGGCTAATCTACGAAAACGATACTATCCCCTATGACGAAGCCCGGCAGCTAGGTGTCGCAGCAAACGTTGATATTGACAACATCAAGCGTACGACGAAAATCTGGGGAAAGAGTCAGAAAGATATCGTCCTGAAGGACCATACCGACCGAGTGCAGGATATCGTCTTGCTGAAGAGCGATAGCGCCGATAACCCCTCTTCTCGCAAGTACCCCGTAGATCCGACTGATACGAGGTTTACCTACACAATTGACACGGTCCACGGAGCGATCCATGTATACGAGCGTGAAGGCCCTCGATCTGCCTGGGAGTGGCTTTCCGACAGGGATCTCAAGTCGAATCAAGAGTTCGAAGCCACGGTTACGGCCCTTTTGGAGGTCCTCCCGACCGATTCGGATATGCGAGAAGTCCTGGTGAACCTTGTCTCCGGTGAAACCGGGGATTATCTGGACATCAATCTTGACCACATCGATATGTCCGGCGAAGACAGGCAAACCGAACTCGGTGATCACCAGTAATGTCGCTACAGGACGTCTCCTGGGAGCCGGTGTACGAGAGCGAGTTCCGGACCAACCGGACGCTCATGGAGACGTTCTACCGGCCATTCCTCAACAGGGTCATCCGCTACGATCGACTCGCCGGCTATCTCAGTCTTCGGAGTCTCGCACACGCTCTCGAAGGGATTGACTCTGTCCTCGAAACTGATGGAACAGTGCGTGTCATCGCTGGAGCCGACCTCCAGAAGCGCGAGAAGGGAGCGATGTTCCCTGACGCAGATGAACCCCTCGAACCCTGGGTTGAGTCCCAACTCACCATCATCGCGACTCTCCTCGACCGCGGCGACCTCCAGATCAAGGTCGGCGATCCCAAAGGCGGTGACGGACTCTTTCACCCGAAGCTCGGGATCGGTGTCGATCGCGAGGGCAACAAGATCAGCTTCGAAGGGAGCATCAACGAGACGCTCAGCGCGTGGCAGTACAACTACGAACGCTTCAAAGTCCATCGCTCCTGGACCCGCGGCGAAGCGAAGTACGTCGAGGAAGACGTCTCGACGTTCAACGCACTCTGGAACGGCTTCCACCCCTCTGTTGATGTCTTCGAACTCGATGAAGCTGCACGCCAGGACCTCATCGACTGGAAGGACACCGATGGAACGCTCGAGGAACACGTCGAACGCGTCAAGAATCACAATCCCCAGACGACGGTACCCGAAGACGATACCGCCGGCGTCGTCTCGATTGCCGGACGAACACCGGGAGGAATCCACCTCGCAGAGGAGATCAGCACTGTCACACCCTGGCCCCACCAGCGAACGATCTCCGATACCGCAGTCAGTGTCTACCCGAATAACCTCCTGTTTTGTGACGAGGTAGGGCTCGGCAAAACCATCGAGGCAGGCCTGACACTCTCACGCCTGATGCAGGTCGGGGAAGTTGAGCAAGCGCTGTTTCTTGTTCCCGCAGGGTTAGTCCAGCAGTGGCAGGGCGAACTCCTCGACCGTTTCAATATCCACGCATACTATCACGAACGGTCCTACGATGGCGATTACATGATCGGCCCTCTCGGAGACGCAGAGAATCACCGCATCCCCACATCTGGAGCGGTCGACGCCGACGCGTGGGAGAAGACGCCGATTGGTTCGTTCGTTACGGCGAGGGATGAGCCAACCGTTGTAATCGAGTCGTGGCATACCGCCCGTCGTGAAGGTAACCAAGCACACGTCGCCCCCCGCATCGACGAAAACATGTGGGACCTCACGGTCGTCGACGAGGCTCACAGTGCTCGCGAGGAGACAAAACTCTACGACCTGCTCGGACAGGCGGAAGAGGCCTCCCAGTGTCTCTACGCTCTCACAGCGACGCCCATGCAGCTGAATGTTGGCGAGCTCTACGATCTCCTTCGACTGTGCGATCTCCCAGAGGGGTGGGACGACAAAGATCGATTCGTCGAGTTCTTCGAAACACGGCAAGTACTCGAGGAGAGCCTCAGTACCGTCGGGTCTCGCTATCAAAATGTCACTGATGGACAGCAACAAGTCCTCCAGCAATTTCAGAAAGAGTTAGATCTTGAAAAGGACGAAGGTCGGCCAAGAATCGAACGGTTCGGGAAGCTCATTCACGAGCATCTCACCTCGAATCCGGGCTACGACAAGCAAGCGAAGGCGCTAGTCGAAGCGACGGACACGGAATCGATTCAACAGCGGAAAGCCCTCGAGAAACTTGTCGGTGTGCGCGAAACCTCGCCTCGGTTTGACGATCCGCGCTCGCTCATTTTCGACTGTGGGCCAACGGAGTGGAGCGCACTAGTGGAGGCTTCTCAGTGGGCGACACCGGTTCAGTCCCGGATCTTCCGGAATACTCGGGCGGTCTTGGAGCAGTGTCAGGATCTCGGACTGCTCGACGATACGGTTCCGACTCGGGATGTCGAGACAAAACGTATCGAACTGGGTGACGCAGCCCCGCTGTACGATCAGGTAGAGCAGTATATTGATGAGACGTACAAGCAGTCGCAGAAAGTCCTGACCGGGAAGGAGAAGCTCGCGTTGGGCTTCGTGATGACCACGTATCGTCAGCGGCTGACGAGCAGTCTCCACGCCATCAAGCAGAGCCTCCAGCGCCGGATGGAGAAACTCGACCAAAAGGTGGAGGACATGACCGAAGAGGTCTCCGAGCTTAGTAGGGACGCTGGAGTGACGGAGGCGACCATCGACGAGGCGATCGGCCAAGCATCTCTCGACGCCTATCAGCCGAGTAGTCGTGGCGCGGCTGACGTGATTCAAGCGGAGCGGACGGCCCTCCAAGAGTTCGTGGACGATCTCAGGCAGGCCCACACCGACCCGAAGGTAGCGCAGCTGCGCCGCGACATTCGTTCACTCCGTCAGAGCGCCCGAGATAACATCATCATCTTCACGCAGTATCACGACACCCTCGAGCATATTCGTGAGACCCTGACAGACACGCATCCGAACGTCGGTACGTACAGTGGTGGTGGCGGAATGCAGTACGACGAAACGTCCGGGGAGTGGGTGAACGTCGGTAAAGAGGCGATCAAGCGAGATTTCACTGACGGAGACACCAATATCCTGATCTGTACAGATAGCGCGAGTGAGGGGCTGAACCTCCAGACTGCGGATGCGCTGATCAATTTCGATCTGCCGTGGAATCCGATGCGGGTTGAACAACGCATCGGTCGAATCGACCGTATTGGCCAGAAGAACGAGGTCGTGAAGATCATCAACTACGCCTACAAGGACAGCATCGACGGCGACATCTACGAGGAACTGGAGGGAAGGTTACAGCTGTTCGAGAACGTGGTTGGGCCGATGCGTCCGGTACTGAACAGCATCGAGCAGGACATCAAAGACGCCGTTATGGGTAGTTCCGGGTCGGATGACACCAGAGAGCCCAGTGAGCAAGTCGTCGAAGAAGCAGATTCACGGGCAAAACGTGCCCAGGAGAAAGCCGAGAAGACTGGGCTAGCAGGTGAGCCAGAAGAGGTATCGACGAAAGAGACGATAATCGAGAGTGCCGGACTTGACGGATGGGAACCCTATTGCTATCCTGCATTCGATGAGATCGGGACCGGTGAGCGGTCGTATGAACCGTTGGTGAGCTTGGAGACGATCGAGACACAGCTTACGCAAAGTGAACGCCTCGAGGAGACGGAGTGGTCGTTTACTGCCCTCCGAAACCATGCCCGCGCCGACGACTTTGAAGACATCGTCAACGATGCATACGTTCTAGAACTCCCGGAAGAGGATGCAGTAGCAATGCCAGAATCCCTCGGGGAGACAGCTCAGGCAGAGCTTGGAGGGGGTGGCGGTGTTGTCGTGACGTTCAACCCAGAGATTGCTGAGCAGTTCCCGTCGATTCGGCTACTCCTACCTGGAGATCCACTATTCGAAGCGCTCGTCCGCGAAGCGGCCCCAGCAGAAGTCGATAATGTGGAGTTCGTTTGTGGTCAGCGTGGAGAGAGTGGATCGTCTGTTACCCGGAGTGGTCAGGTCGCCGAAGCCAAACAAGCGACTGTTGTAGAACCAGCTGTAACGAGTGAGAGTGTGAAAAATCTCCTCGGTGGGCCAAGCTCGATTTCAGATATCGACGATGCTGAGCAAACTGTCCTGACCTGGTTATCCCAGCTTCCATCTGCAGAGTAGAAGCACTTTCCATAAGCAGAGGGCTTTCCGGAAGTTCCCGGAAGTGCGAATCTTCCGCAAACAAAACCACAAAACGTCACCGTGATCGAGGTAGCGATGAGGCCATCCAATGGCGCATTTCCGGAAGCAACCCGGTCACGTTTTTAGTACTAGCCAGAAAACCAGTCTATCAAGTAAAGATGATCCGCGATGCTCGCGTCCTCCGTGCCGGGTTCGTCCCTCGTGAAGTCGAGCATCGCGACGCCGAAGTCAATCACCTATCCAGTATTCTTGAACCGATTACGAACGGGGAACCCGCCGAGACGGCTATCGTCACTGGGCCCAGCGGCACTGGCAAGATATGTATCTCGAAATTTGTCACCGAACGCATGCGTGAAGAGGTCCTCGACGTTGAGACCTCCTACGTCAACTGCTGGCGCAACTACAACCGATTCCGGGCGCTCTACCAGATTCTCGACGATCTCGGCGCAACCATCGACATCCACCGGCAGTCGACACCCCACGACGAACTCGTCGAACGCCTCCAAAAATACGACGGCCCGCGAACAGTCATCATCCTCGATGAGGTGGACCAGCTTGAAGATCCAAGCGTCATTTACGACCTCCACAGCCTGCCTCAGTTTGCGATTATCTGTATCGCGAACAAAGAAGAAGAGCTGTTCAGCCGCGTCGACGACCGTCTCGTGAGTCGACTCCGTTCAAGTGAACACGTCCGAATGGACAAGTACCACGACGATCAGTTGTTTGACATTCTTAGCGCCCGCGCCAAGTGGGGTCTCGATGAGGACATCATCACTGACGATCACCTCTATCGGATCGCCGATGCAGCCGCCGGCGACGCCCGCCTCGCTATCGGTATCCTCCGAACAGCGGCCAGCAAGGCCGATCGCGAGAACTGCGAGAGAATTACCGATAACATCCTCCAGAATGCCGCTGAAGACGCTCGAGCCCAAATCAAACAGAAGAGCCTCGATTCACTCACCCCACACCAGCAGGTCGTCTACGATATCGTACGCGATCACGGCCCGGTCGATCCAAGCGAGATTCATGAGCGTTATACCGAGGATGTCGACGACCCCCGGACAAAACGAACTGTCCGAACGTACCTTTCCAAGATGGTCCAATACAACCTCCTCGAGGCAGAAGGCACGAGTCGGGATCGAAAGTACCTGCTCGTCGATTCGGCAGCTGCGTCGCCGATGCAGTGACGACGTAAACCCGATAGCTACCCCGAACTGAAGTCACCGAGCCCTGATTGCTGGTGGTCCAGCGGCTCGATAACCGGTGGATTGTCGTTGGCAGGATTGTTGACCCGCTCGAGATCTCGTGGGCGTCCAAATCATTCCCGGGGTACGGCTGGCACAGGCCCTTTCGAGTGTCCGGGCCGCCGGAAAGCCACTGGGACTCGGCATCCCGTGACAGGACGACTGGCATCCGGTCGTGAATGGACTCCATCAGGTTGTTCGGGTCGTCGTCAAGATCGTCACGCACGAGATTGTCTCGTCGTTTCCCCCCCCCAAACGTCCAGAGCCCAGCCATCGTGAAGGCCAGATCATCTGTTCGGTAGATCCGATACGACTGTTTCGGCCCACCGTTCGGTGCTTTCCACTCAAGAGCCCTGAGGACCAGACAGGGGCGGGATTCCTACGCTTGCTCGAAGACGATTTTCTCGTCGGCGGTCTCGGAACGAGCGTTGATGATTCCCTCCTCGGGCTCGTCTGCCCAGAACGGAATCAGCCCCCAGTGGTAACGGTCGATCGCGTCGGGAGCTTCGTTCGTGATGATGTGTAAATCATCGCCGGGTGCGACATTGGATCGCTGTGTATACACTCCGTCCGCGACGAGCACAGCATCGAAGCGAGCCTTGAGGGCGGCTTGGTCGATGAAGAGAGAGTTTCGGCCACACATACGGAAGTGTTGGTTGGGTATTATTTTCAACATGGTCGCGTAGAAGCGTGATTGCCGACGGTGAATGTCATAGGTATTATTAATCACTGGTAGACCAAGTTTGTTGGTTGACGTAGTCAGTATAAATATCACACAATAACGTGATACAACGGTTCTACCTCAATCAAAGCAGGGTACAACGACACGTGATCGGTAATCAAAATCTTCTCTTCACGAGGACTCTTCTTGAAGAACTTCTCGAACTACGTACTTCGCTGGAAGATTGTGGGATCAAGTATACGTAGAATGTGTTTGATTATTATCACCAAGGGCAACCATCCCAACGAGCGTATTCTACTCTTTGAGGACCTTAGCGTGCAACTGTAACCGAGTGAAACCCACACCAGAGGCTGAACAGTGGGAGAAGATGTTCCAGTTAGAACTGCTTCAATTGTTCAACATCAGTGAACGACGCTCGATCCTTACGCCACCGTCGGGCACCATCTAGCTCTGCCAGCGATTCCTTCGATTGATCGATATTCTCTTTATAATCTTCTCGGCATTGCTGTAAACTATCGCTATTATCGAGACCGTGATTCAATACTCCACGAATTTCAGGTCTGGTGTATTCCCTCTGGAGGTCAAGAAGCTCATCAAGGGATCGATACAACATGTGCCGAAGTAGAAGTACATCACGCTCGTAAACAGGCGACTCAATCCCGCTATGCACGATATCGTTTCGCTTTTCAGCTAAGTCTTCGATGACATATTGCAAGATAGCGATGGGGAGGTAATCATGAACGAGTGGAAGACACCGTTCAAGAGCATTTTTTGAACTGTCACCTCGATCGTGGAATGTAATCTCTTCAAGACCACGCCAGAAGTAGAGGAACGCGCTCTCGTTGTGAGTTGCTGTCAGGCCAGCATGAAGTGCTCGAAACCCCCGACTCAGTTCTCTATCACAGGGGCCAGTATCACCGGCTAATGGAAACCGACGAATTCTCTCAAAATCGGTTTTGAAACCTCGGGGGAGGCGGAAACCAGTTCGCTTTAGCTCTCTATTCGGTGTCTTAAACGAGTCATACTCCCCTTCCTGACAAATCAAAAATATCTGTGGACGGTTGATGACGTTTTGACGGGTGCGATCAACGGACCGTAATTCATCCATCGAAGTTTCCTCCAGCACCCAATCAAAGGCTGTGAAATTGAGTTTCCCGAGTATAATATCAAGATCTGCTTGGAGTGATGAATAAGCCACTTCCGACTCTTGCGACTCTATCTCAAAGAGATAGAACGTATACTCACGTTGAGATAGTCGTATCTCTGTACTATTTTGCAGAAGATCCGGAATATCTTTGGTAGCTGTTTGCTGGTTTACCGCCGCTTGAGCGTCCTCAATAACGCTTTCCCAGTCGTCAGACTCAATTTTTCGAATGGTGGTTTCATTAGCTTCGATTGTCGCTGGTGGTGACGCATTTCGTCCACTCCGGATATTAAGTGGAAAATATATTTTATATAGAGATTCCTCACCAGCTTTCGATAATTTGCCAAACTCCCGCTCGAAAGCAGTGAAGACATCTGACTCTCCTTGAGCGCGGCTGAGCGCTTGATCGACAAGACCAGAAATATGACCTTCCTCAAGATCGGTCAAACTTCCGTTGGACTGTTTTTGTGCACAGATCCGACGAACAAGGAGGGCGTATTCGTCGGTCCCCGTACTAACTACTGGTTCGTCGTCTGATGGTAGTAACTCAATTGCACGTGCCACATAGTCTGATAACCCCGGTTCGTCGTCTGCCATTAGAATTTACCCCGCTGCTGGCTGAATACTCGGACGACACGCTCGAAATACGATTCATCGAGAACCCGGGGAGAGCGAACTCTAGGGAGAGAATCGAGCATGGACCAAACAACGTCTCGATCTTCGAAGCCGTATGCAAGAAACACCGCTGCATCTATCTCTGCTTGAGCTGCCGCCCGTTTTTCAACGTCTCGAATAGGATTGATGTTTAATTCTTTTTGAAGTAAATTAAAACTGTCTCCGTAACAGGTTAGCCGCGCTGCGAGCGCCCATATAGTTTCACCCAGATCACTGACTGGCGAGAGACGGGGTGCCTGGGATTCATTGATTAAATAGTCTGATAGATGTGTCGAGATTTTCGATCGCATCAAATAGTCGAATGGCGTGCTATTGAGGATGCCAAGAAGGCAAAATATCTCTTGAGGGGTATAGCGCGGTTCGAAGAGATTATCCGGTGAATGTGTGGTGTTTGCCGGATCGGTAGTTTTCCAACTGAATGGATGAATCGTGTGAATTGTGTTTACAGTGAGGACATCCGGAGGGATGACAGTTGCAATAACGGCGCGCTCGTTAGATAGTCCGGCGATGTCACGGTAGGCAATTCGGTATTCCTCATATGGCATCGGAACTTCAGAACGCGGTATTGTTTCACCGTTCTCGAAGTGTAGGCTATGATCGTCAATTTCGATTGGACGGTCTCCTGTCAGATTCCGGAGTTCACGCTTCCGGATGACGTGTTTGGCACTTTGGTCGCCAGCAGATTCATCAAGCCCCCAGTAGCTCGGCGGAGCTACATCATAATAGGTGGAGTCATGCGTGTACTGGTAAATATTTCGGCCACGATAGATTGGGTAGTCGCCTGGCTCATCAAAGAGGGTATTTGCCTGGCGCGTTTGGTGGAGGCCTCGCGAGGGCGCGATCTGCCACCCATCTTCATCATCCAAATGATTGTGGCCTACAAGCGTCTCGAGCGCTCTTACATCGTCTTCATTTTCAACGGGAGGGAAGGCAAGAATAGAGCGTGAATACGATTCGAGGAGACTTCGGGTAAGAACTGGCAGCTCCGTTTCGGTCCTGGTAAGTAGGTCCAGTGATGTTAGGCGGAATTGGGCGTGTAGCTCATTTGTTGGCCCAGTATTTCGAAATTCGAGGATACCAAACTCATATCGACGGTCAAAGTCTTCGAAGATTCCATGATTTTCGAAGCCCAGAATCCGATGGAGATCGGTCTCTTCCAGAATTTTTCGGCGGAGTGTTTCATGCTTAGACCCTCGGAACAGGACCCCAGGCGCTAAGATAGAGACCATCGCCTGTGGAGTAGCAATCTTCATTGCACGTTCGATGAACAGTTCGCTCAGATTGGGATCCGCATGAGTTGCGGTCTGATAGTGCTTGGTTAGGTATGCACACTGAATTTCGAAAAGCCCACCGTTCGACGATTCATGTTTTTCGTAGTTAGTGCGACGTTCGCTGGGGCCACTCTTTGATGAAGTTTTTTCTTTCTGGCTTCTCAGAGTGCCCCAAGGCGGATTGGTGATGACGGCGTCAAACCCACCATCCAGCATGATATTGGGGAACTCAACCATCCAATGAAACGGTGAAAGTTCATCAATGATATGATCCACTTGAGAGTCCGCTGTAATCGTTCTGTCAAGACTCTCTAACCCTTCAAATTGAGTCAATGTGAGTTGGCGACTCAGTGTTTCAGTCTGCTCAGAAATATTTTCCTTCAGGTCTGAAATATCGTCTCGTGACGATTGGCGATATTCCTGAATCAGATCCCGATAATTATTGGTAATATGGTCGAAGTCTTCGCGTGATTGTTGATCCTTAACAGTATCCGGATGGGATCGTTGACTGAGCCCGATCAGACTGTTGCCAGTGAAGAAATTACGTTCCGTATGATATTCGAGTGCTTGCAGCCCCTCAATTCGGCCGCCACGTGGATTCTCGAACGTCGAAAGGAGAAGGCGAAACCGTGTCAACTCGATCGCTTCCGGATTTAGATCTACTCCGTACAAATTGTGTTGCGCTGCTAGAAGCCGGGTCTGGTAACTCTCCGCACCTGAACGCTCCATTAACGGCGTATTTTCAAGCAGACTCCTCTGATCAGGATCTAGGTGCTCCAGGCACTCTGTGTAAATGTCTGCAAGAAATTCTTGCGCCCTGCTTATAAATGAGCCGCTGCCAACCGCAGGATCGACCACCCGAAAATTTGGGAGCACCTCGTTCCAAAGACAATCTATAGCGTCTAGCGCTGGCTCCCCTGTGGATGTACTTGCGTCTGTCCCAAACACCGCACTAAGTGACTCAAAGTCAGCATCAACCTCATCATTTAGGGCATTCAGTAGCGATTTCCTTAGCGTTCGTGTAACCAGAGAATTCTGAAGCTGGTCTGGAGTATGATACGCCGCTGTATGCTGCTTATTAATATACCGTTCCAGCGCATGCCCTACCACCCGTGGCGTCACTTTAGTCGTATGCTGAATATCATACGGCCCGCCAAGTTCCCAATCAAAGTCTCGCAGCAGCCCAACAATATTCCATAGTAACTCGTTGGCATTGGACTCTGAAGAAGGCGGGGAAACCCGATTGTCTGCTTCGGCCTTCGTTTTCTCGAACAAGAAACTTTGTAAATACGGACCTAGGTCCCTCGCCACCTTATTGGACGGCTCCCCTGCGAAGAGCGGCGCGTAGATTTCTTCGTAGGCATGTGTTCCCTTCAAACTCGCCTGACCCTGTTGCTTTTCTAAAAACGAGTCAGGCAACACCTCTGCTTCTTGTAGAAGATAGAGATATAAGAATCGATTAACCAGACGCTGTGCGTATCGCTGCCGAGTTTCAGAATCGACATCTGGGTTCGCTTGAATGGCCTCCACGACGGTATTGACCATCTCCTCGTAGCGGGTCGTGACCCTCTCGATAAGCGGCTCATCATCAAAGAGAGTTGGCAGCGAGCTTGGATCATAACCATCGATTTGATTTAAACGTTCTACTACTCTGCGTACTTCACCCGTCTCTGGTTTGATGTCTGCTCTATTGAAGCCAAAATGAACGATTAGTGGCTTTCCAAGCCCAGTCTCAGTTGGATGTCGAGCGTACAAATCAAATTGCGTCCAGTCTCGGGCCACTGCAATCACGAGCTCGTGTCGATCTGTGAATCGATCTAATGATAACCCGACTTCAGGTGATTCACCCTCCGGTACGGTCTTCAGCAATACCGAGGATCCAGTCTGAAACGCCAGTTCGATCTCGTCGTCTGATTGTTCGCATTTTTCGAGCCCGCGACCGACGAGTGAGTCTGCAATAGCACTGAGAGAGTTCCAAGAGCGAACATCCGCAGCGGAGATCTGTTGCGTAACCACGATACCCTAACCCTCATCCTCCACTGGTATCAAAATTCGGGCAGCATCTCAGAGACCAGTTTCCCGCGCTAGAATTATTATGACCGGGTGTTGATTGAGATATTCACTTGGTTGGTCCCGAAATTAAAACCCAATGAGAAGTCTGGCGAACTGATCGAGTCGGTTGTCTAGCTGATCCCCATCGTAGATCGTCGCTTCCCGTTCGTAATATACGGCGAGTTCTGAGGCATCAGCCGATAGATTCTCTGTCTGAGTGTCAATGACAACCATGAGAGAACAGATTGGGGCGGGGATTCTCGAATCTGTTCGACGACATCGTCGACGCCACCGGATTATCTCCTTGACGGCGAAGAACCAGATTGGGATCGACTCAAACAGTACAATAGCGACGATGTCACCACGCTGAGAACCATCGTCGACCACATCAAATCCTAGGTCGGTATGACGATTTGCGGAGACAGACTCTGTGAACTTGTACTGGAGTACAGCGATATCATATATGAGAGCCTGCTCTGGGTCAACTCTTGGGATGTTCAGAGGCCGTCAACAGCAGAGTCGTGTGGAGGCGACATCAGCGGTTGATCATAGTGTATTAACCAACAAATTACCTCAACTCTCCCAGTTCGTTGGTTAAACCTGAGGTTGCTGACCGATTTCGACTCTGGAAATGTTCTCGGAAACAGTCGAACAATGCCAGAAATTCCGCGATTGAGTCCGATTCTATATTTTGTCCAACCCTTCTCTGAAACGCGGAAGCACCACGCTGCGGCTTATCGGGGTTGTGGACATTTAGTCAAGTATGGGAGAACACATACCGTCGAACCGACTGGCGGTGGACCAGCCGACACGGGGCGCTGACCGCAATCGGACCCTTGCTGACCAGGCCGATCCGGCTACGGACGAGATGTTGTTGCCGTCACTCAGCGACGGCATCACGCTGCTCGACGTCGAGGGAGGCCGCGGCGTGCCGATCCTACAGTCGCTTGTGCTCGACCACCTCCTCCTCAACGACGGGCCCGCCTTTTGGGTTGACGCAAACGGGCACGCGACGACGACGACACTCGCCCAGATCGCGCCCAGTCAACGGTTGCTCAACCGAATCCACGTGGCACGCGGATTTACCGCCTACCAGCACTACGGCGCCGTCTGTGATCTCCCGACGGCAGTGAACAAGTCGATCCAGATATCCACCACCGACGCCGGGGCGGCCGGTCGAGGAGAACCGAGTCGTGACGAGGACACGTCGCCCCACACACCCGCCCTCATCGTCGCGCCGGCCATCGACGTCCAGTACCGCGCCGACGATACCCTCGGCGAATCCCACGCGAAAACCCTCCAGGCCCGAACTCTCGCCCGGTTGGCGACCTACGGTGATGGGTACGACATCCCGGTGCTCGTTACTCGAAACGAACGAAACGAATTCACCGAGCCAGTTGCGACGGTCGCCGACCACCACCTGGAGTGCGAGCAAACTCGGATGGGCCACAGGTCGTCGGCAAGGACTTCGAGACGGTCATCTATCACGTCGACGACGGCGAATACTACCAGACTACGTTCGCGTACTGGCGGCAGCTGCTCGCGACGCTAGCACGGAGGTCGGCGTGGAACCTCTATACCTTGCACGGCGTTCTTAACGGATAGCAGACACTCAGCGGGATGATCGGTAAGAGAGTGTCCTGTACTTAGCGTCTTCTCCCAGAATCTGTATTAGTTGAGGATTCAATAGAGCCGAAAAGGACTCATTATAGTATCTACGGTGGGTTACGGCCTTTGTTGAGCGGTTCATACAAGTCCGTGTGATAGGCAACGCGCCAGAGTTTGAGAACGGCGCGAGTGACCAATTCTTCTGGGGACTGTGTAATACAGGACTCTTCGACTTCGTCTGGATCTGAACTCGCATTGGGTGGTGGATGATAGTGTTCAAATCCGGAAACATGAATATAGTCTCCGCTGTGTGGGTGCTTGCCCCATCGGAAGTTCACCCCTTCCGTGTCCGTGTAGTAGAACTTGTAATCATCTCGTGTCGTCCACTGGATGTCAAGTCGAGCTTCGTCGGCCGCACACAGCCCGTCGTCAAGCGTGACTTCAAGGACGGATGGATGTAAGTAATCGTCCAGTTCGGCTGTCGCAAGCGGTTCCATTTCCTCGACGACATCGCGAATCGTCAGTAGCGCCGGCCGATCCGTAGCCCCACGGAGAGTATGCGTTTCCGCTTGGTCAAAAGTATCCTGCATTGCTCAGACAGGGACGCTGTCGTCAGTCGAGCGACGGTCGCTATCGACGAACTGCTCGGCGTTGCCGATCGAGAGGGCAGCGTTCGCGAACGCGAGGTTTCGTCGGAGCGTCTTCCACTCACGAATCGTCTCTGGGTCGATCTTGTCCTGTGGAGATCCGGATTTTGAGAGAGCCTGATTCGTCTGGTTAACGGCTAAATCTTCAGGAGAGTCGACACCGAATTCAGCCTGATACTTAGTGAGTTGCTCACGCATCTCCTGGATTCGCGTGACAAGTTCGTCCGTCGAGACGTGCTCGAGGATGTCGGCAGCCTGTTCGACGACGAGTGATTCGGGCGAGCGGCGATAGAGCGTGCCGCCCTGCTCGCCGGGTGTCGTCTCGACAAATCCCTCATCCGCGAGTGTGTTTAAGTGCTTTCGAGCGGTCTTCGGAGTGGTCCGTGCATCGTCAGCTACTGTATCAGCTGAGACAGGGCTGTACGTATGTGCAATGACGTGTCGAATGCGCTCATAGGGCGTCGTTTCAGATTCCCATTCCTCTCCGACCGCTTCGTTGATGTCTGCAAACTCCTCTGGCGGACTTCGGTCGTTCATGTGGAAACGCACGGTTCAAAGTAATATAGTTCTTTGGCTTGGTTCTATATTCCTTCTAACCGAGCAATCGTTCTTCAAACAGTACGATAACCCGTGTGTGATCGGTGAGCGCGATGACTCGGTCGTCGAGGAGGCCGGGAAATCCGTCTATTACAGCGTGTATCCGACGACGGATCCGATCGGTCCCGGACTGGTCGGTGAGGTAGACAATTCGCTTGGTCGCTGCCCCGATATCAAGTCACACGAAGTACTCACTGACGATGATCCAGGCACAGCCCCGTTGGTCGGCGGTTCGCATCACGGTCGCGAGCTTCGGAAACTCCCCTGCAACCCAGCTATAGCGATTGAATTAGTTGGTACTCAATCGCAGAACAATTATTATTCTGGTGGATAGAGGAGTGGTGTGAAGGCGTCTTCTAGCCAAGTGTCAAAAGAGAAGGCACAACATCTCCTCAAGCGTAGTATCGGACCTGACGCTGAATTCCGTCCCCAACAGTGGGAAGCGATAGATGGGCTTGTAAATGAGAGGGAACGGCTGTTGCTGGTTCAGCGGACTGGGTGGGGAAAAAGTACGGTCTACTTCATCGCGACAAAACTCCTGAGAGATCAAGGTGAAGGGCCGACACTCATCATCAGTCCGTTGCTGGCGTTGATGCACAACCAGATACAGGATGCGGAGGAGCAGCTTGGGCTGGAGGCTTGGACGATTAACTCTAACAATACGGAAGAGTGGGAAGAAGCCAAACAGAGCGTTATTGACGGGACCTGTGACGTCCTATTGATTTCTCCGGAGCGACTGGCAAATCAGGAGTTTCAGGATGATGTTTTGCTCGAGATGGAAGACAAATTTGGTCTTCTCGTCGTCGACGAAGCGCATTGTATCTCCGATTGGGGACACGACTTTCGACCGGACTATCGGCGGATCAAACGAATTCTCCAAGAGCTTCCTCAGCGCATTCCTGTCGCTGCGACGACCGCTACGGCGAACGACCGCGTTATTGAGGACGTGACCCAACAAGTCCCAAATCTCCGTGTTATTCGCGGCAATCTCGTTAGAGAGTCACTTCGCATTCAGACTACCCAAATCGGGTCGAGAGCCGAACGCCTGGCATGGCTAGCGGAAAACATTCAGGAAGTGCCGTCAGCGGGGATTATCTACTGCTTGACTACGGACGAGGTTGAAATTGTAGCTGATTGGCTCACCAAGCAAGGACTCAATATCAAGCCGTATCACGGCGGGAGAGAAGGTGATCGGCGACGTGAACTCGAGGACCAACTTATGGCGAACGACGTTGATGCGCTGGTAGCAACCAATGCACTCGGGATGGGATTCAACAAACCGGATCTTGGATGGGTAATACACTTTCAGCGCCCACCAAACCTCATCAGGTACTATCAGGAGATCGGGCGCGCCGGACGAGGGCTCGATGAGGCGTTCGCGATTTTGCTTTCAGGAGAGGAGGATGACGACATAGCGGAATACTTCATCGAACAAGCGTTTCCCACGCCAAGTGAGTTCGACGCTGTCCTCAAAACGATTGAGGAGAGCGACGAGCCACTGTACAAGTACGAGATTCTGAAGCGTGTAGATGTCTCATGGAAAGCAGCTACGAAGTGTTTGAATATCCTGCGAGTCGAGAACGCAGTGATTCGGGTCGATGATGGATTCGAACGAACAGCTAAAGATTGGAGTTATGATCATGAACGATTCGAGTCAATCACTGAGCAGCGGTGGGAGGAATTAGCACAGATTCAGGAGTTCGTCGAGACCGATACGTGCTTGACGAAATTCATCGACGATGTTCTAGACGGGACTCTAGAATCGCCCTGCGGCCAATGTGCTAATTGTACTGATGACTTTCTTCCGTCCACCGTTCGAAATGAGAATCTCGTTCAAGCGGCTGTTGAGCACTATCGCGCCGAATCGTGGGACGAAATATCGGCACGCTACTTCATGCCCGAACGGGACGGTGGCAAATCGAAAATTTCTGAATCCCGAAAACCAGAAGACGGTCGCGTCCTCTCTGTGTACGGAGATCCTGGTCTCGGTAAACTGGTACAGGAACAGAAAGACAACGAGGATGGGTATAGCGACCAGTTGGTTGATACGGCTGTTGAGCACATTAAGAAGGACTGGGGACCGGACCCTGAGCCAATCTGGGTGACCGCTGTACCCTCGTACTCTGGAAACGACCAAGTCGCCGACCTAGCAGAGCGGATTGCAGACGGATTAGATCTCGCGTATGAGAATCCGCTTCGGAAGACCGAAGAAACTAGACCTCAGCATGAGTTATCGAACTCATACCAGAAACGGTGGAATATCGAGGACGTCTTCGAAACCACGGAGTCCGTTCGCCAAGAACCGGTCCTGCTAGTTGACGATACAGTCAACTCTCGTTGGACGCTTACAGAAGCGGGAATGACACTTCGAGATGCGGACAGTGGAACAGTCTACCCATTTGCACTTGCCAAGCGTACAAGATAGCAATTTGCGGATCTCATCTTGAAGCAATATGTGAACTAAATTCGCCACTTTACTATCAAGACCACCAAGATTACTGAATACTATATTCCAGGATTTGCTCAGGATGGTCAGTCCCGACGTTCGAGCGGCCCGTAAAGCTCTGCGCTCTGAATGTGGGTACAGAACTGTACGCAGAGACGACAACAATCTGCGGCATCGTTGAACGCCCGGACACTGGCGTCCCAGCGTGTGTGAACGGCACCGAGCACCGCACTCCGAACCGACAGTTGAGTCGCGACCATTGGACGTACCGAGTCATTGGGGCGATTCGAAGTTCTGCACTCGATCAAGCGTATCGCCCAGTGATATGGAACACTTCTACTGTTACCGTCGTGTTCACTGACGATGCCCTCTTCCAGCTCCATAGAGACGATTATTGCGTGTACCTCGAAGATGGCTTCATCAAGAATAACGCACGGCTACTGTTCGTCCCCGAATCGATAGCGCTTCAACTTGCAATAAATGACGATTCGCGAGTTATCATTGCTCCGTCTCCCTCAACCGGAGCAACAGTAGCCAAGTCTACAGCTCTCGAATCATCCAACTTTCATATCATCAAATGGGCGGTAGAGTTGTTCAACGAATATATCAAATTTTCTTGACCTCCTTTCGCGTATTTCAGGAACACACAGCAAGCGTCATCGGAGGAGAACAAAGTTACGAACCTCAATTTCGATCCGGTCTGCTCTGCCTATAGATATACAGGCAGGGGTCGATTTTTACACTTCGACGGCAGGGGGTGGTATGTGCGAAAAATTCCAGGCAACAAATTCGAGAGATGGGTGAGTTACACATCGATGACGGGGAGTGTTACTGATAGATAGTTTGAATTATTTAGCCATGGGATAATCTACATTGGACCGAGTCAGACGCTGTTACACATCGAACACGGGGAGCGGATCAATATCAATGTACTTCGTTACCGGTTCAAATCCAATAGATGCGAGAGTGTCGAAATATGGGCGTTAAGCCAAATAAAGCGGAGTGATATACATCGATTTGGGTTAACCTTTTAACACCTCCGTCACACAGGAAACGTATGGCCGGCAGCAATCAGGGGGGGACGGATCAATCTACGATGGAAGGTGAAGCAGCACAATCAGAGACTGAAAACAATCCCGACGTCACCCAAGATAATACCGCTACCGACGGTGCGTCACTTGATCTTTCTGAAGACGACTCTACCGAGAGTACACAGCAGTCGATTCGGGATATGCTCAACGAGGACGGCGACGGGTCAGTGTTCGTTAACCGCGATCTCGTCGAGCCCGACACGATCATCGACGAAGAGCGGATCGTTGGTCGCGATGACCAACTCGAATCGGTCGTGTCATTCTTGAGGCCGACACTGCAAGGAAATCGGCCGCCGAATATGCTCCTCTATGGCCCTGCCGGAACTGGAAAGTCGCTCATCATCGGCGCCGTGACACAGCAGATCATCGAACTCTGCAAATCGAACGGCGAGAGCTTCGGTGTCGTCGACATCAACTGCCAACCGATCAACACCCTCGACCAGGCGGTCTACGAGCTCGTCCAGACAGTCGCGCAAGACGTCGATACGGAAGTGGGCGTACCTGAAACAGGCGTATCAACTAAACGCAAATACCGACGTCTCTACGAACTCATCAACGACCACTATGATTCGGTTATCTTCATCCTCGACGAGATCGACCTGCTGGTCGGGCGACGCGCCAACGACGAGCCCGCATACTCGAAGTTGCTTTACCAGCTCTCGCGAGCCAGCAACACGAACGAGATCGAAGGTCGTGTCTCTGTCGCGGCGCTGACGAATGATCCGAAGTTCATGGAGGACATCGACGGCCGAGCCGAGAGTTCGTTCAACCCACGAGACGTCTACTTCCCGGACTACGATGCCAACCAGCTGCGAGAGATACTCCAAAATCGTCGCGATGCCTTCCAACCGAATGCACTCTCTGATGACGTAATCCCACTCGTCGCTGCCTTCGCAGCGCAGAGCCACGGTGATGCTCGAAAGGCCATTGACCTGTTCCGTGGCGCCGGCGATTTAGCTGACGAGCGTGGTGACAACAATGTCGAAGAACACCACGTCCGAGAGTCCCAAGAGGAGATCGACAAAGACCGATCGCTCAAACTCGTCGAGGGGCTAACAACTCAGAAGAAGATCTCACTGTATGCTACTGCCGCCGTTGCCCATTATTCGAAGCACTCAGGAAGCTCTGTTCCGAGTCCTGTCGGTTTCAAAGTGTATCAGTGGGTAACTGACGAGCTTGACGCGGACCAAATGACTCGTGAGACATACGTCAAGTACGTCAAAGAGCTTTCCACGTACGGATTGATTTCGACATCGAGGAAGAGTCGAGGGCGTGGTGGTGGAATGTACATGGAATTCACCTTCACGGGAGATCCCACAGGCATCATGAAGCGGATCACGGAGGACATTCGTTTGGAGAGCATTTCTGAGCAGAAAGAACTTCTTCGAACGGTGGTCAACGCACAGCTGAAGGAATTCCACCAAGATTGAGATCAGTAATTCTTGCAAGGTAGAATGGAGACACGCCCCGTCGTCGATGTGTAAGTTTCTAACCTCTCCCCCCGTCATCGAAGTGTAAATGATGAAGATGAGGTGGCTGGTTTGACGAAATTAAGTAATGGTACTCCCCCAATAGTGAACGCGGAGTTCAATACAACAATGAGTACAAGGGTAAGATCGTATCCATTGCGTGTAGCGGTTAACTTCGTCCAAACGAAATGAGCTGCAGTGAATTCCTAAGTCCATGATCAAACACCCTCCCCCCGCCATCGATGTGTAAATCATCGATAGAGCATAGGTAGAGACGATCGAGCGAATGATTCTAATCAGGGAGAGAAGGTCCAACAACAGTAATATCAAGAGAAGATGGACATAGAGAAGCGGTCTACAATGACGATCGATCTCGTTCAATCAAGTTGAGTGGTGCTTAGATTGATAGTTACTCTAGATCTAGTACGGTTACTGTTCTAACTAGGCCTACATAAAACTTCGTCAGACTAGAGCTATAATTCCTATAGAAGTTATTCTTTGGGTATTGAGACTTCTCACCTGTCTTTACGGCTGTTCCGACTATCCATCCACGCTTTCGTTTTCTATACCCCTTCACTTCTTACGGTTTTACACATCGATGACGGGGGGAGAGGGTCCCCTCTGATCTGAATGGAATTCTCTTCATTTCAGGTTTACAGGGGCGATATATTCGTTCTTTCTGGGGTCTCCGTCACCCCACTGGAGTAATAATAGCGATACCCAGGCTTCCTCTCTTTCACTGTTAATCTAGGTCCCACTTGCAGGAGTAACGTCGTAATCCTCGGGATCCGTTGAGATCTCGCGTTCTTCCAGTTCCTCAAGTTCCTCCGCAATAACTTCCTCTTCAGCGCGTCGACGCTAGAGTTCATAAGCGTCCTGATCGAAGCATCACTGGATCGATCGATCCGTAGCTCTAACAACGATGGCAGCTCGATCATCCGCTGTGAGGTGTACCAGCAGTTCGCTGGTGATCTTCCTACAGAGACTCCACTTGACCGAGATCTGAACTATCAAGGCTTGTTTGGCGTATCTATAGGTTGTTTACACTCTCATACCTCCCGTCCGACCAATTCGCTCATTCGAACTCACGGAGATGAGATGTCCGAATTCTTGAGCAAGGATTATCTTGGCAATCCCATCATTCACCGCACCCTTTCGTTTTCTCGGCTGTCTCACAGTCTTATACTCGAGTCCGTGCTTTTCCTGTTGGAAATGATAGTCCCCCTCCGGTAGTTACACTTCGATGACGGGGTGTGTGAACTGGGGTTCTTCCGAGTGCTTCAAAAATCGCACACGGGGTGTGGTGACCCCATAACCGGACGTATCGCCTTCTCAATCGTCCGGATTGACTGGTCCTTTATATTTGGAGGTCACCGTTTCTCCTTCCCGCCACTGCCAGTAGTAGTAGCGGTTGTCGTTGATCTCCTTGACCGTGATCGTGGCTTTCGCCGGGACGTCGTCCGGGAGGTCATCGGGCCGCTCGTCGATCTCGTCCCCATCCGACTCTTCCTCAATGCGGGCTTCGCGAGCTTTGTGCTCTGCCATCACCTCGGCATAGCGTGCGATCTGCTGGAGCCGGTCTGGAGAGTATTTGTTGAGTGTGTTGACGATATCTGTCGGGAGTTCCGCTGGCGGTGTCGGTGGCTCGAAGGACATCGGCTGACCCTGTGTTAACCAACACCTCGGCTACGCCATAGTTTTGTTGGTTAACACTCCCCTGCACGGACACAATTGGATATCTGTATACCAATAGCTCAACTCCCGAAATGCGGGACAAGACTAATATTGTTGTATGCGATACCGATAACTAGTGATGATGGAGTACGTCGATGAAACGGCGGCGAAAATCATGTTAGCGGTGCGACCGGGCGACTCGATTCGGCGGATCGCCCAGAAGATCGACGGCTCCTACTCGTGGGTTTACGACTGGATCGAACGGTTGGAAGAGGCGGGCCTCGTCCGACGTGACAACGGGGTCTATATCGAGGATTACACCATCCGAGATCGCTATCACGAGATGGTCGCGACCATCTCTCGATCGATACCTCCCTCAATCGATGAGGCCTACGTCATTCCTCATTTCGCTGGGATGCCATTCGCGTATACGAAGATCGATAGCGTCTACGTCTGGACGAATGGCGGCTATCAGATTGCTCGCGGTCACGACGACTATCCCATCTTCATTCAGGTCGCTGACCAAGATGTCGACCGATGGATGGCATTTTTCGATGAGTTCGGCGTCCCCTGTACGATCGAAGACCGGCCCGATCCGACCGACTATGACGCAACCGTCTCGTATGTCTTGTTTCCTACCACGAAACCGATCACTCGCGAGTGGGTCGACGGCAACCCGGTCATTGCGTTGGATGAAACGATCGATCACATGATGGAACACCGGGTGAACTACGAGCCGGCGTTGGAGATAATCGCTGACGAATACGACCGCGATATCGATGCGGTCCACGAAGACCCACGCTTGAAACCATGAGTCTTGGCGAACGCGAAGCCGAGTTGCTGGACACGTTAGAGGCAGTCGTCGACGCTGAGTTACCGTACGTCCTGGTCGGCGGCTGGGCGATCGCAGCGTTCAACCAACGGTTCACGACGGACGTTGACGTCGTCATTCCCGACCAGGCGATCGATGATTACAACGCTCTCCTCGCAAACCGCGGCTATAAGAAAACTGCCGACGTCGAACGGAATGATCTCTACGAGGGCCGTACTATCCGGTTCGAGAAAGATATTGGTAATCCCGTTCGATTCGACGCAATGGTCGATGCGTTGGGCTGTCGCCAGACGGAGGCCGAGTGGTCGTACCGCTATCTGGCAGAGCATTCAGTTACGGAGGACCTCCGAACAGGTCGCCCAATTTCAGCGAGGATTCCGGAGCGAGAATTGCTGTTCGCAGTGAAACTCCACAGTGGTCGCAAGGCGGACGCACGAGATTTGGTGGTGCTTGCTGCCAGCGCCGATTTCGACCGGATTGCGACCCATCTCCATCGCGGCGATCTGGAGAAACTTGCTGGCCGGATCGACACGGTCCTCGAACGACTCACTGCAGATGGATTCGAAGATGCGTTCAAAGGCGTCTTCGAACAACAGACTGTCCCAGAGCAAAATGTCGACACTGTCGTTGACTTCCTTCGCGACCAACGCCGTGATCTCGGCTCTTACTCGTAAGACGCCGGCTCAATTGTCGAGAATCTCGATGATCTCCTCACGAATCTGTGGCCAGTTCGAACCAAAGGGTACTGTCCCGATGTCCGACTGACGGTATGTTTCTAGATAGTCTGGAACGGCCGCCTGCAGTGCTGTTCGCCACGCTCCGAATACGCGCTGATACGGATCGGTGGTGAACGTTCTGTGTTCGTTTATCTCGGTCGTTGGTGGGTGGCCTAGTTTTTCAGCAATAGCCCAGGATTCGGCTAGTTCCATCGTAGGCGTCGGTAACCCTATGTCGGATATGTCGTCACCACGATTTTCACGATAGGACGTGTATGGGTCGTATGACTCGAACAGCAGTTATCGCAGGGGTCGGTCCGGGACTTGGTGAATCGCTCGCCCGAAAGTTTGCAGCTGAGGGCTGTCACGTCGCACTTTTCGCTCGATCGGAAGACTATCTCGAAGAACTCGCTGAGGAGATGCCGGAACCCGGCGAGGGGCTTGCCGTCCAAACAGATCTCACAGATGTCGAGCAGATACAGGAGGGGTTCGAGGCGGTCCGCGAAGCGTTCGGCTCGGTCGACGTTCTCGTAAACCACGCGAGCGCCGCCTCCTGGAAGGGTCTTATGGACGTGAGTGTCGAGGAATTTGAACAGGCGTGGGCGGTCAATGGACGAGGCGCGTTCGTCTGCTCGCAAGAGGCTGTTGGCGACATGCTCGAGACGGGCGGCGGGACGGTCATCTTTACTGGTGCCACCTCTGCGGTGCGGAGCCTCGGCGGCGCGATTGGATTCACGGCCGCGAAGTTCGCTGCCCGTGGGATGGCGATGGATATCGCTCAGGAGTTCGGCCCCGAGGGGATTCACGTTGCTCATGTCGTCATCGACGGCCAGATCGATACGCCGGGCGTCCGCGAGCGATTTGCCGACCGCGACGACGAGACGTTCCTCGACCCCGACGAGATGGCCGAGACATACTGGCACCTGGTCGAACAGGATGATGTCAGTACTCAGCCGTTCGAGGTTCATATCACGAACGGCCCGCAGAACTCCGAATTCATCTGACTGCGTTGGTAGCGGAGCCACCTATCGGCTGTGTTCGGTGGATACGACTGAGCAGCAGGACTCTGACTTCTCCCAGGACTGAAGTCGTGGGGTTGTGCTGGCCACAGACCAGCAGCCGTCCAGACGGGCATCCCCACGTGGGAGTTTGCCGGTCGGATGCTGGGATTGTGGGCCGAGCCAGTACGGCTCCCGACGGAGACAGTGGCTTTGGTGGGCTTGCTTCGGACTCGACATCCAGCAATGCGGAAGAATGCCAACTAAAGCGTACGCGCTTCATCCCACGAGTGAACTCGTGGTTTTTCGCGTTGTTTCCGCTGTAATGCTCTGCGACGCACTCCGTTTCTGCCAGAACGGCTCTGAGATGTCGCTCTGTCATAATTCGGTGAGGCTGGAATGTACCTCCGCCCCTCGGCGGGCGGTCAAAACTTAACCAACACACTGGCTAGAGTTCCTGACTTGTTGGTTAATCGTTGGAGATCCCGATGCGGCACCCCTCGCCATCGACACCGATATCGACCGTTTCCTACGACGATCCCTGTTGGGCGATCGCCGTGTCCAATCGATTCCAGACCATCTCGAACGCCGGCGGATCACCGGTCAGGTCCGGCAGCGTGGTCTCCCACTGGTCGCAGATTGTCTCTTGTTGCTCGGCGGGGAGCTCGCCCGTCAGATCAACGGTGAGCCCATTGTGATCGCACTTTGCCTCGAAGGCAGGTTGGACGTCGACAAAGTCGATCGTGATTGAATCGGTTTCGAGCAGCTGATAGAGGTCGTAGTAGTCACGAGCGGCCCCGCGCTGGTAGATCGCACGGAGCTTTTCGGCGAAAATCTCCTCGACACTGTACGCCTGGAGGTCGAACTCGGGCACGTCTTCGTACGCGTGAGTATGATTCGAAGGCGACATGATCGTCGACCATCACGTCGATGCTGGTCGTGTTGGGGTGGTTGAGGACGGCCCGGTACTGAATGCTGATGTCGACGTAGTGGGTCGGGTAGTGGTCCTGCTGGGATTCGTGGTGCTCTCGAATCTCGAATTCAATGCCAGAGCGATCGGAAATCGTATCGAGAACTGTTCGGAGCTCTTGTTTGGATCCTTGGTACTCCCCTTCGACACCGAAATCGAGGTCCTCCGAGAATTGCCACGACTGCGGGAAATACAGTTTGGATAGCGCGGTCCCACCTTTGAACAGGAGGTTGTCGCCGTAGTCGCTTGTGAAGATGCCCCAGAGGAGCCACGAATTGACGTAGTTCTTTTCGGCGTACCCTTGCCGAACACCCAGTTCACGAGCGAGGATTCGGAGCCGATCCTGACTGATCATCGCGATCAGGACTCCGTCGGCTCCAGCATGGCTGGCTCGACGTTGATTCGGAGGCGATACGTGCTGTCGGTCGATCCGGTGGCGGGCCGCGTCGGGTCCAGCGGGGAATAGCCACTCGTGAACGACGCGACGAGTTCCTCGCGGGTAGGGAGGTCGATGCCGAGCTGGTCGGCGAGGTAGATGATCCGTTTGGTCGCAGCGCCGTTGTCGAGCCGCTTGAGGTACTCGCTGACGGTCTCCCAGTCGCAGCCCCGTTCGTCGGCAGTTCGCATCGCGGTCGCGAGCTCCCGGAGGCCACCGCAGAACTCGGGGTGGTCCGCACAATCGACCAGCGTCTTCTCCAGGTCGCTGACCTGAACGGTCGTGCCCTCGATCGATGTCGGCTCAAAGCCGAAGAATTTCCGCTCGGTGACTGTCGTGACGCGATACGGGACGCCGTGGATCTCTCGGCTTTGCGCCCGGGTCGGCGTGACGACGTACACCGTCCGAGGTACTTGTTCGGTCAGCCCGTGGTGGCTGAGGGCGCTGTAGTAGCCGATGTACATCGGCTCGGCGACGTGGGCGGCGATGAGGTACTCGTGGGTTGTGTACAGGGCCTCCTCGCCGGCCGAGAGTGGCACGATGAGATACGTGCCCGGGAAGAGCCGGTCGAGCCAGCCCTTCTCGGTGAGCCGGGAGGCGATCTCGCGGGCGGTGTTCGGGGGGACCTCCAGCGTCGTCTCGATGTCGTCGACAGAGATGATCTGGTGGCCCGCGCCAGCGAGTCGTGCAAGGAGTCGACTTTCTCGAGTCGAGAGGCCTTGCCGTATATTTTGTGACTGTTCTATTGTACTCACACTTGCGTTTCCTACATAGAGTATAAACACGGGCCTGCTTTAGCCTTGCGACTGCTACCGACGACGGAGATGAGCAGGCTTAACCAACGAAATCGGGGTGTAGAACCAAGCGTTGGTTAAGGACTCAAGCGCCGTCTTTGAGCACGTCGATGAGCTCTTCTGCTGTGGAACTGATCCGGTCGAGACGGTCGCGAACGACCTCGGGGTCGTCCGACTCCCACGCAGCGAGGTAGAACGCTGACCCACTGGTGTCGAGCCCGCAGTAGCGCCCGACGACGTACGCGACGGCTTCCGCCTCGACTTCGCGTTTCGCCCGCTCGGTGTCGTCGTCGACATCGAAGTGGAGCAGGGCGTGTGCGTACTCGTGAGTTAGCGTCCGCGCGAGGTCGGCCTCGTTCTCCCGATCACGCACTTCAACCCGCGGTTGCATATCGACGAGACTGAGCTGCTCGCAGATGCCCTTCGCCTCGCCGTGCGTCCACTCCGCTTCCGGCACGATCCGAACCGTCACACCGAGTTCATCCGCAGCATCGGTCAGCCGACCGACGAGATCGCCGGCGTCCCCAGTCGCTTCCGTGTCGAGTTCGGGAAGTGGCTCACCTTCAGTCTGGGAGATGTCGAACACCGGCGCCGGCTTGAACCCGACCAGCCCCTCCGACCACTCCTCGGGGGCTGTCTCGTCGTACTCACAGTCGCTGTCCTCGTGGTAGCTCGGCGAGTTCTCGCATTCCGGGCATTGCTTGGTGATGATCGGCGCCCAGATCCAAATGGCCGACTCACCCTCCTGGACATGCCTGTCGAACTCCTCATGCCATGTCCGGTAGCCCGCCACCCGGGTCGCCTCGGGGCACTGCCGCTTGATGAGGAGCGTGTTCCGGTAGGAGTAGTCATGGAAGCGACTCTGGACGTCGAGCCACTCTTGGAACTCGTCGCTGGCCTGCGCGTCGTCGACGCCGGCGACGAGGTCGTCGATCCACTGTTCGATGGTACTGTTCATCTCGTCTGATCGCGTGTCGGTCTGGTCGAAGGAGACCGACGAGTCTCTGGTCGTGGACATCGTGTTCACCGAATCAAATTCACGGCGACTGCGTCTGTTCAGACCGCGCCGCACCCCTCAGGGGCGTTCAAAAACCGCTCAGTCGGTCAGCGGAGCTCGTGGCGTTCGTCCGCAAACCCGACCGTGACGAGGTACTCGAGGAACTCGTCGAACCGCTCGACGTCGCTGGGCATGTCAGTCGCAAGGTGACGTGCCCACTCGATAGCCCATTGGAAGGCGGGATCCGTGCCGCCCTTGCCGTGTAGATACCACCAGCGAGCCGCTTTGAGAACCACTATTGGATTCGTTGGTGGCTGCTCACCGGCGAGCCCACGGGTGATGGACTCGATCTCCTCGGGAACGTCGCTTGCGTGGACGTCGCTGGACTGCGTGTTCGCGATATCGACGGGAATCTCGTCGATCGAGACATCTCTCGGTGACTGTTGTTGACTCACGGAGATCACCTGACTGCGAGGACTTCAGCTGAAGCCCTCACCCTCTCAGGGGGGCGAAAAACAACCCACGGTCGGTACGACGGTATCTTAGCGGCCGATGGTGCCTTGGCGCGTGATTGGCGCGTCGGGCTTGATGCTGAACGCGACGATGGTAGCATCCTCGGTTGCAGTGATGGTCACGTTGTCGTCGCCGGTCACGAGTGCGCTCTCGGTGAACCCGACCGTTTCATCGCCGACCTCGACGGCGCCGTCGAAGACGTACAGATAGGTGTGCCAGTCCGGCTGTGAGGGGAGCGTGGTTGTGGCCTCGGCGGCGAGTCGGCAGTCGTAGAAGTCGACGTCGTTCCGAACGTACAGCGGGGCGTCGGTTCCCTCGGGCCCGAACAGGTGGCGCCACTCACCGGCGACCGGGTCGGGGATCGGCTCGTGCTGGATGCCAGGTTCGAGGTCGAGGCTGTGTGGGCGGACGAAGATCTGGAGCATCCGCAGCGGGGGATCGTCGGCGAGCGTTTCCTCGGCGTGCCAGAAGCCGCTGCCGGCGTTCATCACCATCAGGTGGTCGGGATCGGTGACGAGTTCGTTGCCCTGGCGGTCGTCGTGGCGCATCACGCCCTCGGGGACCCAGGAAGTGATCTCCTCGTTACGGTGCTGGTGCATCCGGATGAGCGTGCCCGGATCCATGAACGACTCGACGACCGTCGCGAGCGGGCCGTAGCCGTGGTCGTCGTGGTCGGGGACGGCACGACCGGGGAAGTTGAAGTGGATCCGAAACTTCCCCTGATTCTGCGATACGTCCGTTCGCGGCGCCGTATAGATGCGCGACTGTGTCTGTGCGGAAGGCGAATCGTCCATTACCCGATATAGACGCTCACCCGCTAAATGGGTTCTGCGCAACGGTTCCTAGCTTCACGCTGGGTGAGCCGCGTCCCTCATACCGACGGGAAGTAGACGCTTTCCTCGCCGGCGATCTCTTCCAGGTTGTTCCGGTGACGGTGGCTGAAGTAGCACTCGTAGCTGCAGTATCCACAGATGGCGCCGGTATCGTATTCGACGACGTACGGGCCGCGGCGCGTTCGCCAGACGTTCGTCCCGCACTCGGCACAGGCGGCGTCCTCGATATCGGCAGGACTCGGTCCCTCGTACTCAACGTTGAGCCCCTCGTCTTGCGGTGTCGATTCGGGCCAGACTCCGTGAGTCTGCCAGAACTCGCGGATACGAGCGAGGCTGTGGCGCACCGTCTTTCGGACGGTGACGTGGTCGGCGTCGCGACCACTGTCGTCCCAGCCGTCGGCCGTCCAGAACTCACCGAACTGCGCGCCACGATGCAGCCCGTTCCAGTCGACGCCGACGATGTCGGCCGGTGGCTCGTCAGTGAGTGTCGGTCTGGTCAGCTGTCGAATGGCGTCGAGTTGCTTGGGCGGACTCCCGCCGAGGATGTGGACGCGCCGCCCTCTCCAGTCGGCTGGGTCGGAGAACTCGTGGGCCAGACGGTCGGCATATCCTCGTGAATACCCGAGGACGAGGTCCTGGGGAATCTCGTCGATCACCGCTTGGCACTTCGGGACGACGATGAGCTGGGCCTCGGGATGGCTCGCTTGGATCTCACGAGCAGCAGCGACGTGGGCGTCGACGTCAGCAGGTTCGTAGATGTCGCCAATGACTCCGACCTGTGGCTCGTACTCGAAGAATCGATCGACGAATCGATCCAGATCGGGATTCCGGAAGTCATTGTCGAGCATCCCGACAGGAATCTCGAGGTTCAGGTACTGGTCTGCCTGATACCCACAGTCTTCCCGAAACCCGGGAAGATATCCGAGTGCCAAGGCGTCAGCGACGAACGGAACTCGATGGAGGAACGCCACCTGGTCCGCTTGTCTGGCGGCAGCGATGTCGCTAGCCGTGCTGGAGTCCGTACTCAAATCGATGGACATGACTGAACTCGCGAGGCCGCCACTGGCCGCCCCGCGCCCATTCAGGGGCCCGAAAAACGGGATACTCTGACGCTAACCAACAAAAGGTGATAGATGATCCCGTATGTTGGTTAAGATCGATCGCTACTTCTCATCCTCACGCAACTCTTCCGCTTTCCACTGGAGGCGACGCAGAATCTGTGTCCGATTCTGGTGCGCGTTCTCGTATGCAACGCACTCCCGGAGTGTCTCCATATCGGGAATCGTCGCGATTCCAGCCTTGATCAGTCGATGGTTCGGTGATTCGAGGCGCTTTTCGGGTGGGAACTCGTCGTCAGCCCCGCTGTTGTCCGTGGACTTCTCCATCGCTATCGCCCTCCACCCCTCACGGGAGAGAAAGACAGAACAGCCGACTACCCCACCATGGCAGCGTCAGGCCATCGCGTCCTGGAACCGCTCGCGAAGCGCATCTTCACGCTCCTCGAACTGATTGACCTTCTCCTGCAGGTCGTCGCTGACGCGCTCGATACTCGCGAGCGCCCGCTCGCCGGCGAGCGACGCCTGCGACCCGTCGTCACCGTCCGTCTCCAGCTGCTCCTCGTAGGCTCGTTCGACGCGCTCGATGGTACCTTCCGGATTGAACAGAATGTCGTTGGCCGTGCGGACGTAGCCGTCCAGTGACGCACCCTCCTTGCCCTGGAAGAAGTGGGTGAGCGCGTACGTCGCGCCGGAATGCAGCGTCCACATGTCGATCTCGACGGGTGAGGCCGCGTTGGCCTCCGCATCGCTCGCAGCGCGCTCAGCGAGGTAATCCGGGAAGCCAAGTAGGCTGTAGAACTCCGTGACAGTGAACGGGAGCTCCGAGAAGTCGAGGTCGATGTCCTGCGCGTCCCGGATGAACTCGAAGAGATCGTTGGCGACGAGTTCAACCTGTGCGAGGAGCTCCTCCCACCAGGTCCGGAAGTTCCGCACGTCGCCGACGTGCTTGATGACCTCCTTGTCGGTGAGCGAGCGCATCGTGTTAGAGCAATACCCATCCTGGGCGAAGCCCTCCACGTAGACGGCGTGCTCGCCGAAGAAGTCGTAGCCCGACGTGACGCCCATCGTGATCGGGTCCGACCGGCCAGGAAGGCGCACCTCGAGGCCATCGAACATGATGTCCATGTGGACCTCGCCGCCGCCCCGGTAACGCCGAATCTCGCCGAACATCACATCGCCCAGCGGCGTCCCGTCGATGGTCTCTTCGCGGAGGACCTCCTCCAGCGGCCCGTACACGTCGACGGGATTGATGATCGCGTAGCTGTCCGTGGGAACATGAAATAGTGGATCCGTCTCCGCGCCCTCATCTCTGGCCTGCTCCCGAGCGCGACTCGGCTCGACGAGCGCGTTGAACCGCTCCGTCTCGACCCACTCGTCGGTGTAGGGGTTCTGGTAGGCCACGGTCGTCTCGACAGCCTGCGGGAGATCGCGGATCGCCTCGGCGAAGGACACGGGACTCTCGCCCCCGTGACGCTGTCGGTACCACTCGGGCAGTTCGGTGTCGGTACGTCCATCGACGCCAGCGAAGATGGTTCTCGACTCAGGGTCTTTCATCTCGGTCACCTCGACGCAGGAACGCTCATCGACGGCCGCCTGCATCGTCTCGCGCCCTGCGCCCCTCTGCCGGGCGCAACAACAACACCACGTTAACCAACACCGGGTCCAGGGGGTGGAAGGGCGTTGGTTAACAAGACCACCGGGAGAGGGAGGCCTGTTCTCGGTCGGACTCAGCAGGAATCTCACAGAGAAACCGCCACTTCGGGCGCTCTCGGATCTGTTTGTCGGGCCGGTTACCCGCCTGTCCGGGCTCCGTTTTCCCGGCACAGATCCAGCCCTTGTCTCTGAGCGCTTTGATCATCGAGCCGTCGAAGTCGGCTCGTACGAACGTCAGCAGAAGCCGAACGCCTCGCCGTCGGCCGTGACGCCGCACGAACCGCTCCATCGACCGGGCGAGGGCAGCGGAAGCGAGATTTGGGAAGTCGACGCCGATACAGATCCGCGCCGCCTCGACGATCTCGTCGCCCTCGTATCGAGTTCCATCGTACTTCAGCGAGCGAATCAGCGGATAGCGCCACGTAATCGCACCCAGTAGCTGGTCCTGGTAACAGAGCCCGTGATGAACGAGGTTCGTCCGCGGGACACTGTCCATATAGGAATGGTGGGCTTCGTAGATCGCGCCGGCGACGTGCCGTGGGATCGATTCGATATGGACGCGCTCTGCGAACCGCAACCCGAGCGGCGCCGTGACCGGCTGGCCCTCGCGATGGATGGGACACGAACACCCCTCCGGAGTGCGCGTGTACTGGAATCCGGTACTCCGCGGTTGGCCGGGAGAACGTGTCTGAGTCACGAGTCAGTGGCGTCAGTCTTCTCTTGCCGGTTATTGTACCGCTCCAGTTTGCGACCGGTTTTTTCGAGTGCCTCGACCCCGCGTTCGATCAGTTGGCGGGTGGCTCGCGACAGCCGAAGCGTCTCCATCAGCACTCCCCCTCCGGTGGCTCGATGAGGTCGTTGCTCTCGTCGACGAGGGCACGGATGGCCCGCTCGACATCGGCATCGTCCGATACCGTCCGGCTCGCCAGGGGTGCCGGATAGGCGCGATCGCCCTGACTACAGAGGACGGCCAGCCAGCCATCGGTTCCCTCCCCGAGCACGATGTAGTGGTCGCGATCAGCCCGCTGGAAGACTCGCCGGTCGGGTCGGGTGACCGTTCGCCAGTTCTCGGGGAGCGTCGGTGATGGCTTTCCGCCGTCGGGAAGGGCGACGACATCGTCGGTGATCGTCGCCATCGCCGCGTCGATCTGTTCGCCGGTGAGGTGCCAGCACGCCGCCGGACCATCACACTCGAGTTGGCTGATCACGCGATTCCGGAACGCGATGTAGTGTTCTCGCGCGACCTGGGCGTCATTGTAGTAGTCGAGGAGGAGGCCACAGGCGAGCTGTGCAGGTCCGCTTCCAGCATATCCCCACTCGAAGCCCGTTGGGCTGTGGTTGACCAGCTCGAGACTCTGATCGGGAGTGAGACGCTGGTGTTCGGAGAGATTCAGAACGACGGCTTGGCCGTCGACGCGAAAGCCGACGTATTCGATGGCGCCGTCACGACGGTGAGCGGGCGCTTCTGTCTGGACTGCGTTCGACGTGGGGCTTCGTGCGTTCCCGTTCATCGGTACGTCGCGGGAGTGGTAACCCCCGCACCCCTCTCGGGGGTTCTACAAACAGATCCGGAAACGCCGTCGCCGCCCCTACTGGCTAGCTGCGGGGAACTCGAAGCCGCCGGTGTCCGTGGGTGATTCCTCCGAATCGGTAGGCTCTGATCGAACTTCCTGGCGAGCGTCCTCCAGTTCTTCGCGGCGGTCGTCGACGCTCTGGTGAATATTGGTGTCGTGCTTCTCGCAGAGCGCTCGCTCGACCGCGAAGGTCATCTCGTCGAAATCGACCGCCGTGATATCAACGTCCTCTTGTGACGGCGTTTCATCAGCGACGTCGATGTCTTGCGACCAGGTATCGGCCGAAATGTCGCTGGACGGAAGTCGCCACTCGTCGCCTTCGAGCTCTTCACGCAGGTACTGAGCGAATTCCTTGTAGTGATCGAGCGCGATGTTTTTCGTTGCGGAGTCAGCCAGCAGCGCGATGGCGAGTTGATCGATGCGGGCCTCGTCGGCCTCCGGTCCCCAGTTGAACCCACCAGGGGCGCGGCGCAGAACGTGGAGGTGCTTGTCCAGCACGTCGCCATCGGGCGTGTACACCAGCTGTCCACCCATACAGCGTTCACCGCGGTACGCTCGGCCGCCTGTCATCGGAACTCACCCTCCCAGTGTCCCATACCTCGTGGTCGTTCCGGGGGCTGGCGGGGGAAGGAATCCGACGGCCGACGGGCGGTATCTGGACCGCGTCCGGCTCCCTGATTGCTCGTACTCGTGGCCCCGGTTGGTCGGGGACCGACGTACATCGGCTTTCGCGCTTGACTTCGCTCCGTGACGACCTCGCGATGGAGCATCGTACAGAGCCACATAACGCTCTCGGCGAGGTCGAACGCCGCTGCTCGCGACCGGAGGTCGTGCTGGCTGAAGAGGATCGTCCCATCGGCTCGATCGAGCCGGACCAGCCATTCCGAGGATTGCTGGACGTGGCAAAGGACGGATTTCGAGAACTCGTAGGCGAACACGAAATGATCGTCGTCTGTTCGTCGATGCAACCACCAGTTGTCGGGGGCGATCTCGCTGTTGCTCTCAGAACTCATCGCTGACCCGGGACGGTGATGACGTCCCGCACCCCTCGCGGGACGTGAAACAACAACTGCGGTCGCCTCACCCGCTTTTGTCGTCGAAGTCGGCAACGTATTTGGTTCTAGCAAGATACAGTCCAATTATATTCGGATGGCTGTACTGGACGACCTCTCGGGGTTCGAGTTTGAGGACCTGATGGAAGACGTGTTCCGTAACCTCGGCTACGAGAACGTCCGGCAGGCCGAGCGGACGGCTGACGAGGGCCGGGACGTCCTAATGGAGGAAGTCGTCGATGGGACGCGACGGGCGATAGTCGTCGAGTGCAAGCATACTGGGACGGTCGGCCGTCCGGTCGTCCAGAAGCTGCACTCGGCCATCGCGACGTTCGACTTTGACGGTCCAAAGCGTGGGATGGTCGCCACTACTGGTCGATTTACGAACCCTGCCGAGGAGTACGCAGATCGACTCCAGCAGAACGGTGATCCTCATCCCATCGAGCTGATCGACGGCGAGGACCTCCGGGAGATCGCCGACGAGATTGGTCTCGATCTCTACAACGGCCGCATCGAGATCCTCTGTGACGAGACGCTTCGACCTTACGACCCGGCGGCGGACGTCGACGCACCTGTCCAGGAGGCGTTCCGCGACATCGAGAATATCGAGGCCGCGGATCTCCCGGTGCCGCACTCGCAGGTGACGTTCCGACCGGTGGTTGCGATCACCGCCGACACGAATGCTGTCTTCGAGACCTCTGTCGGTGTCATCCACCGGATCAACGACCGCACACAGTTCGTTGTCCACGCTGAGCGCGGCCAGCCGAAGGTGGCCGACGACGATGTCGCGACGCTGGTCACCGAGAACTTCCACGCGACGGTTCCCCTCGACACCGAGCAGTTTACCGATGTATTCGACGACGTCGAGGAGCGCCGGTTCGGGCAGACCCAAACGGAGTACAAGGAGTGGGCTGTTGACCGTCTTCAGGACTACCACACGACGACGGTGACCTACACTGGCGACAACAACGTCACCTACAATAAGACGTGTGAGCCGAATCTCTCGGACATCTCAGTGCAATCGATCGAGCCGGTGTACCTCCCCGAAATTCGGCAGACGACGGAGATACTGGAGTATTCGTATCCGTACGAATACTATGCTGCTGGGCCCTCACGGGTTACGCTGGAGGACGGCATTCATCGGTGCGTCCACTGCGAGACGAGCGGCGTCGACGAGACCTACACGTACTGTCCGAACTGCGGGGCGATTGCCTGCGATAGCCACCGCAAGACCGAACGGCTCGAAGGGGAGCCGGTCTGTACCGGCTGTGCAGTGACTGAACGGTTCGCACTGAAGACGAAGTACTTCTACGACGAGGAGAACCTCGAGGCGTTCCGCAAGGAGTACGCCGAGATGACCCTCCACGAGAAGGCGATGGAGAACAAGCTACTGGCTGGCGGGAGTGTAGTTGCGACCCTGTTAATCGTCCTCGGCGTTCTCGTGATCGGCGGCATCATCTAACCTGAGCAACCTCTGCCTGCTGTGGGCGCAGCTGTTACCACACTCCGTACTGCTCTTTGAGCGCCATATATTCGCCCTTCTTCGGGAGGATGACGGGCAGATCATCTGTCCTGTCGAAGTCTCCCTGAAGTGGTCGATACAACGCGTCCACAGTCGGTTCCAGGTCGTACCACTGTGCGGTCTCGACGAGTGTCTCCTGATCGATATCCTCCGCCTCGATCAGCAGCATCGAATAGCTGACTCGCCGGGATCCGCTATCGAGAAGGAGCGTATGGCACACGATTTCAGCAGGCGTTAGGCCCTCGTCTGGAGCATACCAGAACGGAGGCTCGCCGGCGAGGAAAAACTGTAGACCATACGCTGCAAACCGGCCCAGTCCGGTCATCTCCCAGTCCGGAGCTGCTTGGAGTGCGCCCGTATCCTCACCGGTCTGCACGCGAACGAGTGCTCGCTTTGGATCACACCACGCGATCGTGGCGCTGGGGGCGACTTCCCGGACTCGGGCTCGATGTTCGTGTTCTACGGCGGCCCGAGCGAACGCCAACAGCGGCGAGACCTCGTCCCGGAGGGCGTATTTCGAATCGGATCTGGAGAGTAGTGCTCGGTGCTTGAGTGGTGATAACGCGCTATGGACACCTTGTCGAGTGATTCCGAGCCGATCTGCGATATCAGCGATGTGTCGTGGTCTATCGAGATACCAACACACGTGGAGTGTGGCTGGGGAGAGCAGTTCCGTCCAGTCTACGTGGCTGAACTCCGACTGAAGCGTGCGATACGCTTCGGTGACGGGATGTTCCGCGATGCGGACTCGACGCTGATTGCTGGGACCACGGGTTTCTGCGAGTAATCCCGCTGCGAGCAACTCATCGAGTACATCGTACAGATGTTCTCGTGAATACTCGGTTTCAGCCGCGAGTTCCTCCGGTGTCGCATCACGGCCGGTACTCAGCGCGTCAAGCACGGCGAGTCCGGCCTTCGTAATCATATAAGTCCTTCTAAATCCTAACTATATAAATACGATTTGGGATTTTACTTGACGACTGCTTCGCCCCGGACCAATTCTGTGAGCGCGTCCTCGAGCGACCCGTGGAATTGCCAGTTGGCCTGCTCGAAGGCCTCGTCGGTCGGGCCGTCCCAGCGGGGGAACGCGGAATGATCGCTCACTTTGACGGTCCACTCGGTCGGCTCGTCGAACGGGTTCTCCGTCGGGAGTTCCACGATGTAGAGGTACTCCTCGTCGCCGTGGATGCCGTCAGCCGGATTCTCGACGCCGTGGCCCAGCAGGAACAGCGGCTGGTCGAGGTGCTCCATGTTGGACGGCTCGAGAAGATCCGCTGGCTGAGCCGCGTCGATCGTTCGCTCTGGGTCGCCATCTAGATAGAGGCCGACCGTCGAGAGCTTATCGAGGAACACGAACGTCGCCGCCGTGTAGCCCGGTCCGCGTTCGGCCTGGGTCGCATCGAGAAGTTCTTTCAGCTGTGCGAGATCCCGGAGGACGCTCCCCGGGTAGCCATCCGAATGCCGGTACACCTGCGCGACGCGGTCGGCGCTGCCACCTATCTCATCGGTCTGTTCGACTCGTTGGACGAATCGGAGTTGACTCCGTGTCGACATCGGTACTCGCCGGCGCGTGTGCGCCGGCACCCATCGCCGGCGCAGAAACAACACCACACAGTCGTAGCGGGATTGCAATCCGCTATGCGAGATGTGACACCTCGTCTGGTTCCTCCATGTCGTCGAATTCACCACGCTCGACCGGCTCCCAATCCTCCCCAGGTGCTGGACTCCACCAGTCGACTTTGTAGGCCCCCGGTGCGCCGAGGACTTTCACCCGTGCCGAGCCGCCAGGTAGGTCGCGACGGAGCTTCTCATCGACGTGAAGGTTCCACGTCGAGTCGGTGTCGAAGCAAGCGAGCACAGCCTCCTCGTAGCCACGATCTTCTCGGGACTCTCGGAGGACGACCTGCGTGTTACAGTTCTTGCAGAACACTCCCTCGAAGGGAATGTGGGTGAACACTTCTTGCCCGCAGACGGGACACCAGAGGAACTCGAACAGTGCCTCGCTGTGTCGGTCGAGTACTTCGAGACTCATTGTTGGGCCGACCCGGTTCGACCGGGTCACTCTCTCCGCCCCGGCCGAAAAACATCCTGCGTGTGTACGTTCTCAGCGTTCAGAGCCGTAGACGATGCGCGAGGGGGCTTCGTACCCACAGTCCGGGCAGTCGTACCAGCGCTGTACCTTCGCTCCATCAGCTGCCTTCTCACCGACGAGGACGTCGTCATTCGGACACTCCGGACAGTTTAGTTCCGGCGCTGGCCGCTCCCGAAGCGCATCCCGAAATGCGGTCGCCTCTTTTGCCTCGTAGCCCCGCGACCAGATCGGGTAGCCGTCGACGAGGATCGCCCCGCGCCATTTGTACCGGTACGACTCCGGAGCCTGATGGAGGACGGCTCGGGCCCCGGTCTCGGTGTTTCGATACGCGAGTGTTGGAGTACGACTTTCCCGGGACCAGTTGGTGATTCGTGGCATCGTCAGTCAGAAGTGGACGTCTGCGGGGACGATCCAGAGCGTCTGGCTGTCTTCCTCTTCCTCGAGGACACGATCGAGCTGATCGCGGTGGCGAATCCCCATCGCGTGCTGGTCGTACATCGGTACTGATGGCCCCTCGTAGGCGCCGACCTGATGGAAGGCGTGTCGGGCGAGGTCCTCATCACGCATAATCTCCTCATCGCTGAGCTCGTCGAGCGCCTCTTTCACGCGGTCGAGATTCCGCTGGAACTCTTCCTTTGTGGCGTTCCAGGCTCGATCGAGCAGTTCACCGCCCGCCTCTGAATTGATGGGTGCTGCCGTCGGTAGGTCTCCCCAGCGAGCCTTCCCGGCGACCGTCGTATCCTCTTCGTCGAAGGTGCAGTAGTAGTCAAACACGGCGCAGCCGTGGGGGTTCGCCCCGACGAGACGGTCGAAGACTGCTTTCCCCTCGACCAGGGCGTCGTGCTGTGTCGGTGCCTCGACCAACGCGTAGATGACCATATGCATCTTTGTTCACCTCGAAGCGCCGACTCACCGGGCACTGCTCGGCTTTGTCTGCTCGGTGCGCCGGCACCCCTCGCCGGCGTTCGAAAAAACTCGCTTCGCGAGATCGCGTTCAGGAATCGCCTGTCCGCTCGACGGTGATCGTCAGGTCGCCCGACTCGTAGTCGGCCTCGAAGTCGACGCTGAACGCGCCGGATTCGTAGGCGGCGTGGTAGGCACGGTGTCGTTCGAGCGATCCGGTCGCCTTGAAGTGGAAGAACGCAGCTGAGGTGTAGGGCTTGCTCTGGGTTTCGACCTGCGACTCGACGGATGCGGGGAGCGCGATTTGTGGTGTGTCCGTATCGATGCTCGCAGCGAACGCCTTTGCTTCCTGGACGGTGGCCTGCGAATGTGCGGGCGTCTCGCCGGTTAGCACGTTCACCGGGGTTTCTGTGTCGTCGGTGAACAGGACATCGTGGAAGGTGCGCGTCCCGAGGACTGCATCGGGACCTAACTCGCAATCGTGGAATGGATCGTCGTCTGGTTTTTCGGGCATCAAATCACGAGCCTACGGTGGGCCTCAGTCCTTTCTGGCCCAGAAAACCACTTTCTGCTTCGACGCAGATCGACCTACGTCCGGCTGAGTGTCGCGTCCGGAGACGGTGTTTCACCGCTCGGGATGCGCAACTCTTGGCGCTTCCCGACCCACTCGCCGAGCTTCTGCTTGAGGTACTGGCGAGCCGTCGACTGGGTGAACACACCCTTGTCGACCATATCGCCAACGACGTCTTTCAGCGCCTGGAACTTCCCCTTCAGGTGGCCGTCGCCGACCGGCTCGCCGTCGTGCCACCGGACGGTGGCCAGCGCGCCGTTCCCAACTGTCTCGCCGTGGTCGATCGTCTCCGAATCGTACTGAAGGCCGAACCATAGCGTCCGGTAGGCGGTCACCTCGAAGGTCGGCGACACAACGTAGAACGCCTCGTGATGGAGGTAGTCGAGATGGTCAGTGATGATCTCCTCGAGTGTGAGTCCGGTGGCGCGGGGTTTTGGCTCGACGACCGTCGACGGCCGATCTTCGTTGGCGAGGTAGCCGTCGACGCCATCTGCCTCGAGGCCATCGGCCAGCTCTGCGAGGAGCTGTTTCGCCCACTTGGAGTCGGTGTCGTCGCCACCGAACGGTGACTCAGCGGAAATCCGGTGCTTGAGCTTCAGGTTCGCAGCGCCCCAATGAGAGTAGTGGAGCGTGTACTGTCCGTCTGCCCGTTCGTACGCAACGAGTGCGCGGTGACCCATTTGTACAATCACCTCGCAGGGCGACCCACTACTGGATCGCCCCGCACCCCTCCCGGGGGATGAACAACTCTACTCGTCGATCGGTTCAGGGGAATCGAGGTCCGCGTGGAGGACTTCGCCGTCGCGAACCACGTACCGCTTCGCCAGCACTGGGAAGCGGCACTTCGTGAACCCCGCTGTCTGGATGTCGAGTTTTTCGTCGGCTTCGAGGTGGTCGGCAAGGGTTCGAAGGAACTCGTGGGTCACGATACCGCCCTCATAGTCAGGGAGCCCGTTCTCTCGCGCCTCGTACACTTCGAAATCGTCGAATCCCCAGATGGTGAGTTCGCCTTCGTCGGTTACCTCCCAGTCGAGCGTTCCGAAGCAGTAGCTCTCACAGAGTTCCCGGACTGCCTGTGGATCCGATACAATTGCACCGGTCGACGTCGTCGCAGCTTGTAGTGTCGCCATGTCTGGACTTACGGGGAAGCCCCGCACTCCTCTTGGGGGCGATAAACCGACCCTGGAAGTACCCCTGGCGTGGACGGCGACATCGGTTAGGAGTCTGTTGGGGCGTCTGGCCCGTTTTCGTCCTCTCGTTGTGTGAGGAGACTCACGTCTTCCAGGAGGTCTCTCGCAGTCTCGACTCGCTCTTGATCCGCGTCGTCTAACCGGTCAACGTCGAGCCGGCTGAGATTGCTGAGTACACGATGCATCCGGTAGCCTTGTTCTACTTGTTGATCCATCGGAACGCCTCACCACTTGCTGGCGCGCACAGACACCCCACCGTGACTGTCATCGGTCTTGAGGGTACTCGCCGCGTTAACCAACAAGGCCCATCCCAAGCAGGGTATGTTGGTTAACCGGCGATCTTCTTCCTGCCCTATTCTGGGGCAGGCCCGTAGCGAGGTGTGCCACACACCTGGCACTCCCAGATTGGTTGGCCTGTCCAGGTCTCGTCGGGGATCGACTCGCGTGTACTGAACCGATGCTCTGCTTCGCTCGTACAATGCTGGCACTCGAGGGTTGTAACGGTCGGAATTTCGGCTCCGCAACTGGTGGATTCCGTTTCGCGGGGCATTGTTTCCACAGCGATTGCTGGGACGATCCACAGCTGGTCGCCGCCGTCAAGAGTGTGATCGAGGGACGACTCATCACCGACTCCCTGGCCACGCTCGTCATAGACGCGTGGTATCTCCATCTGAGGGCGCTCGCTCCTCCCGTCCTCTTCCCACGCTATCCGCTCGCGGGCCGCTGTTAGCAACGCGTCGCCGGCCGCTGAGGTCGCCTCGACAGCAGCGGGGAGCGTGGGCCAGTGCTCGGTTAACTGGGGTGCGGGCTCGTCGTCGAGATCGTAGATGAGCGTACAGTCGTCGACGGGCTCGTCGTGGGTTGATGTGAGGAGTGTCGCTGCAGCTGCTCCTTTCGCGACAGCCCCATAGAACGTCCCAGATTCGACGAGGAACTGAATTACACCACAGAGCGCCTGTTCGGAACTCACAGCACCCGATTCTGACGCGGCGTCGAGTCTGTGTTCGAGGCAGAACCGGCATTTTCGCTGCGAAGCCGGGATCGATGCGCCACAGGAGACACAGGTCCGGTCTGTGTCGGTTGTTCCATCCGGATAGCCGCCCGAATGCGAGGCTTCGCGCTGACGGGTTGGCTGGGCGTCTGCTGGCTGATCCAGCACCGGGTCAGTAACGAGAGCGCCCTCCCCGACAGGTTGGAACGCGTCTCGGTCAGGATTGTGGTCAGTCATCGATTCGCTCTGCGTTTCCCTCGGTTTGGTATTTAAATTCCAGGGTGAGATTCGCGGGTAGGGTTCGACGACTACGGGTCCATCAGGTCGCCTGAGACGGATTCAGTCACGGAGCTCAGCGACCGCTTGACCGACCTCGCGAACGTGCTTGCTACGCTCGATATCGAGCTCTGCAGATAGATGCTCGACAGCCTCTTCGAGGTCCATACCGGTCGATAGATTCTCCGTCTGTATGTAGGTGCTCCTCTACCGGATGCGTCTCAGATCGCTTGGAGTTCGTCCCGCCGGCTTCGGAGCGTCACGACTGACACCTCCGCTGTCGATGCAACGGTGGATTGGGTGATCAACGCACCCTGCTCTTGGGCGGCCAGATAGACGCAAGCGGCCGCGACACCCGATGGCTGACAGCCGTTCGTGAGGGCTGTCCCCTCGGCGCGTTCTGCGAGTTCGTTCGCGCGTCGGCGAATGTCGTGGTCCAACCCCAGCTCCGAGATCAGCCGCGGAATGAACGACGTCGGGCGCATTGGTGGTGTCGGCAGCCCCAACTCGCGATTCAGTGTTCGGTAGGCGTTGGTGACACGCGTGGACTCGACTCTTGCCGCGTCGACGACGTCCTCGAGGAGGAGCGGGTGTTGGGTACATCGACAAGTACCATAGATACTCGCTGCGCCGATGGCTTCGATGGATCTGCCTCGAAGCAGATCCTCGTTCTGAGCGCTCCGGAAGAGCTGGCACGCCTGGTCACGAATCGACTCGGAGAGTTCGAGCGCACTCGCCAGCCGGCGCACCTCGCCCAACCCGTGTGCGAGATTCCGTTCCGCTTTGGACCGCCAGCGACCACGGGTCTGCTCACGTCGCATCCGGGACAGTCGCCGGCGTTTCTGCCCTGAGAGTTCGTTTCCGTGTGTATCGGTTCCGTGGCCGATCTTCGTCGAGAGGCCTCGATCGTGACGGGCTGCAGTCAGTGGTGCGCCTGTTCGCTCGCGTTCGTCCCCATCGTACGCTCGCCACTCCGGCCCGTGATCGATACGTTGTTCCTCGATAACGAGTCCACAGTCCTCGCAGACTGTTTCCTTGACGTTCGTAGTGACGTGTCCGTCGCACTCTGGACACTGGTTCGCGCTCGACTCCGTTTGGACGTCTTCGTCGAATCCAGTCTCGTAGATGTCTCTCGTTGCCATTGTTCTCACCGTCTTCCGGAACTCGCCAGTACAGCGAGCCCCTCACCCATTGAGGGGACAACAGACTCTTGACTCTACACGTCGGGGGTCGAAAGTCGAAGCCGAACTATTAGGTCCACAGCAACTGACGCACCGGAGATAAGACTTTGACCTCGGTGTATGTGGGTCTAACCGGCGTATTTCACTGAACTATACCGATGAGGCTGCCCAGTAATTAGAATTATAATACAGAATGGGAATAATGTTGTATGGGAACGGCAACCCGGAACCGATCCGGGGCATCCAACGCTGGTTATGAAGACGCGAAACGCGAGTTAGCTGATGCTGCGGGTGATAAAGATGCTGCCAGAGCAAGTGAAATCTATTTCAAGGTGATTCTGGCTGCTCAACCGAACGGCGCAGCTAAAGTTCCAGCATATCTAGCGGTCCGATACGGCTCTGAATTCGTAATAAAAAGCCATCAAAACGGTGTTGAGTCTGCCACTAGGGATGTCGGTGCCTCAGTTGCAAAAGAGGTCGTTGCAGCAGGCGCCTCTGAAGCCGTTGTTGAGCAAGCCTCAAAAGAGGCTGCCAGTCGAGGCCTTGCTGATGGATCTCAGGGCACAGACCGAGCCTTCTCAGGGTCCGCAGAACGAGCAATGGAAAGTGCGATGGGTGACATTATGACCGAAGGAGCTGATGCTCTTGAACGACACCGAGATTCAGAATAATATTGACGAGTTCGTAGAGGCCCATGGCGTTGAAGGATTTTTCCGAGTATATTTTCGGGAGTATCTGTTTCAACTGCTTAACGAGGAAATTGAGGCAGCTACAAATGATCCCGAGTCAGACTCCGCCCTTCAACTCCATTTCAGCCAGAACGTTGAGACTGACCAAGAGTTGGAGGAATTTGAGGAACAACTGCGAGATCAGTGTGCCAACCGGGCGGATGAGTTGGTCGAAGAAATACAGGATCAACCCGAATTGGCACCGATTTTCGAAGATGCCGATGTGGAGTTACTAGAGCATGAGGACGTAGAGGAAATGATTCGGCATACTATGCATGAGATGATTGAGGCGTGGGAGGACGAGGACTTTGAAGGGAACTAAGCGATTTCTGATTAAGTCCGGGACCGGATCGACCCTTAGCGAAGCAGACTCGGACTACACCATAGTCGTCGACGATTATCGGACCGAGACCGAAACGGAAGGTGGTCGTCTAATAAAGTACAAGAAGAAGGTTCTCAATGATCTGTTCGGCCACAGTCCTCCTCCAACAGTCACGGCGTTGGTTGAGCTTGCACTCGGTACGTATGCTGCGGACCGTTTAGTGAAGCGAGGGCCAACTGGTGCGAAAGATGATGGGGAGGAAATGCTGAAATCACGGCAGATACAGATTTTGTACCCTGTTGTCGACGTGGAGAAATGGCAACCGTTGGAGTCTGAACTGAATCACGCTGTTAGCTTCATCTCGCGTGATAACTTTCAATATCGGTTCATCGATGCGATAGACGCGGATCAGTCCATTGATGAGAGCGATGGTAGAAATCGTGATCAGTTGCCTGAGCCTGATTCTGTCGCACTTTTTTCTGGCGGATTAGATAGTTTGGGTGGCCGATTTCACCTCGCTGATGAGGGCCACAATCCTCATTTTGTCAGTGTGGATCATGGTCGAAACGTCGGCCATCTAGTGCGGAATTTTGACCATCTCTTCGATGGTAATCTTACTTCAGTTGGTGTCGACGAGGAGTTCTCTGCATACGAAGATACGCAGTTCACTCGGTCATTCATGTACTTCGCCTTCGCCGCCGCTGTCGCGGTAGCTCTCGATGTTGATGATATTTATGTCCCCGAGAATGGTGTCCTCTCACGATTCTCCTCGCTGGAATCCGGCTGGACGACGACTCGCACGGTCCATCCACTGTTCGTTAAGAGCTTGAATCGAATTTTTGAGGAACTATTTCCGGACCGGAAGGTGGAAATCACCAATCCGTTCCTTGGTTACACGAAGAAGGAGGTCGTCGACTGTATCCCAAACAAAGAGGATATCTTCTTTACTCGAACTTGTCCCCATCCACGTGAATTGTCGCAGGGAAAGAACGCTGACGGACACCCATACAACTGTGGTGAGTGTATTCCTTGCCTTATCCGTATCATTGGTCTGGTAAACAGCGAGCACAATATACAACCAGACGAGTTGATGTTAGACAAGAATCATCTCTTGAACTTTGACTTCTCGACCGTGGGTGTGGAGAATATTGCTCAATCCGAACAGGGTCGACAGTCCAGTTTGTCAGTGTTTTTGTTGGGTTTGAATGCGCATCTCTCGTTCGCGTATCGTATCCAGACTTCGACTCAAAAGGAACTGGTATCATCTCATCCTGAGCTTCTCGATCCAGATATACTAGGGCTCTATGAGCGGTTTAGCAGGGAGATATTCCGGACTGTGAAGTTCTTTGCAACTGAAAACCCAACGCTGGAAGACTACGTCACAGAGTTTCTTTCCTTGGAGAACAAAGAGCTCGCCAGCCTGAAGCAGTAGTTCACTATTGTTGGCGGATATTCGGGAGTATGATAACATCTAGGCACATCTGGCTACACAATGATATCTCGTGCAAAACTTAACCGCTGGACACACTCGGAAACTGCAAATCAAGAAGAAGCCCGAGATACTAATCGCGAACTCCGGGATGATCTAGAAGAAGGCGGGCTCCAGGGTGTCAGTGAAGGGTTAGAATTCGCCACCCTCCTCCAAGGTTCGTACCGGAACACGACTATGGTGTACAATTCTGGTGACGTAGATATCCTTGTTATTCGGACGGACACTTTCCATGGGGATTTCTCACACGTCCCTGATCACGCTGTCAGCCATGCCCCCGATCGAAATCCACAGCAGATGTTCGAGGAGCATGCCGAAGGCGTGTATCGAACCCTACAAGCCCAATACGGGACACGCAATGTCGAACGTGGTGAGAAGGCAATAGAAGTGGATAGTGATGAGTTGCCCCTTGGGGCCGATGTCGTTCCTTGTCTCCAGTATCGACGATTTTGGTCACGCCAGCCAGGAAACCACATGAAAGGAATTGTATTCTGGTCTCCAGACGGGACGAAGATCATCAATTTCCCACGCCGTCATCGAATTATGGGCACTAGGTACAACGAATATACAAATGGAAATTACAAACCAACGATTCGTATTTTCAAGAACTTCAGAAATACACTCGCAGAGAACGGCGCTATTGAGAAGGAAAACGCTGCGTCCTACTTCATCGAGTGTCTCCTCTCAAACGTTGAGACTGCTACAATAGCAACGGATGATATTCGCGATCGAGTTGAAGGAATTCTCGATGAACTCGAAGCCGACGCTGAAGAAGGATTCCCTGACTATACCGTACAGCATGGGATGCAACCGTTGTTTGGTGACGAGACGACCCAGTGGGATGTCGAACACGCCAGAGCGTTCATCACAGAGGCCAGACGCTTCTATGAAGAGGATTAGTAGCGATGCATACCTACTCAACGGACAACGACAATAGGCCGACTGTATACGGTATTCTTGGATTCGCAGCCTATGCAGCCGCCCTTGCCGTGGGATGGCTTTCAACAACGCTTAGTGCAGTAATACCCGCAGTCGCGGGCATTACGATCTCATGGGGTGTGGGATTCACTCTTCTTACAGCGACATTCAGTCGGTTCATCTGGAAGACCGGAATCGCCCGCGCAACAGGAGCGTCAAAAGTTCCTGATTTCAACGGCGAGTGGACGGGATACGTAAAAACCTCGTATGAAGGAGTGATTCCGGATGATGCGCTTCACGCGTCGAACGACCCGAATGCGGAAATGCAGCGGGTCGCTGCGACACTGCAAATTACCCAGACATGGCGAAAAATTAGCATCCACCTGGAGACCGATAATTCCGAGTCAGACAGTACTGGCGCAACCGTACTGACTGAAGATGGGCGTTGGCCGAGCCTCAACTACCAGTATGAGAACGATCCAGACCCAGATTCAGCCTCTTCGATGACAAGACACTACGGAACCGCTGACTTAGCTTTAAAAACAGACTCCGACGAAACAGTACTAGAGGGGTTCTATTACACAGGCCCTGGCCGTGAGAACTATGGAGAAATGTACTTCGTGAAATCAGGGTGACTGCTCAGTTCACTCTATACAGTTCCAGTATTCCATGGGTTCCTCGCTGATCCGGTCGGTTGTAGTACTTGCCTTCAAGTTTGTCTTGGCCCTCATCGTATTCTAAGATAGCAGTCCCATAATGCGGATCAAGCTCCTCGTTGGTGGTACTCCCATCATTCCAGTAGTTATACGAGAGTGTCGGCCAAGCCTTTTCTTTAACTAGAATCGTCGCTGCTCGGCTGTGTGAGGGCGACTCTGGTCCATTCAAGGATACACGTATCTTATCCCACGTCTGATTAATCTCAATACTGGTTTCTTGTTTTGTTAGCCCCTCAACCTGACGTCCCTCGTCAACAATTTGTTCGTCGGGAATGAGATCCGCGTCGGCGGACGTGTACAGATATCCTTCCCATGATCCATTCAAGTTTGGAACAGCGACCAGTCCCTTATCGTGTAACCACTCCCATTTCCAGAGGTACCTTGTGAATCCGATGTATAGTAATGACGAGACAATACCCAATGAGAACCCGACTATAGGACCAAAAACACTGATTCCGCCCAGATAGATTACAGCAGTAAGGATACCGATTAGGATGTACCGCTGATGGCGATTCGCTTGGTCAGTGGAAAAGTTGTGCATTTTTCTTCTTGTCGTACCAGTCTTCCCACATTTCTCGGAGGCGGTTTATGAGTTCATCTGCCTCATCAGTGTTCCATTGAGTGTTGCTATCTCCAAATAAAGGCTCCATCTCGGAAACCTGATCGAAGCTTGAGAAGTCCGCGTTTTCTAAGTGGGTGAGTATTTCGTCGAACCGGTCTGATCGACTGGTTCGCTTTAAGATGTTCTCAGGAACGTTGTATATGAGACACTCGATTCCGTACGAGTGAGCATCAATCGTCCAAAGCGTATCGAAGTGGTTGTTGTAATAATACCGTGCGTTCTTGAATATACGGACCGTCTCTTTGTAGTTTGAGTGCATATCCTCTCCGTTCTCCCGATGGATCTTGGGAAAGTTGATTATACGATTGTCGCCGTTCTGCGGCATAAAGTGCATTCCCTTGTCGATTTCTGCGTCGTCGTCGCCGCCTTCGGGATATGTCCGGTAGACACGGTACTCACCGCACGCGACCACATCAACGTCGACGTCAAGTAGTGATGTTTCGTCCTTGTCGATCTTGATTGCCTTATTACCGGGAGTAACAGCCGAACGACCAAACTTGATCCTGAGTGCCTTCAGCACATCATCGTAGAAATCACGATGATCATAATCGGCATCATCATGATCCTCATCGTATCGTTCCTCCTCCTCTTCACTGAGTTCCTCAAGATCGGAGCGCCATGCAGACGTGATTTTCGCGACGACGTCTACGTCGCTCGACCCTCGTGTGTGTGTTGTGTTTGCATATGAACCCTGTAAATAGACCTCGTAGTCTTCGTCCGCTTGTTCCAGAGGGGAGCGTTCGCTCATTAGAGCACGGCGAGTTTTATCCCGTGCATCAGCCGACCCCTTATCAGCCCCGGTACCATGCCAGTCATTAAATTTGCTTTCAGGAATCGGCATTTTAGCGAGTCCTCATTAAGTTCAGTAGGTGTGGTGTAGTCACGACTCGACTGAGGATGGCACCATCCACGAGGTGTATAATGTCGTCCGGAATCATCTGTACTCTATCTCCAGATGTGTTCTGATGGGAGACATGGATAGGTACGGTTGCTTGATAGTTAAACACTCGCGAAACAGAGTGAAAGTGATAACACGATTATTGGGTCCTATAGGGCTGATTTTCCTACAGATAAGGCTTTCAAGCACGGGGCGTGGGCAGCAAGTCTTTCTAAGTATTCAGAGCAATCGCTGTGCCTCAGCGACCAGGAAATCAGTCGTTCGATGGGTTTCGTGGAGGCGAATGAGATACCGTTTACAGGCAGGTTTTCGTATTTTCGGTCATAGTGGGGTAGGAAGGTGGTGTCCTTGCCACCCACCGCTGAAGACGGTTATCGGAGATATAGCTGCCGGCTGACAAACCGCTCCCGCAGCTGGTAGTAGCACTAATTGAGAGGTGTATTCGCTTGCAGTCCAGAACACACTCGGAATCGATCAATATGTCAAGCCGCGCACTGGGGTGGACGTACAGATTATGGCCCCTGCCGAGGTTGTGGCTGCGCGCGCAGCGACCGCAGGGAGCGAGCACGGAGCGGTGGGCGGGGCGGCGGGGCCTGGGTCGGTCCGGCACACACGAAAAAAGAGGGCACTCAGCCCCCTACTCTTCCCACCAGCGACGGTCGCGCTCTGGGAAGACGATCATACTGTCGTAGGTCACGGCGAGTGAGCACCGTCCCTCGTACCAGTTCTTCTTGACCGCCCGCATCCGGACGGTGTCACCTTCTTGGACGAAGGCCGGCTCGCTGGCCTTCCACGAGGTGAACTTGATTTTCCCGGTATCGTCCGCGACCAAGCCCACCTGAGCGATCTTGGGGCTGGAAGCATCCCAGAGCTGGACGACTTCTCCTTCGATGCTCACCTCGTCGGTCTGCACGTCCGGGACGTCCTCGATCGGGCAGATCGCCCCGGGGGCCGCCTTGAGCGCGTCCATCGTGTCGAACACTGCTTCGGTGATGTCCTGTCCCTTGGCGACCCGCTTTGCGAGCGCCCGCGAGACGGCCGCCCGACTGTGACCGGTGCGAAGCCGCTGTGCCATCCGGTCTGCTTCCTGGTTCACCTTCGCCAGCTCCATCCGGGAGAGGCGCTCGCGCGGATCCGTCCGCTCCGGAGTGCGCTCCTCCCGCTTGCGCTGCCGCTGTTCGGTGACGACCTCACGAGTTCGCTTCGCCCGCCCGTCTTGGGTGCCGAGTTCCGCCTGGGCGCTGATGTGCTCCAGTTCGGCCTCTCGGGCTCGAATCTTCTCTTCCTGCTTGAGGGGCAGGTGCGAGAAGTCCTGGACGATGCCATCTGGGTGGTTCGAATCCACCTTGGCCTGCTTTTCCTGCTGGACCGTCGCCCGGAACTCCGGGGTGTCGTCGACGACCTCGAAGCCCTCCTCGTCGACGCCGGCGTCTTCGGTTCGTTCGAATGCCTGTTCATCCACCGTAACGACCTTGCGACTCGAGTTGTTACTAGACATTGGAGTCTCAGTGCTCCGAAGGCGCTCGCGCGCCGCCACCGCGATGTCCCTAGCATCGCGGTTTTCCGACGATGTCGACGTCCGACAGCACCGACTGCGCGCTCTCGCTCGCGCCTTCGCGAGCGCCCTACCGGGCGCGAGCGAGAGCGCGCCCGAGTGCGGCGACCCCAACCAGCACCGCGCGCCGACCCGCCCGGAGCGAGCGGCCAGCGGAGTAAGCGTGGGGGGTGAGCAGCCACGCCGCGCAACCCCTCGCGCTTACCCGCTGGCGCCGAGGGCACATTCACTTTAGCCCGGCAGCCCGCCCGCTACTGCAGGCAGGCAGCCCGGAATGGTCGGTCGCGAGCGACGCGGAGGGCGGCAGCGGCGAGCGGGGCGGGCCGGTACGAACACACCTGTCCAGCCGGCCGCGGCACTCGGCGACCCAGCTACCGTCCTGGCGGACTCAGAAAGGGCGAGGCCGCCTCGGCCGTCCCCCGACCCCGCAAGCACCGCAGGGACGAGGAGCGCAGCGGTGGTCGCGGGATGCCGAGCGGCCGAGGGCTTTCGAGTGTCTTCTCCCCGCGAATCAGGCTTGAATCCCGTCAGCTGTCGCCGGCGACCAGGTCCTTGATCAACCGGAAGCCGTTCACGTACGTCACCGAGTCCCCGTACCCTTCGCTCGCGAGGACGGTCTCAGCCCCCTCCCCAGCCGCAATATCGGTCGTGTAGATGTAGACCTCGGTTGCTGTCCCTGCACTGAGCTCCTGAGCAGCTAGCGCAGCAAGGGAGGGGTCCGCCCGTTCAACCTCGTCAGCAGGGCGGTCGTCGGCGTTCGCGATATACCGCTGGACGCCATCCATCGTCCGCGAGACGATCGGTTCGGAGAACTCCAGCGGAGCCGCAACCGTCGCCCACCCCTCACCGATCGCGGTGTCAATCGGCACCTTCTCGACATCGGGATCGTCGACGGTGAGCTCCTCGTACACCCGTTCGGGAAGGACGAAGATGATTTCGTTCCGGCGAGCGAACCGCCGAACGGCCTGGTACCGGCTGTTCGACGGCTGCCCCATCGCGACGAACAGGCCGGTGTCGGCGATGTGGAGCCGGCTCACGCGTCGTCAGCTGCGTCGCCGTCGTCGATGTCCAACTCGTCGAGTCCTGCCCCTGCCTCCTCGATGTCGTAGTGCTCGTGGACGACGGGCCGGAGTGCCTGGAGGATCATCTCCGCAGCCAGCGGCGAGATGTCCAGATCCTCCGCCATCAGCCGGTGGGTCACCTCCCCACGCTCCCGCGCAACCGCGTAGGTGAGCGCGGTCGCGAGGCCGGCGACGCCGTGACGGTCGATGTACGTGTCAATATCCGCGTCCGTCTCGCGGCGGCCAACGGCGTCGATGAGCGCCGGCGTGATCGTATACTCGCGGTCGCCCGCGGCGGTCGTTACAGTCAGGTCGATCTCCCGGGCGGCGTACCGCCGAGGCTGCTCCTCGTCGGTGACGTCGACGACGCCGGCGTCGACGAGCCTGTTGACGTAGCTGTAGGCTGTTCCCTGGGCGAGCTCGAGGTCGTCCATCACGTCCTGGACGGTCACCTCACCCTCCCGAGCGAGGTGGGCGTACAGCTGGGCCAGCTGTGGCTCCTCGAGCAGGTCTGCGACCGAGAGGAAGTCCCGGACGATGTCGCCGTCGGCGCGATTTGAAGTGCGTGACACGGGTCGTTCTTGATTACAGTTTACAGCGAAACAGTAAAGAGTGTTTGGGTCACTCTGTCGGCGTCGCAACGAGATGCTCCTCGAGGTCGCGGGTCCAGTACGTTGCCGGCCCACCTGGACTACACCGCGCACAGACCTGTATCGGGCCTTCGAGATGGCCGAGTTCGATTCGAAACCGCGTAAGCGCTGCGAGCGCGTCGACGATGAGGCCACAGCTGTCACAGGCGTACTGATCACGTTCGTCGGGATTCAGCGTCTCCTGAATCGCACAGTCGACGCAAATCGGGTGGCTAACCCGCTCTTCTTTCCCCCACGTGTAGGCAGTCCCGGTCTCTGTCCCGGGTGGAGCCTCGCAGAAGGCACAGCCGGCCAGCGTCTGTTGGCTCATTCGGCCCCCTCGCCGGCGTCCACCGCTGCTGTCCAGCCCTCGTGGAAGACGGCGAGCTGCCACATCGATTCGAACGCCGTGCCGCTGGGCTCGTGTACGAGAACCCGCTCGTCGACGACCGGCGTGACCGTCCCAGCATCGAGCAGCTCTCGGACGAGGTCCTGTGCCGTCTCGTCGTCGAGATCTGCTGTCGACACTCGCCGGGTATCCCGATCCTGCGCAAGTAGTTCCCGCTCGAATCGTTCGTGATCGTCTGCCGTATCGTCGTATCTATCTGGGTCGGACATACGAATCAGGGGGCAGCACACGAACCGCCCCGCATCCATTCCGGGGCGCTGAAAAACAGCTGCTACAGTCACCTACCCGCTGTCACTACGTCGACCTGCTCTCACCCTCCACGCCCCACGCCATCGTCCGGGTGGCATCTCGGTCTCGCTTGGCCTGCGGCCTGGCACCTCGGCCCCGGTGGCCGCGAACTGAACTTTGGGCGGCCACCCCCACCACATATCGGTTGATTTTCCTGCTGTCTAGTGGCCGAATTTTCCTCCAAATCGCAAGACAGCGACACCTGACACCAGATTTCGTGGGCTGTCCGGGAATTCCTTCGTTCGTGAGTCTGCTGTCTAGTGCTGCCGTCCTGCGATTTGCGGACTCAGCACGCCTCCTGTCAAACTTGGTGTCTAGGATAGGTCGAAGCTGGTGTCCGGCTGTCCTATCGGGCTATTAGAGTGAAGGGAATCTTTTGAAATGATGAAAAATGATAGGAATAGCGTGCTGTATACAGAGTCACACGGGCACCACCTACTGTAGCGCTCCGTTAGGACCCCACTGTTAATACTGGATATCTATTCGGATGGTGGAACAGCCATCGAACCGTGAGGCAGGGATTCGTTGGTGACTCACCCATCTACGTTCTATACCCCCTTCTACCCTTATTCTGAAGTCGATCAACTGTGAATGTCGAGGTGATTGAATGTCTGACCTGCAAGAAGCCTACGAGAAGATTACGGGATATGGTGAACGTGCAACCGCCTGTGTTGACTTTGACTGGTGCCAAATAGTCCGAGAAGCCGGAAGAATGCATCGTGATTATGATCCTATCTACAAGGTCTCCGATGAACTCGATATAGATGAGGAAGAGGCCCGGGAAGCGATGATTATCGCGCAGATAATATTTAATTCCCCACCCGAAGAGGTGTCTGCAAGGGCCTACAATACTGGATACCGGTTTTTTGTTGAGGAACAGGATGCCGAGTCTATTGCATCAGATAGTACTCGTTCAATTGATGAGGTCAAGAAAGAGATTCGAGAATTTGTGGGAACCGTTTATTTGGGGTCGGATGTTGAGGAGACGGAACTCACGACCCCTCCAGATGAATTTGAGGGAGAGTCTCCGGGTAGAAAAGCGTTCGACGCCTTGATTCAGAGTGGGGTTTCACAGGAGATCGAACAAATAGGTAAATCCTTCCGACCTATCGATATCACTGCTGGAATAGACCTTTCGCCTATCCTCTCGTCGCTATCAAGTTATCAAGATGTTGTGAACCAAAAGTTGAGGGAAGCTATTCAAGAACTCGAACCTCCAGAGGGGTATGACCCCCAGAAAGTACACATCGACAAGATTTCACTGAACGAGGGGGAGAGAGTATTGGTGAAGTTTATTGATGAATTGGATGATTATAAAGACGAAGAGATAGGGGGGCCTCCAAGATAGATTACAGCGTGGGTATAATGCCTACCAAGAGGGTGAGTATATGCTATCCTGTTTCGTCTTCATCAGCGTTCAAGATGGGCTGATGACTCATCTCTGTACCAAGCGTGATGAAATGGAGCCAAATGATAACGGATTCTTTGAGATAGAAAAGCGCATCCCCTCACTCAAGAAGTGTTATAATGAGATTGAGCGTGATTTTAAAGGATTAGAATGGAGTGATATTGATGAACACGTTGACTACTTTGTCCAACATAGGAATCGCATTATGCACGGAAATCCGAAGGCGTTCTTCGATGAGAACATTGCCAGTATTTCTTTGCTCTTCCTCGTTTTCACCATTTTCACTGTCCTCGAGTGGTCTGAAGAAGACCAATACTGAGCAAAACCTTAGCAGTGTATATTTCCGTCATCTGTTCGTCCTAACAGCAATTACCGGCTATCACACTCCACACTCACCAGCTCCGTGCTGAAATTGCGTGCTATCTGCAGTACGGCTTCAACAGACCATCAGCCACTGCGGGTTTCAACAGGGAGAGTGAGAAGTCTATTCATCGAATGAAAGGATCCGTCTTGCCTTGTCAAGAGAGGACTGGTTCTCGTCCCGGTCCTCTTGATTCGACTCTTGCTCGAACTGGCGTTCTTCGAGAGCAACCTCCAGTCGGTCGCGTTCGGCACGGACGGTGGCGAGCTCCGTTCGGAGCTGGTCAACCTCCGCTTCCAGATCCTCGATTCGCTCCGATTTCTCCTCCAGTTTAGACTCGAGACGGTCGATCTTCGTTGTCAACAGCCGGTTCTTTTCGCGAAGATGAGCCCGGTCCAGGTCGCCCGCTGATTCATCGCTTGTAGGAGACTCGGCAGGTGACTCCGATTCACTGTCAGCTGGATCCTCCTCGGGTGTGATTCGGTCTCGGCCGTGGTTCAGGCCCGCTTCTTCGATGGTTGCCAATGTCTCGTTGTAGGTTTCATAGCCGGGGAATCCCTCGTAGGTTCCATCCTCACCCTCGCGATCGACAAACGCGTCTTCGGGACAAACCTCGAGCGCAACAGCCGCTTTTCGAACGGCCCAGAAGGGCATCTGGTCGTAGGTCCCGCCATCGACGCGTTCTGCCCCGGCCTCTGGAATCCACACCGGAATGTTGTAGCCGGCGCTCCGCAGTTCGTCGACGGCAGTCCAGTAGTCCTCCCCATCGAGGTCCGCATCGGCGTCGGAGAGGATTCCCGTCGCGAGGGCCATCAGTTTCGCCGGCCCACCGCCGGCGTTCACCTTCGAATCGCCGAAGGTGTTGGCCTGCTCGTCGACGAAACAGGACTGGCCGCTCTCACTGTGGCGCCAGCACGGGTCAAACTGGGGCCGCGGCTGGTTCGGATCCGTATCGTAGGCATCACTCGCGTAGTGGCGGGCGATCTCGGTGATGTCGATGTTCTCGACGGCCTCGTAGACGTCTTCCTTGAAGGGGGTAACGGGGTGGCCTTCGAGGGTCCCATCGAGTTCCTCCAGCCGTTCTTCGCGCCGCTGGAGTGCTGCCTCACGCTGTTGCTGCCGCTTCCGTTCCCGCTCACGCTCCGCTTCCACCCAGGCCTCCAGCGTGGCCTCCCATCCGTCGTGGTCCTCGTACAGGTCCGGCCACAGCGTCGCGACCAGCGAGCTGACGCAGTCCGTGTGCTCAACCCGCGTGAGGTCGTTGGCCCAGCTGACTGCCGCCTCGATGAGGGTGTCGTCGACGGTCTCGAACGGACGTAGCTCGTAGCTGACGTCGTCGGTCGCGATAGGGGTGACGACGGCATCGTGGTCGGCGTGGATCGAGAGCGGCGGCTTGTACTGGCGGTTCTTATTGTTCACCCAGTCGGGGTGGATGACATCGCCGGCGCCGTCAACGTGCTCGTTCACGCGGGCCTCTGCCTCTTGGAGCCACGCGTTCGAGCGGTCGAGGAATTCGTCGAACACCCGTTCGAGCGCTTCCGGATCGTCGCTGAAGAGGTCCGCAATCGGGAGCGTGGCCCCCGGGGCCCCGAAGACGTACGCACCCCCGACGGAATCCAGCGCATACACCGCGTCCCGGGACCCATAGAGGGTCGCATACTCGTCGATGTAGGCGTCGAGCGTTCGCTCGACGAGGGCACGCGTCTCGGCATCGAGGTCGCCGCGCTGCGGCTTGATGTCGTCGGCGAGATCGATATCGCCCCAGGCGGGCACCGCCCGAAGATCGGCATATCCTGGGGTTGGGGGATCATCCTGCCAGACAGTCGTTCCCTCTGTCTCGTCGTAGCGACAGGGTTCCCACCGCTGGAAGGCAGTCGGTGTTTTGTAGGTGGTGACGGCATAGAGGGCCCGTTCGAGGCGGCCGTGGATCTCGTCGTAGTCACGATCGAGGCGGGCAACCCGCCCACGCTGCGGATACCCGGCCTTGATCGCCTCGACATCGTTGTAGTCCTGTTTGATGTACCACCCGACGAAGTCGTTCAGCCCGATAGTCGGGTAGTCATCGACGGTCGCCAGCGCCTCGTAGACGGGTTTGGCGCGACGGTAGTGCTCGCGGATGGCTGATTCGGAGAGTGTCATCTCGTGTACTCCTTCACCTCCTGAGCGGGAGCGAAACGACTACGCACTGGCACCGCTCGGTTCCTCTTGCTCGCCGACGTCGCGCAACTCAATTCCGACGTAACAGCGCCGCGTCTGGCCGTCCAGCCACTGCTTGTCGCGCTCGAACGCAGCGTGGTCACGAAGTGCCTGTGTGAACCGGTTTTTCGGCTTCACCTCGTATTCTCCGGCCGCCGCGTACTGCTCGTAGGCATCATAGACCTCAGCGACCGCGACGACGCCGTCGTCGGCTTCGGTGAGCCGGTCCCTGACGAATGCCTGAATACCGTACGGGTCCGGTTCGTCATCACCTTCAGAATCGGAATTCGAATCGGCTTGGTCAGCTGGGGTCTCCCCTGCCGGATAGAGCGTCCCGTCCTGGATCGCATCCACGAGTGCTGGAATGCCGGTAGATGTCTCCGTGTCTGGCGCGTGGATTCCGAGCGTCTGGTCGCCCTCGATGGTCGCGATCGCATATGAGCGCTCCGTATAGTCCGGGAAAGGCAGGTCGGTACGGGGTACGAACGGGCGCTTAACAGGCACCCAGTCCGATTCAAACGCTTCGCGTGACTCGTAGGGCTCGGGCAGTTCCCCCGGCCTGAAGACGGTGTATGTCTCGCTCTCGGCGTCGTAGCTGTACGTCGCGGGGAACTGGTCTTTCGACACGACGTCGAACGAGTCGATCCGGGCGTGCTGGTCCCCGTCACTATCCTCGAGGACGAACGCACCGTCCCGCTCGAACCAGCGGGTGTGGCGACTGCCGCCATTGGACGGTCGGACGGCCGTTACCCCATCCGCGGCTCGCGCACCGCCGTTGAATGTGACGTTGTGATTCATTGTATACAGCCGCGTCTCACCGGATGAGAGCTGATTTCGCGGCTCGCGGAGGATCTTCGCCAGCCGGTCGGCGATCTCTGCGGCTGGTTGACCGTCGTGGTCTGCGACGACGAACAGCGGAATTCGGTCCTGTTCCTGGGCCTTCCGGAGGTTCGTGAGGACTTTGGCCGGGCGGACGTGCGTGGTGGTTTCGACTTCGACCTGGAGCTCCGAGTTGAGGTCCGAATGCGTCGCGATGGCGTCGGGGCGGGACTCCCCGTTCTGATCGAGAACCTCCACGGAGAACCCCGCCGCTGCGAGCGACTGCTCGACGATTTCAAGGACTGAATCGTGGTGCTCTCCCCCGCCGGTCGGTGACGTCGACGTGTCAGGCGTGGCTGCCTGCTCACCCTCGTTTGTGAGCCGACACTGAACTGACGATGCACCGTCCGGGAGATCGACCTCGATGAGCGAGGACGCGTCTCGCACTTCCGGGAGCGTCTCGTAGCCCTCCGCTTCGATGACGCCTTCCTCAATGCGCGAGAGCAGTTCCTCGTCGACGTCCTCGACGGACACCCAGCCGTTCGTCTCGCGGACCTCGTTCGACAGCTGGACGGCGCGAATCGCACGGGCCATCGCGACTTCCAATGGCAGGTCATCGGCGTTCTCCAGAGCGACGTCAGTCGCCGCGTCACGGCTCTCCACGGTCGTGCCGCCGGCAACCCCGTACTCCTTACGGGTATGCTTGTGGACGCCCTCCAGGGCGACCTGGAACCGCTCTTCTTGTGCCCCGGTCAGTGGCTGCTTGCTATCGGGATGGCCGGGCGGGATCGGGAGTGGTTTGATACTGAACGGGTCAGGGCCGGTTTTGCCGAACTCCGGACTCGGGAGCTGTGCGATCCATTCACCGCGTGGGAGCGAGCTGATTCGATTCTTGAACTCGACGGGATCCATCGCTTCGTGTGAAAGTGCCTCAGCCATGTCGGCGTCGACAGCGATCTTCCCGACGAGCGGACTGCCGATGTTGTTCAGAACGTTCAGATAGACCTCGCGGTTACCGGCCTCTTTCATTTGCTCGGGGAATTGCGTCACAAGTTCGATGGACAGCCGGAACTCCCGCCCCTTTTCGAGGAGCGTCGTCAGCGTATCCGAGACGACGACCGATGATGCCTCGTCGATGAGCAGGTTCGCCACGTAATCGTCCGGTTTGCGGGCCAGCTCGTCGCCGTCGCGATGCTTGACAGCGTCGTACAGTTGCGTCAGAATGACGCCGGTCATCACGCGGCCGGCCTCGTCGCGGAGATCGCCGAGGTCGAAGATGACCACTTTGTCCTCGTCGATGAGGTCGCGGAAGTCGAACTGTGACTCGGTATTGTTGAAGATCCGCCGGAGGTGGGCGTCCTGCGTGATGTAGTCCATCCGGTTGCTCACACCACTTACGATGTTTGTGAACGATGTCGAGTTCGATCGTAAGTGTCGCTCCAGCTTTTCAGCCACCTGCGGGTCGCTCGCCTGCGGTGCATCTGCAGGTGTCGGGTCCGGCGGCCCAGCGGCATGGAACTGTGTCACTGCGTGCTCGAGTTGATCATGGGTAAAGTAGTTCGTATCTTGGCGGAAGTGTCCGTTTTCGAGACCGTACTCCTCGTCGTACATCGCTTTGATGAGGTACTTGAGGAGCGTCGGCGAGGCGATGGCGTCCTCGTACCGCTTAGGCCCCATCACGAGCTTGATGAGCTCCTCGTAGTGGTCGGCCTTGTCCTGGATCGCGTCGACGCGACGAACGCCAGCCTCCAGTGCCGGCGTGATATCGAAGAACGCGAAGCCAGGCAGGATGTCGGGGACCGAGAAATGGAGGACGTTTTCCTTGAGGTCTGCGGTGCCGAAGCGCTTCGCGTGAGCCCGCATGTAGTTCTCCGGCAGGCTCCCGCCCTTGGAGTCGATCAGGAATACCGGGCCTGTCGTCTGGCCATACAGCGACAGCGCGTCGTTGATCAGGGCGACGGACTTGCCGGCACCGCTTTTCGCGAACCGGCCGACGTGGAATGGAAGGAGATGTGGCGGAATCCGTATCGGCTCTGACGTAGGCGTCCTATTTTCTCCAAGTCCTCGGCCGATCGCCATCCCGCTATCCGTGAACGCGTTCATATGGTCTTGCGCTGGGAGGGGGAGCGGCGTTCGGCTCTCCGGTTGAGCGTCGGACCCACGCCCGCCTTCGGTCGTAAGATCGGTTGACGGGGGCACGACGACGAAGTTCGCTAGCTCAGCTGGCCCAAGGACGAGATCCGGGCGTGTCTTTCGCCATTTTCTCTTGGTAGTCAGGGTAGCGTTGAACACTCTGTCCGCGTGTCTCGTAGCCCGTCGTCGCTTCCGAAGTCCGTGACGAACGCGCTTTGGCCGAACACGGTAGTAGGGTCCATTGAGGTGGTCGAATACGGAGGCGATATCGTCAAGGCGGTGATCAACTCGTTCTCGTTGGTGGTCGTCCGTCACGAGCGCGAGGGCCCGCATATTCACCGTGAACGTATGCTGGGGTTCCTTCTCGTCGATGGCTTCAACACGCTCCCGGCCTCCGATGTCAAGATACCGTCGCTGTCGTCCGGTATTGGATGGACTCTGTGATTCATTTTCGGTGTTTCCGAGGAGTTCGCCGAGAAACCAGTCCATGAGCCGGTCTTCACCTTCCCGGAGCTTCCGCTGGCGCTCACGGGCCTCGTGCGTCCAGTCCTGCTTGCGCTGGAAGAGAACCTGAAACGCGATTGGATGCTCGGCTCTCGTGAGTTGGTCGATAAGTGAAGCCAGCGGGGCACGGGCGTGGTCGTCATCTTTGCCCTCCGTGTCGAGGAACTGTGGCAACGTCGTCATCCAGTCCTCACGACGAGCAGCTTCTCCGTGCCACGTAAGTCCGAATGGCGTCGTCTCGTCAACACTCGGTCGTTCGTCCTGTGGTCGCTGCTCTCTGTCATCAGTCTCACGCTTGAGCGACCCCCACTCTGATACTTCGTTCTCAGACTCGGTTTCGGATAGCAACTCATCAGTTCTCGATGCAGAGCGGTCCGTTGAGAGAACGCTTCCCCCGTCGCCGACCGGACTGGGCCTGGTGCTATCGGATGCCCTTGAGGTCTCAGTATCCGGATGAGATTGATCTAGCGGTTCCACACCGCTGCTTGGATCTTCCTGTTCGAACTTGTCATTCGTTGTTCCATCATCATGCTCGCTGATGGGAGCTATGCTCGATGGAATCAACTTCGGCTCCAGGTCAAGGGTTACTCGTTCGAAGGTTACCGTTGGAGGGTACAGTGTTCGAAGACGCTCTTCGAGTGCATCCAGCCGCCGATCGGCTCCGTAGTAGAACTCGACAGGCTCCTCCTTCCCCTCGCTTATTGCGAGGAATTCGAAGACCGGCAGCGGATCACCGAAGGGACCAAGCTTTCCTAAGATACCATCACTGTTGGCATCGAGGCCATGGAGTCCGGCTAACTGTCGGACGACCGTCTCCGGTGCGAGGTCGCTTCTGGAGGGTGTGATTCGGATGTATTCGTCTCCGTAGTCGTCGGTCGCCGTCTCCGATGAACGCTGTTTCTCAGTCATCGTCTTGAGACGCTGTCGTGGTCGTCTCGCCACCATTGCCACGGGCATCAGCAGGTCGACTCTCTGGGACCGCACTGGCCGTCGGATCGGACTCGATATCGCTCACGTCTGCGGCACCGCCGTCGATAACGTGGGCCTCGTAATCGCTTGCTCGGATCCGGACCGGGAACCATCCCTCCTGATCGATGCCGACGAGCGCCTCCGAGTAGCCGTCCTCGTCTTCGCCGGCCTTCGCTGAGGTGACCCAGTTTACCTGCCGGTCGCTGAGATCGAACCACTTGGCGATCTTTTCCTTCTCCTCGTTGACGCGGTGGAGAACGGTCAGCGAACAGAGGTTCGCGATGGTTCGTGCCTCCGGCGTCAGCGCGAATTCACCTCCAGTTTGCGTGATGAATTCGAGGCTCAAATCGAAGTGGCGACTATGCCGGACGGCCGTCTCCAGGAAGTCCAGCGAAACGGCGTCGTTCATCAGGTAGTGCGCCTCGTCGATACAGAAGACGACGCGCTTGTCGGTCTGTTTCACCCGTTCGTAGACGCTGTTGAATAGCACTTGCATCATCAGGCTGGTCTCCGCTCGGCCGCGGGTGCCCTCTTCCTGATGGAGATCGAGATAGATGACCTTCGAATCGAGGTCGAACTCGGAGGGGCGAGCTAGATTTTCGAGTTCACCGCCCTCGCGGAATGACGGCCGAAGGTCCTTGAGCAACGACTGGGAATCGGATTGGACGGCTTCCTGCTCCCCCTCGGTGACGTAGCCGTACTCCTCGGGGCCTTCGACCATCTCCTCCAGGACCGTGATGACGTCGTGGATGGTGGGCGAGTCCCGGGTGTGCGTCTCCGGGTCGCGGGTGATCCCGCGCTTCTCGTAGGCTTCCTGGACGGCTCGTCGGAGCGTCTGGTTGCGCTCGCCGAGTGGGTGGTCTGCGACGTGCTCGAAGAACGTCGCGAAGAAGGTCATCACCCAGTTGATCTGCTCGCCCCACGGGTCAATGTCGTCGACCTCCTGCAGGACGTGGTCGGGCGTCGGCTTGATCTCCAGTGGGTTCAGGCCCCGCCGGCCACCGACCGTGATGCGTTCGCCATCGAGTGCCTCGTTGACGCCGGCGAACCCCCGCATCGGGTCGAGCATAATGATGACCGTATCCTCGTCGAACATCGCCCGCCGCACCAGGCGGAGCTTCGTCGCGAAGGACTTGCCCGCACCAAGCCGACCAATAACCATCATACAGTAGCCGGTTTGGCGTTTGAACCGGTCGAGAATGAGTGGACTCGAGTTTAGTGCGTACGTCCCGTATTCGATGCCGGGTTCTGCAAACGCACCGGAAACGAAGGGGAACATCGCGCCCACTGCTCCGCCGAGCATCGGCGTCTTGCTGTCGAGCGTCTCGTTGAATTGATCGAGAGCGATCGGGCTTGCCGACGTGAACGTCTTCAGCTGGGACCAGCGTGGCGTCACCGGCGTCAGATTCGCGGGCGCTTGCCGGGCCGTCGTCGACACCGACTCGGCACCGATAGTCTCACGTTTATTACCTCTCACTGTGAGATACATCGAGACGTCGAACGCCTGCATTGTCGTATTCCGGAGGACATCATACATCTCCTGGTGGTCCTCCAGATCTTTCTCGACGCCCCGCGCGCTCGCACGGTGTTTCTCGGTGAGATATTCGTAGTCGGCTTCGAGGTCCTCGATCTTGTTCTCCAGCGAATCCAGCGTCTCGCGTGTGTCACGGGGATCGATATGAATGCTAATGTCCGTCTGCTGGGTCTCGGCAGCCGCGTACAACTTTTCGAGGAAGCCGTCCATCGGCGCATCGGGATATTCCCCGACCCAGAAGCTTTGCGCCCACTGGTCGCCGGTACGAATCGCACTCGGCATCCGTTCGATACTCGACGGCGAGATGACGGTCTGATGGATTTTGGGAATGCCGTCGAGGTTTTCACCTTCTGCGTCGTACTCGACGGTGAGTGCGGGTTCGGACGACTGTTCGTCGTCAGGCTCGTCGACTGTTTTGTCGTGGGTATCGATTTCCGTCTGTTCGCTCGACGAATCACTCTCGTTACCGAAGGGGAGAAAGTCTCGAATCATGGTTTGGTGATTAGTGGAGCCCTACGAAGCACCTGTTCAGGATTGCCATACTCGATCTCGGTACCAGACCAGTACTCCGCGATCAACTGTGTCAACTCAGTCGTGTCGACAACGCGCGTATCACAGCCCTCGATACCACGGAGGCCACGTTCCACTCGCCGCCGTCGCTCGTCGAGTTCTTCAAGCATGACGGCACGTTCCTCTTCTTTCGGTGGAGCCGTCCAGATCTGGACGAGTATACCGAGAACGGGGATTCCAGCGAGTTTCTCTATCAAACTCTTCCGTTCGTAGCGGACTTCCCGAGGCTGTACTGGGATAATGATGTAATGGTCCCTGATCGTCATCTGCCGCTGGGCTAACTCTCTATCATACCAGTCGATATACTGCTGGATGAGTGCCTGCAGTTTCTCGTTAGATTTGACGTCCGGATCGCTGAGCCGATCCTCGTACCGACTGATGTACTCGGCCGCCGGAAACCCCCGTGTCGTCGAGTAAATCTGAATCGGGAACTCGACCGTCGTATTGACGAAGTCCTGAAAGGCGTTCGTCTTTTGCTCCCACTCGTCGTCAGTCGCGAGGGCCATCGTCGGTGGGGTAACCTGTATCGTACCGACGACCCCACCATCAGTCCGCTCGATAGCGTCGTAACGGGAATGGACCCGTTCGACGTGGGTGTACTCTTTCGCCTCTTCGTGAGTAACCTCGGTGTCGCTACGTTGGAAGTTCGCGAACAGGCCGAGCCAATCGAGACTGTCTGTGTATTCTGGTGTCAGGTAAACGAACAACCCACCCACGGCGATTGCGAGGACTGCGAGTGGAATCGTGAGTGCAGTTATCTGAATCCCCCAGACAGTCAACGACGACGGAACGACGATCTGAACGAGGAGAACAACAAAGACTCCAGGAAGACCTGCAACAGCGAAATCAGTCAACGTGTATTTCCCAAGGAACTGGGTATCGGTGCCGAGCGACTTCGGAATGCGCTTTGCTGGATCAGTGACGCCGTTCATATGTACTAGTGGATGTATCGTGGTTGTTCATCCCGCGAATGGCGATCTCGGCGCCGAGACTGTGGATCGCGAAGTTGATCAGTCTGTGAACGATCGTACGTTTGCCCGTGTTGACTCTGGTCCCCATCCCCAGACCCCTCCGTCGTGGAGGTTGGAGACGTGCTCCCGCTGTTTCCGCCGGTCCCACCATCCCCGCTGTTTCCCAGCACGTCCCGAAGCCGAGACCCTGCTTGATTCAACCGCTGGCCAGTTGCATGGGCTCGAGAATTCCCCGAATTCAGGAGATACTGCCCGTCCGTCGCAACAGCCGGCTGATCGCGTACTCCACGGGCGAAGTTCTTCCCTCCTTGCTTGGTTGTCTGGATCCGTCCTCGGGTGTTTGATACCCGCGTACGGGCCCGTTGGGCAGACATATGCTGAGAGACACGATCAGCCATGAAGAAGAGGGCACCAGCCTGCCAGAACAAGACAAGTGGAGAGACGACCGCGAGTAACGGAATGATGAGCGCTGTCAACCAAGCTCCGAACTCGCCGGCTGACGGGCCAATACTGGTTCCGAGAAGATCACCGAGTCGGAAGAGCAGTGCAACTGGCACCGTCATGAACAAGAAGGGAACGTAGAACCCGGCCAGCTTCTTCATGAATTTCGAGACCAGTGAGAACGGCCCCACGCCGGGAATCCAGAAGACGATGAGGAGCGGCATGAGGAGGACGAACAAGTAGAGGGCTACATGGCGAGCGAGATAGATCAGGCCAATCAAGATGAATAGCAGGAAGTTCGCAGATAGTGCGACAACTGTACCGAGAACGCCCATCCCGCCAAAAGATAGCTCTTGGAATAACGTGACGTCAGCCACAGTAGGAATGAGAAATCTGGATAAAGCATCCATGAACTGGAGGGAGAGAGCAGCAATCCACCACCAAGAAAGTACCCCCAATAAGCCAGCAAATGCCCGCTTCTTGAGCTTTGATCGATGAAATCCATTGAACAGGTGGCTTGTGGATTCAAGAAATATCACTACCCCAATAGCTAATCCAAAAAGGGATAATGTCAATGGGATGATTGTATCCCAATAGTACCCGTGGATAGTAGGCCAAGCTCCGTTGGTCGGCTGGTTGAATACCGCATCAGGATGAGGAGTTCCTACAACTGTCTGTAGAACTGCGTCTCCATGAGTCTCGATAACCGTCCTAATCGGAGTAAACAGTATTCTGAGCAATTCCTGAATTGCACCGATAATGATATCGCCTAAGACACCGCCACCTTCTCCACTATCTCCATCACTTTGGGCTACGACTGGTATACTCTCAAGGACTACTAATCCTAATACACAAATAGTTAGCCTAGTAGCATACGTCCGAATACTACGCATTACCCTCACCTCCATCCAACAGCTCGATCTTGACGTTCTTGCAGGAATGTTGAATGGCTGCCTGATCACGTACATGATACCCTCCAGAAATTTTCGCCCGGATCGGTTGCTCAAAATCACCGTGAGGGGTTTGCACGATGACAGCTAGCTCGGCGGTATCTCCTTCACAAGAGACTTCGTCGGTATCGCTGAAGACGAGAACACGTCGTTTCTTGAGGAATTCTCTCTCTATCCCGGGAGCGAGGAATTCATCGGATGGATTGTCAGGTCGTTCAAAGACCGTATCCACAAAACTGTCTCCTTCGATTACCTCCGGTGCGTTCGGATAAGGTGTATTTCTGAATCCAATATTGTAGATCCACGTCGGTCCAGTTCCGACGTTTTCGAGAGTTACGATCAGTCCACCAGTGCTGTTTTGATCGTCCTCAGCGAGTTCAGGTTCAACAGCCACGACGTTGATTTCTGGGCGGAGTTCGATGGGGAGTGATGCAGACGATTCACCGGAAACCGCGACGAGATCATACTCGCCGGCCGTGTACGATCCGCCGGTTTTGAAGACGATCTGGAGTTCTGCTCTCGTTTCCCCTTCTGCGACGCCAGTCTGTCTGAACAAGTTCCCATCTGGATCAATGAGGTTGATCCGATCAATATCGTGATCCTGGGGAAGCGTAACGACAAGATTCGGACCCTCTATGTCGACATCCTCAAACACTGACTCCGCGGGTGGAGTGAATTGATTCGTCGCTGTTTCGTTCTCGTTCGTACTCTCGGAACAACCGGCTACCCCAGCGATGATGGTCCCACCGGTATACGCCAACAGCTGGCGCCGACTGATTGACTGCTTTGCGGACGCTTCGACCGTCGGTGATGAGGTATTGTCAGTCACAGTCCCCTCCATGGTGGCCAGACTCGCCACCCCGTGAATCGGTCAATTATGAATACCGCCAAGAGAAACAGCGAGACTGGGACACTGAAGCGGAACAGTGTAGCCAGTAGTTGCAGAATCGGGCCCTGAAGTAGGGCAGTCGCAGTATCGCCCGTATACCCTGGCCGATTCTGCCACCAGTGTCCGGGTTCGTACCGGGCGGAAACACCGTCTGGCGGTCGTTCCAGGGTGACAGTCACAGTACCGTTCTCACTCGTATTCAGGCGGCGATCGTTGACAACTACGTAGCCGTCCCGCCGTGCCGTGTTGATCGGAGTGCCGTCCGTCGCGCGTTCGAGACAGACCTGTACCGTCGCTGTCCGCTCTGTTGCGTTCCGTACTGACAGCGTCAGGTTACTCTCGTGGATTTGGACCCGTCCGAACTGCTCTGTCGGCCGGTTTGCGTGGACGCCACGAACTAATCCCCAGGCACGAACAGATGAGAGGTTCTCCTCCGTCTTCGTTCGAGTCGCGATGCCGAAGCTGGCCGTGTAGGGTTCGCTCAGGATGTCAAGCTGTACCTTGTCGGGGAGCTGTGGTGGCTCTATCTGCCGTCCGTAGACATCGAGGATCGTTACGTTGCGGCGTGGCGTCGGTGTAGGTCCTGTCTCGATAGGATAGGCGTTGACCTGGAGCGGATGCAGCGGTGAATGAATCGTCCGCTGTCCATCGTTTGAATCCACAACGAGCGTATCCCAATCTTTGTCGCGGGCCGAATAGAAGCGCCAGACTCCCCGTACATCTCCATTGGGGAGTTTATGGCCGAGCCATGGTTGGTTTTTGAAGACGACCAGTCCGAGATCGCCGTTCGGGTACCGGGCCATGAAGCCCACCACGACGAGTTCGTATTTCGTGACCTGGACCGAATCAGATACTGTGACCTCTTCCGTGGGATAGGAAACTGACGTCCACCAGTTCGCGCACTCCCCGTCGAGATTGTGGTTGGTACACAATTGGACAGTCTTTTGCAGTCGAACAGAGATGTTTGCCTGCAGGGTTACTTGCTGACTGAGGCCAGCGATATCGTCCAGGGTATATGAGAGTGCTGGCGTATGTGATCCTGGAGCACTCGAGTTGTACGCACCGTCGACGAACAGCGTCGTCTCTTCGATATGGTGGTCCCGTAGACTCCAAAAGACGCGTCGATCGCCGGAAGTATCGTCCGGTGGGACGGCGACCCGATAATCGACTGTTCCACGAAGGGTTCCGTTTGGCGCAACGTACAGTGGTTGATGTGACGGAGAGAGTCGAGCGTGCGTCGCCGGTTGGACGGAAAATATCTCGATGTACGCTTCTCGGATGAATCGCTCGTCAGTGAGGTCGGCATCTGGTGGATAGATCGATACGGAGCTGTTTGTTGCCGGGAACTCTTGATGTTCTCCTCGGTTCCACTGTTCGACGGCCTGGGGTGGCGAATCAAACGGGATATCCGTTCCGTTCCCGAGTTGTTCCATTGCCGATTCATTATCCTTCGTCGTACCGTTCGTTCCATCCTGATCGGCGGACCAGAGTTTATTGAACGTCTCCTCTGAGACATCGTGATCCGTACTGTTCGGAGGATGGGCGGTTGTTGGTCCGACCGCGATTGCACCGACAAGAGGAGAGATGAGGAGCATCATGAGTACGACCCCGGATGTCCCGTCAGAATCCACAGCTTGTCCCACCAACCACGATATTGTTGAGAATGAACTGGACGATCTCCGTACCGAGTGGCGCGACGATAACACCCCAGAGTAGGCCCTGATTGCGGACCGTCTTCATCTCCTTTTTCCAATCAGACCGTCGCGTAAACGGAATTGCCACAGTGGCACCGAGGGCGAGAACACCGCCAATGAGCGGGCCCCCGAATTGGATGATGGCGAATATGTTCTCGATCGTGGCGGCCATGTTCGTCCCGCAGAATGCGGATCCGGTCCCCGCAGTCGAATTGTTCGATTGAGCGGCCGCCGTGCCGACAAACAGAAGCAGTGGCAACAGCGACAGGAGAATCGGGCCGACGGATCGATGAATTACACGGACCACAGAAGTCGTTTCACCAGTACTGGCCGACGTCTTCCCGGTCGAAGTCTGCGCACACATTATCAGTGCGCAGGACGAGCGTGCTCAAAAACAGTTAGAGAATTGTAATGAATTTGTAGTTCTTCAAAGTCTCCAAGTTCTCTAGAGAAGTTCGAATTCTACTGGGGTATATTCCCGGATCAGTCTGAGTGGATATGATATTAAACACTGATTTATCGACGACTTCTGGAGACACAGAATCGAGTAGCGAAAACGAGTTTGCGCGGCTTAAATGCGTCTCCCCCAACAGAAATACGACTGGCTTCAAGAAGAACTTGACTCGTTTACTATCCTCTTCAATGTACTCCGATCTCAGGTCGACGGACTTGATTCCAACTGACGACTAGATCTTGATCGGAGCGATGAGAAGAAGCGGGATCTCTTCGCCTTCGAAGTAGTATTGCTTGACTGTTGTTACGTCATCGAATTCCGATGCTCCTTGGGGAAGAGTGATTGTCCGGGCAGAGTCGTGCTCGTGAACTGAATAGATTCCAAGCTCGGAGAGATCCTCACTTTCGGTCGGATTGAGTGCTTTACTCACCTCTTTAAGCCAGGTTTCAATTGACGTTGTGGGCCCGTTTTCCCCATCGGGATCAATGCCCCTACTACCGAGACTCGCTCGAGCCATGCTACATCTAAATATACTTAATCCATACCTATAAAAAAGTACTGTTTATATACATTTTCCATATACACTATTTTGCGAGAGGTGTATGGATCAATCGTCCTTCGGGGCGAGTTATGGAGAGGCATTAAGCCAGGCCTTAAGATCCGGTCCCGTTGGGACGATAAGGATCGCCGGTGGAACGGGTACAAGTGACCACCCAACTGGGTCCAGCTGTGGTAGTGGCCATTTTCGAAGATACTGGGTAGTTAAGCGTGCAGGCTGTATCTGGGCGGGCACAGTTATTAACCAACAGGACAGAGCATCCCGGTGAAATGTTGGTTAATCCGGACGATTTGCCGACTGCCGCGCCGATCACTCGATCTCGATGACTTCACCATCCCCGTCTTGGAGCCGCTCTCGGATTTCGGACAGCAGATTCTGACCCTCATCGTATAGCTCACGGCCGTCCTCGAGCGACACGTCGTCTGCATCGAGCCGGTCGATGATCTCTTTGACCCGGTCCATTTGCCGTTTGATGTCGGGATCCTTCGGCATTCTCAGATCACTCCAAGCCAGAGGGCGGTGATAAGCAATAACAGCAGGAGGAGGACAGCAATCGTGGCCTTGTAATAGACCGTCGGAAGGCCCTCGAGAGCGGTCGCCTCCTCGACTGCCTCAGCCAGTTCCTGTTCGTGTTCGTGCTCCTGCTCGAAGGTTTCGTAGGCAGCCTCGAGCTGTTGCTCCAACGGTTCGATCTCGCTAGCGAGGAAGTCATTCCGCGACTTCGCGATGTACTCGCCGGCGGCCGTCGGCGTGATCGCGGCCATATCCGCCACCCGGTCCGCGATCAACTGGTCGTCAGTATGGCCGATGGCAGTCACAATCGGCGTGTTCGCGGTGAAAGTCGCTTCTGCGACCCGCTCCGTGTTGAACGCCTGGAGATCCGAATCGCTCCCACCACCGCGGCCGACGATGATTGCGTCGACGTCCTTTGAACGGTCCAGATGGTGAATCCCGTTCGCGATGGACGTCGGTGCCTCCGACCCCTGGACGGTTGCGTCCTTCACCAGGATATCGACGGTGGGATCCTGCTCGTGGATCGCGTTCTGGATGTCGTAGCGAGCGTCGCCCCGGAGTGAGGTTACGACACCGACCCGCTCCGGGAACGCCGGCGGGCGCTGTTTCTGCTCGTCGTCGAACCAGCCACGCTCTTCAAGTTCGCTTCGCAGTCGTTCAACGGCAGCTGCCTGGTCGCCGTCGCCGACGACGATCATCTCCCACGGTTTGAGGTCGATTTTCCCACCTTCGACCCAGTAGTCGATATCGCCCTCGAGGATGACCTCGGTTCCGTCCTTGAGGTCAGCATCCATCTCCCGGTAGCGGTTCGCCCAGATCATACAGGGAAGCTCAGCGTCGCCGTCGGTGAGCGTAAAGTAGAGCGCAGTACTGTTCTGATGGAAATCAGTGACCTCGCCGATACAGCGGACGGCCTGGAGTTCAGACGACTGTTCGATGAAGGAGGCAATCCGCTCGTTCAGGTCGCTAACTGAAAGAACCTCTGTGGTCGCGGGCTGCTTTTCCCGTTGGTCAGCATTCGATGCATCGTCCATTCAATTAGGCAATTTCGCGATAGTGTCTTGAAAAGGTAACTCTGGCTGAGGAGGGTATTGTCCGTAGTCGCTATTCTGAATCACTATCGATTTCGTCCAGAGCCTCTGTTGCGACATCGCCCAACTCTCCGGCCTCAATATGTGAGTAGCGCTCGCGGACCATCTCCTCTGAGTTGTCGAGGTAACGGGCTGCCACGGTGTACCCGAACGCGCGGACGAGGACTTCACCCATGCCACGTCGACCGCCGTGGGGAGCGAGATAGTCGTGCTTCGGATGGTCGATGTCGATCTCTGCGGCCTCTGATAGTCGCTGGAGAATCGACCGGGCACCATCGGTCGTGATCGACGGAGCGCGAATATCCTCGTCGAGCGCCAACAAAAGGTCACGAGCGTACTCGTTACGTCGCTCGTCGATTCCATCCGGGCGTTCTCCTCGGTCGGCGAGTTCATCCTGGACGAGCCCTGCGAGCGTCCGCTGATCGAATGTCGGAAACACCGGCCAGCGGTCCGTTGGTGGGTCCATCAGCTGACGGTAGCTCCGCAGCGGCGAGATCACCGGGTCGGGAAGACTCGCGGCGTCCCACTGCTGTTTCTTCCGGTAGACATCCATACTCCCGTCGTCGAGCGAAAGGTCCTCCCAGCGGACGCCGCGCCGGCGTGGGTCGTTCGGATCCCGGAGCAGTTCTCCGACACGGACAGCCGTGTACGCGAGGACGAACACGAGGGCACGATCACGAGCAGCTTTTAGTGCCGTGTATCGCGCCCGCTGCTTGTCGAGAGGATCTGTATCCTCCGGGAGTGTCGTGTACGTTTCGATGGCGTCGCGGGCTCGCTCGTCGACGTGGCGGGTAAGCGCGTGGCGCTGCTCGGACGTCCAGGCTTGCTGATCGCCGGGCTTGCGGGCGTCATCCTCGGGGAGTGGGGCCATCGCACTCGCCCGCTGGGCGTAATGCACTTCGAGATAGCCCTCGTTGACGCACCAGCCGCACCACGCAGAGATATAGCGATAATAGGTTTGTACAGTGTTCTGCTTGAGTCCCCGATCGCCGGCGAGATGCCGGGCGTACTCACGGAAGACGCGTTCGTCGAGATCCTCGAAGGTGGGTTTACGCTCGACATCGTTGGGGACGATCCCGGTCCAGTCGTCTCCGCGGTCGCCGGCTGCCCACTCGGCGAATCGCTCGAGTTCGCGGGCGACGTTCCGGCGGTAGTTCCCGCCCTCGCCCCCACGGCCCTTGCCCTTGTCTTGCAGGTAGCGATCGAAGGAACTCGTGAGCGCTGTCGTACCGTCGCGTGTCGATGAAGGGTTCTGATTCATACGGGTTCGTCACGGGAGTAGGTGGTCGTCCAGAATATCGCTACAATCAATCGGAATTCCCTCCCACACAGCTTTAACAGCGTTGTATCCGGTCCAGCCCTCACGTTCCAACAGCTCCCCGCACGCTTCACAGAACTCACGACGCGAAATGAGCTCGTTGTCGTAGAGGATATAGAACAGGAACGGCGGTGTCACAACACGGATATCTTCGTCTTGGTCGTCGACAACGCGGCGAATCGAACGCCGGCCCACTGCGTCCATCAAGATGACGTAGTCGATAGCCTCCGGATTCTGTACCACTTCCTGTCGGAGCGATTCCTCGCCAGCGTCCGCTCCGTGGGGCCGTGGCACGCTCGTCACTTGGGTGAGTGGTGTTTCGTCATCTTCGAGCGCATCAAGCACAGTACGACTCCCGTAATGTAGCCGGTATGTGCGGCTTCCCTCTGGTGCGGTGTCGTGCGTATTTTCGACGTGCTGCTTGAGTTCCTGGTTACAGACGTTTGTCGTCGTGAGGCTGACGTGTCCACTGACTTGAGGCCACAAGGAGCTATTCGCAACAGCAATCAGCGTGTCCGTATCGACGAGGATCGGATACCGTGTGTCGGCGCTAGCCATTTAGACGAGATAGTCACTAGTGTCGTCAGCGGCAGCCTCACGGAAGGCATCAATATCCTCTTCGAGGAGGTCGAGTTCGCCACCGAGGAGCACTCGAGCAGCGTCCTTCGAGAGGTCACCTGCCGAATAGCGCTCATAAATCGCGATTTTGTCGTCGTCCGTCATCGATTGCCGAAGCAACTGCGTAAGCCCCTCCCGTGCGAGTTCGCTGATATTGATGCCACCCAGATGGACGGAATCCAGTTCGGTTGCCGCTTCCTTGAGCGGGCCAGCACGGAATTTGATTGTTTCGTCGAGCGATTCCTGACTCATAATAGGAGGATACACGGGCCGGTTTGATAAGTTGTTCCCCTATGTGTGAACACTTAGGCACAGACCTACACGAGAACAGTAGCTGTCGACACGTCGCTATTCATCAGCAGTTCCTTCCTCCAAGAGGAGATTCTCGACGGTTTCGAAGTCACTCGTCTTGTAGACTGGAATTCCTGACACGACGATCTCCCGGATATCCTCGGTGTATGCCGGGATCGCTTGGACGGCCTCAACATCAATATCGTAGGCATATCGGTCACCATCAAACTCCCTGTCTTCGAGGTCACGGGCAATTGCATTCGCTTCTCGTTGGCTTTCCGCCCGCCCAGAACGTGTTAGCACCCAGAGATCGATATCGCTTCGTCGGTCAGCCTCGCCCCGAGCCACACTCCCATAGAGAATGATGCCGACGACGTCGTTGATGTTCTCACGGAGTTCCGTGACCGCAGTTTTGACCGGTTGGTGATACTCTGATTGGGGAATGTGGAGGATTGGATCGTCTGGGATAGACAGGCGCTGTCTGTTGATCTGGACAAGTCGCTGGTTGCCTTCGGAAGATTCGACGACCAAGTCATTCGCACTGAGAACGTTCACTGCTCGTCGGATAGACTGGTGGGGATGACCGACCTGCGCTGCAAGTTCTCGCAGGGAGAAGTCACTGAATCGGTAGTTAGATAAAAACAGAAGGAGGTCGCTCGTCGCTTTGTGTTTAAATAAATCTGGATCTGAAGGGGGTACTGAAAGAGAAAGAGCCATCATAGATGAATTCGAACTATCCGCTTCGTGGTTCATATGCCGTATGATAGACCACTATTATAAAAACAATATTCTATTTAGCACCTACCTTTATGCAAATATCACTTTCTTCCTCACGAGCGGGTTACCGTGACGTAGCACTCTGTTTGATGGGCGAGTAGCCCGACGTTCCGGTATGGATGAATTTGACTTCGTCGTCATCGGTTCGGGATCGGGACTCGACGTGGCGAATGTGGCGGTCAATCAGGGTCAGTCCGTCGCTATCGTCGAGAAGGGACCGCTCGGCGGTACCTGTCTTAACCGCGGCTGTATCCCGTCGAAACTCCTCCTGTATCACGCCGACGTTCTGGAGACGATTGAACGTGCAAACGAGTTCAAGATCGACGCGACCGTCGAAGGTGTCGACTTTACGGAGATCGTTCGAGAAGTCAACGAGGAGGTCGGCGAGGACGCGGCGTCGATCCGTCGCGGCCTGGAATCCTCGGATCGCCACGAGCTGTTCGACGGCGAGGCCCGCTTCGTCGACGATCGCACGCTGGAGGTCTCCGGCGGTAAGGACGACGGCGCACGCCTGCGGGGGAGACGATACTGATTGCCGCAGGAACGCGGCCGGCGATCCCATCTATCGACGGAATCGAGGACGTCGAGTATCTGACCAGCACCGAAGCGCTCCAGATCGAATCGCCGCCCGAACACCTCGTGATCGTCGGCGGCGGGTACATCGCGGCGGAACTCGGGCACTTCTTCGGCACGTTCGGCAGCGACGTGACGATCGTCGGCCGCCGGCCACACTTGCTTCCCGACGCCGACGAGGAGGTCGCGACGGCGTTCACTGAGCGGTACGCCGATCGATTCACCGTCCACACCGGCCACACGGCGACGGCAGTCAGCGAGGACGACGGCGAGATCACGCTGGAAGCCAGACCGTACGAGTACGGCAATGATCTTGGTGTCGTCGAGGACAGCGAGCCGGTGACAGTGACCGGCGACGAACTCCTCGTCGCGGCCGGCCGTGTCCCGAACACGGACACGTTGCACCTCGACGCGACCGAGGTCGAGACAGACGACCGCGGGTTCGTTGAAACTGACGACTACCTCCGGACGGACGCCGACGGCGTCTGGGCACTGGGCGACATCGTCGGAGAGTACCTGCTGAAACACAACGCCAACCACGAGGCAAAAACGGCGGCCCGCAACATCTTCGGGAGCGAGCTGCAGGCTGTCGATTACACGGCGATGCCATTTGCTGTCTTCGCCTCGCCCGAGGTGGCCGGTGTCGGCGCGACCGAGAGCAATCTCCGGGCCGCAGAGCGCGAGTACGCGACGAACACGTACCAGTACGGGGACACTGCCCGTGGTGACGCGATGCACGCCGAAGGATTCGTGAAGGTCCTGATCGATCCCGATGGCGAAATTCTCGGCTGTCACATCATTGGTCCCGAAGCCTCGACGCTCGTTCAGGAGGTCGTCGTCGCGATGAAGTCTGGTTCCGGGACCGTCCGGGATGTTCGCGAGGCCGTTCACATCCATCCAGCATTGCCCGAGGTCGTCCAGCGGGCGTTTACCGGTCAATTCACGCGCGGCAACGACGGTCATCGGCATCACTGAGCGGGTGGTCGGTTGGCAGTTACGGCCGTGTCACTCCCTTACTTGAACGTTCGCGCGGAATTTAGTGTGTCTGGCCACCATCGACGCTTGCAATGACAAACGCAGCAGTCGTCATCCTGGCAGGAACGGAATCACACGCAGACACCGGCCGACTCGTCAATGGCCTCGAAACCGCCAAGGAGTTCGCCCAGACCGAGGGTGACGAGGTCGAGTTGATCTTCGACGGGGCCGGGACGCAGTGGATCCCCGAACTCGAAGACCCGAAGAACGACTACCATGAACTCTACCAGGCGGTTCGTGAGGAAACGTCGGTCTGTGACTTCTGTGCCGGCGCGTTCGGGGTCTCGAATGCAGTCGCCGACGCAGGCGTCGTCACGCTGGACGATCACGACGGTCACCCGAGCATTCGCTCGCTGGTAGACGACGACTACGAGATCATCACGTTCTGACCACGGCTCGATCGCGTTCTCCGTCCTTCGAGCAGTACTCGCCGGGCGTGATCCGTCAGTTTTCTTCTCCTATTTGAAACTTGTGGTGGTCCGGACCCCCATTGCTCGCGCGAGCTATATTAAGTAGTCTACCGGTACCATTGTGAGCCACACCATGAGTTCCGACGCGCAGACGGCGACGAGCGTTCCAGAGCGGACGACGGTGAACGCACCGCGGTTTTTCGAACCCAGCGAGGCGTTCGATAACATCCAGACGGTCACCGGACGGAAGTGGCATCTCCGGATCGTCTACCACCTGCTCGAAGACGGTCCGCTGGGATTCAGCGATCTCAAAGGCTCGCTCGACGGGATCTCCTCGAAGATGCTCTCGGAGAGCCTCTCTTCGCTGGAGGACGAACGTCTCGTCGCCCGCGAGATCGTTAGCGATCAGCCAGTCCGGGTCGAGTATTCACTGACCGATCGCGGCGCAGCACTCGAACCCGCAGTCGAAGCACTCCTCAGGTGGGACGCCGAGTTCGATCGCGAGGAGGCCAATTGAATGGTTCACTACGACGTCCTCGTGATCGGCGGTGGGACCGGGAACAACGTTGCGGCAGCCGCGGCTGATGCGGGACTGGACACGGCACTGGTCGAGAAGGGACCACTTGGCGGCACCTGTCTCAACCGGGGCTGCAACCCCTCGAAGATGCTCATTCAGGCTGCCAGTGCTGCCCAGGATGTCCGGGAAGCTGATCGATTTTTCCTCGATGCTTCGCTTGAGGGCGTGGATTTCTCGGCTATCATCGCCGACATGGACGAGACGCTCTCGGGACTCGCCGAAGGTATGGAAGAGGCCTACCGCGAGAAGGACGATCTCACGCTATACAATGACGAGGCTGTCTTCGTGGACGAGCGAACCGTCACGGTCGACGGCGAGCGCGTCAGCGGTGACAAGGTCGTCGTCGCCGCCGGGAGTCGTCCACTCGTGCCGCCGATCGACGGCCTCGATTCGGTCGAGTATCTCACCAGTCGTGAAGCGCTGTATCTCGACGAACAACCCGAGAGCCTCGTCATCATCGGTGGCGGATATATCGCTGTCGAGTTGGGCTACTTCTTCGAAACGCTGGGGACAGACGTGCGCATCATCGAATCCGGTGAGACCCTTCTTGGCCGGGAAGATCCCGACGTGAGCGAGACGTTCACCGATATCGCACGCGATCGTCACGGGGTTCACACCGGGTATCGCGCGACTGCCGTCGAATCGGTAAACGGTTCCGTCCGGGTCACCGCTGAGAGCGAAGACGACGACGCGATCACCGTCGAGGGCGAAGAGGTGCTGGTCGCGGCGGGCCGACGACCGAACACGGACACACTCGACGTTGCGGCAGCCGGGATTGAGACGGACGACCGCGGGTTCATTCTGACGGATGAACGATTGCAGACCAGTGCGGAGAACGTCTGGGCCCAGGGCGACATCGCGGGTAACGCGATGTTCAAACACTCAGGCGATTACGAGACGCGCGTCGCGATCGACAATGTCGTCCACGATGCTAACCGGCCGATTGACCTTTCTGCGATGCCCCACGCTGTCTTCACAGAACCAC